>CAVEIF010000028.1:0-16797 GCA_963615835.1 Coprococcus eutactus | reverse complement strand
TGTCAAGCTCCAATTTTTCTGTAGCGGAAGGCATCTCCGACGCCGAGTTTCTGAATTTGGCCTTGGAGTATGGGGAGCAGTACGAGGCGTCATGCAATGCCGGTGCCGCATCTCCGGAAGCACCTTGAATGCCATTTTCCTGCCTTGTGCCGGGATGAAGGACAATGGCCGCGACAGGTATGTCGGACGCTCCTGCTACTATTGGAGTTCGACGATTTCCGACGGTAAGATGACGTACCTTGATAATCTTTCTTTGCGCACACTTTCGCCAAACGGGTCTCTGCTTCCTGTCCGCCCAGTATATGAATAAGAAGAAAAAGTCGTTTCATAATTCCGGAAAATGCTTATTTTTGCGAAATTTTTTAACGAAGGTTAATTATGAACAAAACTTTTCTTAAAGGTATTTCCATTCTTTTGGGAATTGCCGCTGTTATGGGATGCAAACGCCATAATACAGAATCTCCGTCCGCATTCAAGGGAGTGTGGGAAGGTCCGATGACAATTACTGAAACAGGTACTACGGTAAAACTCGTCAATGTGACCGGTTCTACTGCCGAATTCTACGATATGGAGTACTCTTTGACGGAAGGTTATACCGTAAAATCAAAGCAAGTCTCTGATGTGAAGATTGTCAGCGACGCTAAGAACAATTCAAAGAATTTCGTAGTCACTTTGGACGGTGAGCAGTACACATTCGCTTCTGATGGCGGTTCTGTTATCTATTCTACAGATGGTAAAAGCCAGTATGTTCTCACTTCTAATGCTATAGACTATTATAAGTCATTCAATTATGGCCCGTCTCTGCTTTCGGAGGATAAGGAATTCGTCGGCCCGAGGGCATACTCCGAGATGCAACTGGCTTCGACAGTATCCCTTTCCGCCGATTTCGACTGGTTGGAATTCCTCGAGTGGGCAGGCAAGACGGCTGCCTCTACAGCCTGGGGCAAGGGGGTAAGCGTTCTTCTGGATATGCTGTTTCCGCCTTCAGGGTCGACGACTACTCTTGACGATCTGCTTGACATGATGAATTCCATCACTGAGCAGCTTAACCAGATGACCCTTCTTTATAAGAACACTACTTATGAGGCCAAGCTCAATGAACGCAGCAAGTATGTCAGCGAGCTCACCAACTATAACTCTGAATATTACATCCGTCTGAGCAATGCCAAGACGGAGGAGGACGTCGCCACTATCATAAAGGACTGGGCTTCACACAATGTAGGCGGTAATCCACCTTATGTTCAGGGTCTTAATTTCATAGATTTCCTGCTTAACACGGTGATAGAGCAAAGAGACATATACAATATGTATGACCTGTATACTTTCAATACGACAGCGTGGGAAGGTGAGGGTTATGCTGTCAGAGAGGCTCTTCGTGCCAGCGATATAGCCGTAGCCGCACAGAATCTGTACCTTACACAGCTTTATCATATGCTCAGAGAAGATATTGATGAAAGCTCAAAGGCCACAATTCTCGATAAGAACATCAAGAGATTCGAGCAGTTCTCCGAGTATATCAAGAATAATCCTGTCGAGCATCACGACGATAAAGTCATATGCCAGATTGCGGATAATCATTTCGTAATGGACGTTGCCAATTTCTCGATAGTTACTTCAGGCATATATAAGAATCCGTATTGGAGCCCGATTCCGCGTAAATGGATAGAATATTCTGATGACATGGACTTCATCTATGGACCTAACAAGATCGAGTGCTACAACAAGTCACTCACTCCGGGCGAGGCAAAGAAGATTCTTGATTATTATGCCGGCACAGATTTGACTTTGGCTCAGATACTTAGAACGAAGGCCGGATGCAAGATCAGTATTGCTACGCTACCTGACCAGGAGCTTATAGTCACTCTTCAGAGTAAAGGATACTCTGCCGACAAGAATGTCGTGGGACTCGACAGTTCGGTCGGTTACTATGCGAAATCATCTTCAGAGATTGGCCCTAAGTCTGTCGGACGCGGTTATTTCGAGGTGAAGGGCAGTTTCTATTCATGGTATCTGGAATTTGTCCGCTGGGAGAATTTCATTGATAATCAGGTATGGATTAGAACTACTGTTCTGGAACGATAGATTTTGAATTGGACAAAAGTGGCCTCATCGGTGAAATCCGGTGGGGCTTTTTTCTGCTTGTCGCTCAGGATGGGGTTTCACATATCTGAAATATTTTATAATTTCGTGAAAGTTATGGAATTGTAACTATGGAATATCTGTCTAAAGAAAGGCACGATGAGTTGGTCGAGGAACTGAATCATCTTATAAATATAGACTATCCTAAGATTAAGGACGATCTGAGTGAGGCACGCTCGCAGGGAGATTTGAGCGAGAATTGCGGTTATAGGGCCGCCCGTGCGGCGCAGGCACGAGCCATAAGCAGAATACGCTTTCTTCAGAAGGTGCTGCAGTATTCCAGAGTACTGGATACGAAGTCTCTTCCGCAGGGGCAGGTGACTCTTCTCAGCCGGGTGGAATTCACTAACCTGGCTACTTCTCAGAAGATGTGCTATACTGTTGTCAGTCCTCACGAGATGGATCTGCAGCGAGGTAAGATTTCTCTCAAGTCGCCTATAGGATTGGCACTTATGGGAAGAAAAGCGGGAGATGTGGTGGATGTGCACGCGCCTTCCGGAGTGTTTCAGATAAGAATAGAAAATGTAACCATATAAAATGACACGAAGATATGAAAGTGATTTTTTCGATTAGCTATAATACTTCCTGGGGTGAGTCCGTGGTGCTTTGCCTTGGGAAGAAAACCTATCCTATGCAGCCATCCCCGGATGGAAAGTGGAGCGTCGCTCTCTCCCGGGTCAGGGAAGGTGATCTGCTCAGTTATGGATATAGGATTGTCCGCGAGGACGGCTCCTTCAGGCGCGAATGGAGACATCATAGCTTGTCGCTTGACGGTGTTCGGCCTTCGAAGGTGCTCTTTGTACGGGATCATTGGCAGGATGCTCCTTCGGACGCTCCGTTTTATTCGACTGCTTTTACTAAAGGTATATTCAGAAGAACCCCGCATGTCGCTCAGACACTTTTTGCGGGCAGAACTGTGATTCTGGTCAATGTTCCCGTGGTAGAAAGCAGTGAACAGGTATGCATCGTGGGTACGGGTGAGGGGATGAATTCTTGGAAGACGCCTCTTCCGCTTGACGATAGCGGATTCCCTCAGTGGAGGTTTACTTGCGATCAGAAGGAATCGTTTGAATATAAGTTTGTTATTACGGACCGTCATAGCGGGGAGATAAAACAGTGGGAGGGCGGAGAGAACCGCTTCTGCCCGGCTTCCGTTAAGGAAGGTTCTGTGGTCATCGCCGATATTGAGCACCGTTTCGGTTTCAGGGCCTGGCGCGGAGCGGGAACGGCCATTCCGGTTTTTTCGCTGCGCAGCGAGGATGATTTCGGAGTAGGGGAGTTCTATGATCTGAAAAAACTGGTAGACTGGGCTTCTCTTACAGGCCAATGCGTCCTTCAACTTCTTCCTGTCAATGACACCACGATGACCCGCACATGGACCGATTCTTATCCTTATAATGCCAATTCCACCTTCGCGCTACACCCGCAATTCATTAATCTTCAGGCTGCAGGGGTAGTCAGGAGCGCGTCGTTCAAGGCTCTTCAGGCAGAACTTAACTCGCTCGAACAGGTGGATTATGAGAGGGTGAATTCGCTGAAGACGGAATTTCTGCGCAAAGCCTTTGCTAAAAAGTTCCCGGAGCTGCGCGATACGGAGCAATACAAGACGTTTTTTGCTGACAATTCATATTGGCTCAGGCCATATGCCGTTTTCTGCGTTCTGCGCGATGAATTCGCCACGGCTGATTTCAGCAGCTGGGGAGCGTATGCCAAGTATTCCGAATCCAAGGTGGAGGAATTCTGCAAGGCTCATCCGCAGGAAGTCGAATTTCATTATTTTGTTCAGTATCATCTGGACAGGCAGCTTTCTGAGGTAAGGGAGTATGCCCATTCCCGTGGAGTGGTGCTCAAGGGGGATTTGCCTATTGGCATATCCAGAACAAGCGTGGATGCCTGGCAGTATCCAAAGCTCTTCAATATGAACGGGTCGGCCGGAGCTCCGCCTGATGCATTTGCCGCAGAAGGACAGAACTGGGGATTCCCTACATATAATTGGGAGGAGATGTCTAAGGACGGATACTCTTGGTGGAAGGCGAGAATGCGGAAGATGTCCGAGTATTTCGACGTGTTCCGTATAGATCATATTCTGGGATTCTTCCGTATATGGGAGATTCCGCTCGATAAGAAAAGCGGGCTCCTAGGGCATTTCCGCCCGGCCCTTCCTTATTCGTCGGAGGAGCTTGCCCGTCAAGGTTTTGATGTCGCGTCCGGGGCTTTCGTTACGCCGCCGGGTGATGATCCGACCGATGTCCTTTTCGTGGAGGACCCGCAGCGGCAGGGGTATTGGCATCCTCGGATATCAGCACAGAACGCCAGAGTATTTGCGTGCCTGGATTATGCGCGTCAGCAGGCTTTCAACCGTCTGCACGATGACTTTTTCTATCGCCGTCATAATGATTTCTGGAGGGAATCGGCTATGAGCAAGCTTCCTTCGCTACTTCACGCTACAGGCATGCTCGCTTGTGGTGAGGATTTGGGGATGATTCCGGATTGCGTGGCTTCCGTGATGGAGGATCAGAAGATTCTTTCCCTTGAGATTCAGCGTATGCCAAAGAGCACGACTGTGGAATTCGCAGATCCGTCCCGTTATCCGTATCTGTGCGTGTGCACGACGTCCACCCACGACATGAATCCTCTGCGTGCATGGTGGGAAGAGGACAGGGAGCTGTCGCAGAGGTTTTATAATACTCTTTTCTGTGGGCAGGCGCCGTATTTCTGTGAGCCTTGGCTGTGCAAATGCATAGTCAGCCAGCATCTTTGTTCTCCTGCCATGCTCACCATTCTTCCGCTTCAGGATTACCTCTCGATAGACGGAAGCCTCCGAAAGGCGGATCCTTCTTCAGAGAGAATCAATGTCCCCGCAGAGAGCAGGCATTATTGGCGTTACCGTATGCACATTAGTCTGGAGGCCCTCTTGAAGGAGGATTCCTTTAATGAGGAGCTTCGCGAGATGATTCTTTCTTCCGGAAGGTGAGGTGTTTTAAAAAATTGTTTATCTTTGCGACATATTTCAAGGATTATGTATCTCAAAGGTGGAAATATGTATTCTAACTCGTCCTGTTTTTATATAATAGGGGGGGGGGTAGCAGCCTAAGATATTCAGATATAGTTAGTTATGCGAGATTCCGATGCGTCGGGGTCTCGCTTTTTGCGTCTCAACACAAATACTCAATACCTTATGTCAAAACAACCTTTAAATTATCAGTCGCCTGCAGTTCAGGTGATTGACCTCTGCGCCCAAGGCGTAATGTGCCAAAGTCCATCGTGGGGAAGTAAGAATGATGCCGGCATTATCGGTGACGAAGAAGATGACAGAACTTATTCTTATTAATCTGCCCTATGAAAAGTTTATTTAAATCCGCCGTTTTCGCTTCGGCCGCACTTTTTGCTGTCGTAGGATGTTCGCACAACTCACTCTCTACGGATAGAGCTCAAAAGGTTCATTTTGTACTTCATGCAGATACTCCGCAGACCAAGACAGGAGTAATGTATGATAGCGGGAGTTATGCTCCATATTGGAATAAAGGAGATGAATTGGGCGTTATTTTTACGCTTCCTACCAGTAAAGGAGATTTGAAGACCGATGCTGTTTTTACAAATACCGCTGAAACCGGGTCCGAGGCTGCTTTTGAAGGAGATGTCACTTTATCTGATGGAGAGGGAATCACATTCTACTCGTTTTATCCTGCTTCTTCTGCAGCCAAGTCTTATAAGGCAGATGATGGCGTTATTACTATAGGTCTTGATGTTCCGTCGGCACAAAGCCCTTCATATGATGCTACATTAGGTTATTCTTTTGATCCTAAAGCTGATATATTGATAGCGAAGCCGGCTACCTGTATGGTCGTTGACGCTTCCGCTGTTAACGAGGTGGATATGTATTTTGCCCGACTTTCAAGCGTTTTCCGAATTGAACTTGATGCCCTGAGTTCTGCAGCATTCTATGGAGAGGTAGTAAAGTCGTTTAAGATAGAGACTTCCAAAGGTGAGATTGCCGGGCGTATTGCGGTGAACCCTCAGACAGGGGTGTATTCCAAAACTAACACGACCTCTACGTCTAAAGTTATCACTGCTACCTATGATACCGTTAATGGTCCTGTCAGCATAGGAAAGGATGGCGAGAATAACGTATTCTTGAGTGTCGCTCCTGTAACTATCGATAAAGGATCTGCGATTACCATAACTGTAGAGACTGTAACGTCTTCCGGCGCGGCGGGACATACTTTGGTGAAGACCATAACTACTACTTCTGATATCGTTTTTGAAAGTTCTAAGCCTACCGTACTTAAGCTCGCGTTCAGCGATGAGAATGTTTATCACGAATTAACAACCACTCCTGCAAATGGGGAGACTCTTTCGTGGAAGGCGGATGAGTATGGAGAGGACAATGCCAAGACGATCACCGTCTCACAAAATTATGCTGCTTCAGGATATTCCGTAAGCGCTTCTGACAGTAACTGGAATGTTACGGATGATGGTAACGGTACCATAACTGTTTATCCTGTAGCGGCCAATGCCGGCACAACTGAAGCGGATATCAAGACTCTCGATCTGGTCATTACGCATAAGGATGACGTATCGCTCACCTCTACCATTACTCTTGAACAGACTCAAGGCGGTGCGACGGTGTCCTATTTTGTAAAGGTTGAAAGCACTCCGGAGGATTGGACGGGGACATATCTGATAGTCTATGAAACTGGTAACGTTGCTTTTGATGGTTCGTTGACCTCACTTGATGCTGCGAATAATACTGTAAAAGTAACTATCACGGATAAGAAGATCGAGGTCACAGATAATTTGCTAAAATCTGTATTCACAATTGATGGCACCAAAGGTTCTATAAAATCTGCCAGCGGGTACTATATAGGAAAAACTGCAGATAGTAATGGTCTTGATTCATCTACTACTACGGTTTATACGAATACGCTGTCTATATCAACAGATGGCGATTTTGTAGTGGAGAGTAGTGGTGGTGCTTATTTGAGATATAATGCAAACAGTGACCAAAATAGGTTCAGATATTATAAGTCTGGTCAAAAAGCCATACAACTTTATAAACTAACGGAATAGGCGTCGTTCTGTGATAAAATCTTGAAATATTTGATGGAGACGTCAGAGGTCGGCTGGGTGTGAACTCCGCCGACCTCTTTATTATGTAGCCTATCAGCTATAACGCTTGAATTTCTTCTTGTGAAAGTCCTGTAACAATGGAAATTTTTTCAATGGAATCACCAAGATTCAGAAGTTTTTTCGCAATCTCCCGCTTTCCTTCAGCCATACCTTTTGCACGCCCTTCCGCGAGGCCTTCATCTCTCGCTTGCTCCTTGGCGTACTCCATCACATTCTCGTAATCGAATCTCATTTTCTGATTTTCTAGATAATTTACCCGTTCGTCGGGGGTGAAGTTAGCAATTTTCGCACTTTCGAACAACCTTTGGAAACAATTTTCCGACAATTCATTGGGAATAGCGTTCAGCCTTACGGAATCGTGGAAGGCGAGCGTCAGCGAGGACCGGAAGGGCAATTGCTGCGACATTCATACGCTATGTCTTTTCCGCCAGGTATGGACATATTTCACCATTTATGTCTCACCTTGATTACATGCGAACTCAGTTTTGCGTGAGGTCAATGCTTTCTCCGGTTGAAATCACATAAGCCGACAACTGCCCGTTTTCTTTACCGAAGGCTATGGCTTGCTCCCTCTCGTCTTCTGGAAAGAGCTTGGTGCTGTCGAAATAGTACAGTCCCGAATCCGTGTCCAGCCAGCCGCCCACATAACCGTCATGCTGCTGAGCGTGCGTGATAACTTTTGGAAGAGATTCCCTGGAATGGCTGTTCTGCGTGGCGGCATAAGATACGGCTATTCCGTAAGTGGGCTCGGTAAAGTCCGGAATATGTATGGTAAAGCCGTCAGGATGTGTCTGGGAGTATTCCCACACTTTGTCTGCAAGATTTTGAAGCTCAGATTGTTTTTTGCATGTGACACAAGAGCAGAGCACTGCCGCTGTAGCCAGGATATAAAGAAATCTTTTCATATTCATTTTTTCCTCCAAGTGATGTAGTTTTCGTATTTGTAGACTTGCGTGCGATCCACCTCAGACAACAGTGTGGCGGTGCCGGTAGAGTCGCGATAAAAGCCGAATGTGTAGCCTCCTACCAGATAAACGGCATTGTTTACTCCGAAATCTATCAGTGTCTGGGCAAAATCGTGGAAAGACTCCGGAGTCTCGCTGACTATGACCAGAATCTCAGAATTTCTCTCGCAGATGGCTTTACGTATGGATTTGCCTTTCGGGGCGTTTTCTATGAGAGTGCCATTGTCCACCAAAGCGTACTGTCTGAAAAAGTACCCTCCCCGGGCTGTTGCCTCTTCGAAAAGGGGAGAATTGTCACTCACCCCTACGCTTATCTGGGAGTCTATGATGGCTACATATCCTTTTTTAGACAAGCCCCATGCCAATGGCTTTCCGGCCAGCACGAAGGCTCCGTTGATTTTTCCGTTGTCTGCCCTGATGTCCGCCGCCTGAGCGGTAAGGATTATATCGGTATCTTGAATATCCGGCTCACCCACCTGCAGAACAGGCTCTGCGTTATGCGGAATATAGACGCTTAACTCTATATCGTTGATCGTGAACTTGAGATGTTCCGTTCGTGCGGTTAAAGTATCGGAGTAGTTTCCTATGCGCTGCCCGTATGGATGGACGTTTTGGGCAAGAGGCTCGAAGACGGTAGGTACGTCAGTGCTGGTGAGCGAGTGCTTCCTGATTACGATTCCGCCGACGATGGCAAGCACCGCCACAGCCCCTGCAATATAGGGCCAGAGTTTGCGATGAGAAACTCCGCGGGAGTCAGGCCTCTTTCCGCCTATGATCCTCAACTCATCGTCTTGTATGTCGGTTGTTTTCTTATTCATGTCTATCCTTTGCTAATGCTTCCACGAACGACTTCAACTTAATCAGCACTTCTCTGGAGGCTGACAGTTCCGCATAGAACCTCTCGCAGTCCGAAAGAATGAGCTGTTGATGGCCAATGTCGATGAAATGTATATGGCTCATATTGATAATCAGGCTTCTGCCCAGTCTTAAGAAATGCTCTCTTTCATCGCCGAGCTGCTCTGATATGATGTCTTCCATCTGCCCGAGCTGAAGCGATATGAGCCGTTTTCTCCCGTCTCTGGTTACAGCCGTCGAGTAGTTTCCCTCCGATGCGATGTACATCAGCGAATCTGCGGGTATGCGCAGTAGTTCTGTCCCTCTGGAGATAACGATGTGTTTCATGAGCGGGGCAAAGTTACCAAATTTTTTGGCAGTACGCTAACAGATAATCGGCAGCAGTGACATAATGTATGAAATGTAAAAATAATGTATGAACAGTGGCTCCCCTCAGCAGGTCGTACGACAGGAGAGCGTTTCATACATCGCTCCGGAAAATGCTTGGCATTCAGGGCGTTTACTCATACTTTTGTCTTCGGAAATCAAATTAAAACACACATAAAATGAACAAAAATCTAAAAAAATGCATTATCGCCGCTTTAGTTGTTCTGACTGGCGGCTGCAACTCTCGAAAAGAAAACACTGACGACTCGGCGAGGTATGACGGACTGATCCGTAATGATGACCTGGTGGTTGTCAGCTCCAATGACGGGCGGGTGACGATAAAGAATGAGGCTACAGGAAAGGTTACCATCAAGGACATAAAACTGGATTGGCAGCAGGCGTCACGCAATGACTCTCTGGCCGTCTTCTGCTCCGAGCACAAGCGCGGATACTATAATGTATATACCGGGGAGATAGTGGTTCCGGCGCAGTACAGCCGCGCGTGGGTGTTTTCGGAAGGTCTTGCAGGTGTGCAGAAGAATGGTATGATAGGTTTTATCGACCATAAAGGAAAAACGGTGATAGATTTCAAGTTTCCATATCACGGCAATCCTCTTCGCGAGTACGTGTTTTCCAACGGGTATTGCGCCGCGGCCGACACTCTGGGCAAATGCGGTATCATCAACAGGAAAGGGGAGTGGGTGATAGCTCCGGAGTACGATTCGGTGAACTTGTTTAAGGAGTATGCTATAGTGTCCAAGGCCGGAGTAAGGCGACAGGTCGCTTATGATGGTACAGAGATTAATTCTTTTGTTGTTGACTATATCCAAAGGCTGACATATACTACCAAGGAACGTTACGAGAATAAGGATGGTGAGGTGGAGTATTTGGACGTGAAGGTGGATACAGGCCTTTTCAGTTATCGTGTAGGGGGGCGCTGCGGGCTTATGGATGCCAATTGCCGCAGACTGACAGCCCCATTGTACGATTCCATCACGGCGGTAGACAAGAAGATGTTCCGTGCCGTACTTATAGACGGGTATTCTGAAGTGATTCTCAATGCTTCCGGTAAGGTTATGCAGTAAGCTATGCGCAGACGAAAGCTTTTCATAATGTTTGTTTGGATTTCCGCCGGGGCAGTGACAGCCAGCATTCTGCTGGTTGTCCTGCTGAAGTGGATTCCGATAACGACCACGCCACTGATGTTACGGCGCAGCCTGACGTCAGGCTATGGCCGCGAATGCCAATGGACACCTCTTGAGGATATATCCAGGAGTATGGTGTCCGCCGTGATTTATGCCGAAGATCAGCGGTTCTATGTTCATCATGGCTTTGATTTTGAGGAACTTGCTAATATGAAAAGGGCCTATGATTATGAAGGAAAGCCACTGCGTGGCTGCAGCACCATAAGTCAGCAGACGGCGAAAAACTGCTTTACTTTCTGCTCTGACACTTGGATGCGCAAGGCAGTTGAGTCCTATTTCACTGTGCTCATAGAGTGGATATGGGGTAAAGACAGGATACTGGAGGTCTATCTCAACGTGGCGGAATTAGGCCCGGGGATCTATGGCGTTCAGGCAGCTGCGCGAAGGTATTATCATATCCACGCGAACGCCTTGACCATCCCGGACGCATCCTCGCTGGTATGCTGTCTGCCGTTGCCATTGGCCCGAAATCCGGAATGGGTGAATATCCATATGGCTGCAAGGCGCTCAAGCATAGCCCGCGCTATTGCTGCCAGGTAGAGGAGAGCGTTATCGCGCTATCCACCGCATAAAGTCATCGACCCTTGAGCGGGAGACTGTCATCTTGAAATCAGCTTCCGGGTCGGATACTATAAGCAGGCAACCGTTGACCTGTTTCACTATGCTTTGTATCGCCTTTACCGATACGATGCAGCTTCGCGAGATTCTGAAAAATGTCTGCTGCGGCAGTTCGCCGGCTATGATGTCCAGCGAAGAGTCCGTGACGTAAGTTTTGCCGTCCGTCGTCCGAAGGAAATTGTTTTTCTCTTCCGAATAGAAAAAGGCGATGTCATCTACCTTGACAGGCACTATTCTGTCGTTCAGCCTTACTATGAACCTTTCTTTGGCCGTCTTGGCATCGTGCACGCCGAGGGCGGCGTCTATATTCTGCTTGTGTTCTGCCTGAAGAACTCTTCCTACAGCCCTGTCCAGATCCGAAGGGTTGATGGGCTTCAGCAGATAATCCACTGAGCCCGCCTCGAAGGCGTTGATGGCATAGCTGTCATAAGCCGTGGTCATGATTACTTTCGAGGTCACTTTTATCTGTCTGAATATCTCGAAGCAGTTGCCGTCCGCGAGCTCGACATCCATAAATATCACGTCCGGGGCGTCGTTTTCGTGTTCATTAAGAAAATCGACGGTTTGAGACACTCCCTGGGTGCAAGCTATCACGTTCATCTGCGGATAGCGACTTTCGACAATTCGTTTAAGCGCTTTCTGCGCCATAATTTCGTCTTCTACAATAAGCACTCTCATAGTTGGTTATCGTGTTATCAGTGGCAGGCGGATAATGTACTGCGTATCGTTTTTTTCTATTATCACCTCTCCGCCTTTGAGGTCTACGTATTGTTGTTTTATATAGTTCAGGCCGACTCCTGTGGACTGCACTTTGCTCTTGCGCGGCACGAGATTGTTTCTCACTTCAATGTCCAGTCCGTCGGTACAGATGGAAATCAGCAGCGGGCAAGTCTGCGTCACCGCATTGTGCTTGAATGCGTTTTCCACGACCATCTGTACGCTGCAGGGTGGCACGGATTTTTTCAGGTCTTTCGAATCAATCTCTTTGCTCACTTCAAATCCTTCCGGGAAACGCGTGCGCATAAGGTCTATGTAGGCATTCACGAAATCCATCTCGTCTTCCAGGCTCACCAGACGCTTGTCTTCGTTCTGGAGCATATATCTGTATAGTCCTGCCAATTTGTGTATATACTCGCTTGCCTCTTCATTCATCCCTTCCACTACCAGGGAGTCGAGAACATTGAGCGAATTGAACAGAAAATGCGGGTTTACCTGCTGCTTGAGCTTCTCGTAGCGGAATTGGGCGTAATGCCTTTTTTCTTTTTCTACACTTATGGCCTGTTGGCTTTCAAGAGAGTAGTTGACGAGGTAGATAATGCTGTATACAGCCGCGCTCACTATTATGCAAAGTATGCTGAGCAGGAAAAATTCGAGTGAAACATCCGGGATGATATTGCTTCTCGGGGCCAATCCCACGATGTAGGCGCTGATCTGGGAGGTGAGCAGGATGAAAAGTATGAAGATGAACCACCATATCCCTCGCCCGAATTCTTTCTGAATCTGTCGGCTGAATCTTACTAGAATGATATCCAGACAGATAAGTGTGATCATTACGGCCGAGTTGGACAGAATCATGGACAGAATTTCGAAAGTGCTCCATTGGGATATGCCCGCAGACGCGAAGGCGAAAATGAGCATTCGCAGCAGAAAAATCACCAGAAAAGCCACGACTATCATTATGACTTGAGGCTTGGTGCTGTTCTCTTCCAGAACATTCGTATGCCCGTGGGCCAGCAGTTTGGCGATTATTGAAGTTCCGTAGCCGAGCAGCAGCGTGGTCAGGAAGGTGGCCACGGCGCTTGACAGTGTCGGATTATCTGTAAGCGAGAGCAGCAGCTGTCCTCCCTTCGTCCCTATGAAGAAGCCTATTATATTGGCCAATATTATGAAGGCTGCCGTAATTTCTATCTTGAGGTTCTTTCTTATGCATAGTATGGCTATCATCGCCATAGTCAGGAAAGTCAGAAGCGGCTCGTCGCCAAGATGGAAAATGCCGAAAATAAGCGCAGCGAAAGCATGCGCCACGGCAAATGCCCATATGATAAGGCTGTTAATCTTAGTGTCTTTTTTCACAATTCCCTATTGCGTAATCGTCTGCAATTTAGGAAAAAAAAGCGATAGTTGTTTCGGCTCATCCCTCAAAACCCTCCATTCGTCCGCATTTATCCCCCATTCGTCCACGGTACTTTTTCACCTATTTAAATAGTTGTTATCTTCGCCTTGAATTAATAACACTACGCGTTCTGCCCTCAGTAAGCGGCTGGAGTTTTTGCGCTTGCGGGACGGTGCACAAAACAGAGTTTGCTATAACCATATAATGAAATCGAACAAACCAAAACTTTCATTCGCTCAGATCTGGAATCTAAGCTTCGGCTTTATGGGCGTCCAGATAGGATACTCTCTTCAGAATTCCAATACATCCACCATCTTGCAGTCATTTGGTGCGGATCTCAGTTCGTTAAGCTATTTTTGGCTTGCGGCCCCCATTGCCGGCCTTATCGTTCAGCCTATAGTGGGAATGTTCTCGGACAAGACCTGGACCAGGCTCGGCAGACGAATCCCGTTCATATTGGGAGGCGCTATCATATCGGCATTGGCATTGATCCTTATGCCGAATTGTCCGAAGATGCTCGCGTTCGCGCCGCTTCTCATGGGTGCGCTCATATTCTTCTTTATGGACCTGTCATTCAATATCACCATGCAGCCGTTCAGGGCGCTGGTTACCGATATGCTCGATGACAGTCAGAAGACAGAAGGTTTTGTGGTGCAGACGCTGCTCATCAATCTTGGCGCCGTGATAGGAGCACTCCTTCCTCTCATTATGACTTGGGCAGGGGTGAGTGATGCCCCGGTGGAGGGCCATGTGTCTGATCATATCGCCTATTCATATTACGCGGGCGGAGCGATACTGCTTCTCTCCGTACTTGTTACTTCTTTTAAGGTTAAGGAATATCCTCCGAAGGAATTTGCGCTGTATAATGGAACCTCGCAGACCTCAGAGACCGCTCTGCCTAAGAAGAGTTTCGGCGAACTTGTCAGAGGTGTTCCTAAGGTGATGCTTCAGCTCGGGGTGACTCAATTCTTCTCATGGGCCGCACTTTTCCTTATGTGGAATTATCTCAAGCCTGCCATTACCGGGGTAGTTACGGATAATGCCGGAGTCGTGCTCTCGGAGGGCGCTACCGCCACATGGGTTGGCGTGCTTAATGCAGTTTATCCCGTTCCTGCCTGCATCGTCGCTCTTTTTATGACTCAGCTTGCCAATCGTTATGGCAACCGCAGCGTATATGCCGCCTGTCTGGCATTCGGCGCGCTCGGCTTCCTGGGACTTACACTTATTCATAACCAATATCTCATGATGCTGCCCATGGTGTTCATAGGTATAGCCTGGGCCGGCATATTGGCTATGCCGTATGCGATACTTTCCCGCGCCATCGATGCATCTTGCGCCGGAGTATATATGGGCATTTTCAATTTCACTATAGTCATACCGCAGATATTCATGGGACTTCTGGGCGGAGTGATAGTGAAATACATATTCAACAGCAATGCCGTGGCCATGCTTGCTCTTGCTGGAGTATTTATGCTCTGCGGAGCCGTCAGCGTCGCATTTGTTGACAGGGCCAAAAGATAATTGGACAGGAAAACACTGAAACTAATACCATTTAACAATATGAAAAGTATAAAAATATTATTGGCCACGCTGCTATGTGTGACATCTTTCTCTCTTTCCGCACAGGAGAAATATGAGGTGAAGGGTGTTGTCACGGATGCGTATGGTCCGGTCGTTGGCGCCGCTGTAATAGAACAGGGTACTTCCAATGGCGTTCCTACCGGGATGGACGGAGATTATACCATAAAGGTGTCATCTCGCGATGCCGTCCTGGAGTTCAGTTGCATAGGATACGGCACTGTTACTTTCCGCGCCGGGGAGGTTCCAGCCGTAGTGGTTCTTAAAGACGATACCGTATTCCTGGAGGAAGCTGTGGCCATAGGTTACGGCTCACAGAAAAAGAAGGAAGTTACAGGATCTGTCGCTTCTGTCAAGTCGGAGGATTTCAATGCCGGTGTAAAGACCAGCCCTATAGGTCTTCTTCAGGGTAAGGTGGCAGGTCTTAATATAAGCCGAAGCACGAGCGACCCTACCAGCACTGGATTCAATGTCCAGATTCGTGGATTCTCCACACTCGACAAGGGTGCCGGTACATCACCTCTTTATATAGTGGACGGCGTTCCGGTGAGCAACATAGACAATATCTCTCCCGATGAGATAGCTTCCATGGACGTGCTCAAGGACGGTTCTGCCGCGGCCATCTATGGTACGAGAGGTACTAACGGTGTGATTATCATCACTACCAAGCGCGGAGAGAACTTCACGGACAAGGCTATGACCAAGGTCGAGTACGCTGGCTATGCTTCGCTTTCAGTGCGCAACGGAAAGCAGGGAATGGCTACGCCGCAGGAGTTTGTCAATCTCGCCGAGATTTCGGGCGGTGTCATCGAACCTCTTATCTATAAGGATGAGAACGGGGAGCCTTATCAGACGGACTGGATGAGCGAGATTACCCGTAAGGCCGCTCTTACACATAATCACAATGTGGCCATAACAGGCTCTTCAAGCAATTTCAACTACCGCGCCTCCATCAATTATAAAGATGCGCAGGGAATTGCACGCAATAATGAACGTAATGAGATGATAGCCAAGCTTGCGGCTTCACAGAAGGCTCTTCGCGGCTGGCTCGATTTGAATTACGATTTCTCCTATATGCATTATCGCAACGATTATTTCTGTGGCGATTTCAAGCAGGCAGCCATCCTTAATCCTACCATGCCGATTTATGATTCCACGACGGCATCAGGTTACTATAATCCTCAGGGAACGGGACTTACCAATCCTGTGGAGAATATGAATCAGAAGGAGTCTTATCAGACCGGCAGTTATTTCAGAGGCTCCATAAAGGCCACACTTAATGTCCTCCCTGTCGAGGGCCTTAAGATCAATGCTTTCGGTGCCATCGAAGAAGGAAATAACGCTTCTTTCTGGGCCAATAAGCAGATAAATACAGATGTCGACGGCTCCGGAAAGGCGGGCCGTGGCAACGACAGCAACTTCAGCAAGCTTTTCGAAGTGACGGCGGATTATTCACGCAGTTTCGGAAAACATAACATAGCTGCCGTGGCAGGTTTCTCTTATCAGAATTTCCTCTATGACGGTTCATCCATAGAGAACAAGGGTTTCCCTACAGAGAGCATGAAGTATTATCAGATAGGGAACGGCGATGCAACAAAGACTTATCTGAAAGCATCTTCATATCGTAACTCTAATACTTTGGCCGCTTTCTTTGCAAGAGCTAACTATAATTATGATGAAAGGTACCTCGTGTCGGCGTCGTTGCGTCGTGAGGGATCATCCCGTTTCGGTGCCAACAACAAGTGGGGCTGGTTCCCTGCAGTCAGCCTCGGTTGGCGTGTGGTAGAGGAAGACTTCATGCAGAACGCACAGTGGGTCAATGACCTGA
>CAVEIF010000027.1:0-17880 GCA_963615835.1 Coprococcus eutactus | reverse complement strand
GGGGACGCGATGCTACAAGATCAAGACATATCATCAGTATTTCACGCCATTCAGATTCAGACAGGACAGATCCGATTAAGAATTTGCCGAAAGTCTTGAAATAAACTATATTTGCCTTATGGCAGAGATGGAAAAATATGCGGACATTCTCGAAGAACACGGAGTAAGGCCTACAGCCGTAAGAATCCTTGTTCTACGTGTCATTTCATCTTATCACGACACCTTCTCTCTTTCTGATCTGGAGACGGAACTGGAAAGTGTGGACAAGTCCACTATTTTCCGTACTTTGACGATTTTTGCCGGACACCATCTTGTGCATGAGACAGAAGACGGGAGCGGAAGCACGAAGTATTGTTATTGCCACAACGATCACGTATGCGGCGTGGAAGAACTGCATTGCCATTTCTATTGCGAAATGTGCCATAAGACATATTGTCTGGAGAATACGCACATTCCCGTCGTGCACTATCCCGATGGGTTCAAACTTCACGAGGTGGAGTATCTTTTAAAAGGTATCTGCCCTGCGTGTGGCGGAAAGAAATAACCGCTTCAACTATACCGTCATCCCAGCTGATCACTAAGCTGCAACCCGGTTGCATGTCCGCCGCGCTATCTTTGCCTTCGATTTGGAGGAGGGAGCATAGATGTCGCTACGTAACCGATGTCAAAGATGAAAATGGCCGAGAAGGCCGTGTGAGAAAAGAGAGAAATCATTTTTTAACAGCTTTTTGAGCTTATGGAAAAAGAGCAAAAAATAATGGTCGGACGTATCGCCTTGTGCGGAGTCCTGCTCGCTTCAGTTCTGTTTTCTATCGTCCCTGAAGAGTATGAGATATTCTTCTGTCTGGCAGCCTATCTGCTGGTCGGTGCTGACGTGGTATATGAAGCGGTGAAAAACATATTCCACGGTGAACTTTTTGACGAGCATTTCCTGATGGCCCTCGCTACCGTAGGCGCGTTTGCCATAGGCGAGTACGCGGAGGCCGTGGCCGTCATGTTCTTTTATCAGATAGGGGAACTGTTCTCCGATATGGCTGTGGACCGGAGCCGCGAATCCATCGCTTCTCTTATGGACATACGTCCTGATTATGCCAATCTTGAAAAGGACGGTATCGTCAGCAGGGTGGCCCCTCAGGATGTCGAAAGGGGAAGCGTGATAGTCGTAAAACCGGGTGAAAAGATCCCTTTGGACGGAGAGGTAATCTATGGCAATTCCTCTTTGGATACGGCCGCCCTTACAGGAGAAAGTCTTCCTCGGGACGTGTCCGTCTCAGATAATGTAATCAGCGGAAGTCTCAATATGACAGGGCTCCTGAAGATAAGGACCACAAGCTCGTTCGGGGATTCTACCGCGTCCAAGATTTTGGATCTGGTGGAGAATGCGCAGAACGGAAAGGCTCAGAGCGAAAAATTCATTACCGGATTTGCCAAGGTCTATACGCCGGCGGTGGTCGCAGGAGCGGTGTTGTTGGCATTGCTGCCGCCTCTTTTTACCGGAGGAGATTGGCCTTTGTGGCTTCATAGAGCATTGATATTCTTGGTTATTTCCTGTCCTTGTGCTCTGGTCATTTCTATTCCGCTGACTTTCTTCGCGGGAATTGGCGCAGCTTCCGGAAGGGGAATTCTGGTCAAAGGATCGAATTTTCTTGAACTCCTCTCCAAGGTGGACACATTCGTGTTCGACAAGACGGGAACTCTTACAAAAGGCGACTTTTCCGTTAGTAAGGTGGCTCCGGTGAAGGGTACATCCGAAGACCTTTTATATCATGCCGCATTGGCGGAGAGCTATTCCAATCATCCGGTGGCGCTGTCTCTGAGAAAGGCTTGCGCGAAGAGTCCGGATAAAAGCAAGGTGAGTGACATTAAAGACTTTTCGGGCGAAGGCATATGCGCGAAAGTTGAGGGGAGGGAGGTTTATGCCGGGAACGAGAAACTTATGCGAAGGGCCGGAGTGGATGCCGGAGAGGTGAGCGAGACAGGCACGGTGGTCTTTGTGAGCATAGACGGGGAGTATCAGGGTTATATCGTGGTGTCGGACACCGTTAAGCCGCAGACGGAGGATGCTTTGCGGAATCTTAAGCGGGAGGGTGTCAGAAAGTGCGTCATGCTTACCGGAGACCGTAGCGATGTCGCTGAAAAGATAGGTGCGGAGATAGGAATGGATGAGATACACGCCGAACTTCTTCCGGCCGGAAAAGTGGAGAAGATGGAAGAACTTAAAAGATCTGAGCCTAAAGGAACGGTGGCTTTTGTCGGGGACGGCATAAACGATGCTCCGGTACTGAAACTGGCGGACCTGGGCATAGCGATGGGAGGGGTCGGAAGTGATGCCGCCATCGAGGCCGCGGATATAGTTCTTATGGACGACGATCTTTCCAAACTGCCTGTCGGGATGAGAATTGCGAGAAAAACTCATGGCATCGTCATGCAGAACATAATCTTCGCCATAGGCGTGAAATTGATTTTCCTTGTGCTTGGTGCGGTGGGAGTGGCCAATATGTGGGAGGCTGTTTTTGCTGATGTCGGCGTTACTGTGATAGCTATTTTGAATTCTTTGAGAGCGATGAGAGTAAAATAATTGTCAAAATTCTGGAGTTCTTCGTATATTTGGACGTATGAAAAAAGAATTTTCTGTAGCGGGGCACTCTTTTGGAGTCGTACTTCCTGACACTCACCCCTTGTGGAGGCAGATGGGGCAGTACGACCCTTTTTTGACGGATTCCGCATCGCGGCGCATATTCACTCTGTCGCTATCGGATAAGGTGGATATTCAAGGGAGGACCTTGTATTACGACCAGGAAACTGAACCCGGGGAGACGAAGATAACCATTTATAGGAAAGGAGATGACTGGATTTTCGAATCTTCCCCTACTTCCGCAAGGCCTGTGTCCATGAGACTTCTGTCGAACGGGGATTTCAGCGAATCGCAGATGGAAATTCTTGATCCTTCGGAGGCTCTTTTCGCTCTGAATAACGCTCTTATGCTGCAATACGCTTTCCGTACGGCCGGGATGCTGACTCTTGAGATGCATGCTTCCGTTACAGTCCATGAGGGAAAAGGCTATCTGTTTCTGGCCAAAAGCGGGACAGGGAAAAGTACCCACAGCCGTATGTGGCTTGAAAACATAGAGGGAAGTCATCTTCTGAATGATGATAATCCCATAGTGCGTGTGCTCCCCGATGGTCAGGTGCGTGTTTATGGTTCCCCGTGGAGCGGTAAGACGCCGTGTTATGTTAATGAAGATTATCCTGTAGGCGCCATGGTGCAGATCAGCCGTGCCGGTGAGAACAGGGCTTCGCGTCTTGATGTCTTGCATTCGTACGCCTTGGTGTATTCGTCTTCTTCGGGCATCAAGTTCGAAAGCCGTATGGGCGATGCTCTGAATGACACCATAGAAAGAGTGGTTCGTGAAGTGAAATGTTATAAACTTGACTGCCTGCCTGACCCTCAGGCGGCATTTACCTGTCTGGAGGCGGTACGGGGATGAATCTGGTGGTTCCCAATGCGATTTTTTTCTCTCATGTCTGCTCCCTGCTGGAAGAAGGGAAGACGGTGACTTTCGAGGTGAAGGGCGCCAGCATGCGTCCTTTTATAGAGGGAGGCAGGGACAGCGTATGCCTTAAGAAGGAAGAGTTCGAAGTCGGAGATGCTGTCCTTGCGCAGCTTCCGGCCGGGAATTATGTGCTGCATAGAGTAAAAAGCATTGATGCTGACGAGGTTACGCTTAAAGGAGACGGTAATTTGGAAGGCGTGGAGAAGTGCAGTGCAGGGAGTGTAAAGGGTAAGGTGCTTCAGATAATCAAGGCCGGGGGGCGTACGGTGGACGTGTCGAAGCCGTCGTTCAGGCGAAAGGTCCGGCGATGGACGCGGGCCCCTTATATATATAGACGTATAGTGCTCTCTATATTGAGAAGGTGGCGGGGGATCATGTCGCGGTGATGCGATTATAATGGTAACGTGTATTTTTGAAAATAAAGATATGAGAATAATCGACGGATTTAAATTAAGGCAGATTTGCGGAGAGAATGTGGTGGTTCCGGAAGGTGCCGATCTCGTAAATTTCAATAAAATGCTTTCTCTCAATGAGACGGCCGCTTTCTTGTGGAAGTCGGTAGAGGGGAGGGACTTTGACGAGAGTATTCTCGCCGGGCTTCTGGTTCAGGAGTACGGGATAGATGAAAACAGAGCTTTGGAGGATACCCGCGGTCTTTTGTCCAAGTGGCGGGAGGTAGGTGTGGTCAAGTAGTTGGAGATGAAGGATTTCCGTCCTTGCATAGGGTCTCTTTTTTCGCTTTTCCGCCCCATCAGGTGGAGTGTGGGCGCGTGTTCGCTGCTTTATCTTGGCGGCGTGGCGTGCTCATTGGCTTTCGTATGGCTCAGCAAGCAGGTGGTGGATATAGCTACAGGGGTGAGGAATGCGCCTCTGGAACGTTCTGTGGTGCTTCTTGTCAGCGTTATGTTGTGCCAGATACTGTTCAGGGTGTTTGCGAAGAGGGTCGAGGGCGAAATTACTGAAAAAGCCAAGCTTTCCATTCGCCGCGATGCATTTGACAAGGCCTTGTGCAGCAAATGGAGCGGAATGGACAAATTCCATAGCGCCGATGTGGTGAACCGCCTCGAAGAGGACATAAGGATAGTGAGCGAATTTCTGTGCATCACTCTTCCGTCGGCTTTTGTTACCCTTGTGCAGCTGGTCTGCGCGGCGGTGATGCTGTTTTCTTTTTCTTCGTCTCTCGCTATGGTGCTCATCTGGATTATGCCTGTAGCGGTAATAGGAGCCCGTCTGTTTTTTCGCCGTTTCCGGGCGCTGTCGCTGCAGCTCCGTACGATTGACGGTAAGATTCAGGGTCTTATCCAGGAACACCTTCAGAGCCGTGTGCTCGTAAAGACTCTCGGGGCTGAGGACATCGTCGAGGGTAAACTGAACGGCTTGCAGAGTGAGGAATTGGCCAAGACACAGGAAAGGCTCAATTATTCGGTCATTTCACGTCTCTTCATGCAGATAGGATTTTCCGCAGGCTATCTGACGGCTTTTCTCTGGGGCGTTTATGGCCTGAGGGACGGAACGGTAACTTACGGACTTATGGTGGCTTTTCTGCAGCTCGTGGGCCAGGTTCAGAGGCCGGTGGCGGATATGGCATCGTACATCCCCTCGTTCATCAAGGCCATTTCCTCTGAAGAGCGTCTTATGGATATAGATGACATGGCGCGGGACTTTCTTGCTGAAAATAAGATTCTTACAGGCCAATTATCGTTAAATGTGGAGCATCTTGATTTCTCTTACGACGGCCGCAAGGAGATTTTCAAGGATTTTTCCTGTGAGTTCCGCGCCGGTGAACTTACCGCCGTATGCGGACAGACGGGAAGAGGAAAAAGTACATTGGCAAATCTCATTTTAGGCGTGCTGAAGCCGGACGGGGGGCATATTACGATATCCAACGGGAGCGAGACTTTGGAAGTGGGTCCGCAGACGCGTTCTAATTTCATGTACGTTCCGCAGGGAAACACTCTTCTCAGCGGGACCATCAGGGAGAATCTTCTTCTGGCTAATCCTTCGGCCACGGAGCAGATGCTTTTCGATGTTCTTCACAGTGCAGCTGCGGATTTTGTTTTCGATCTGCCTTTAGGCATGGATACGGCATGCAGCGAGGTGGGACGGGGTCTCAGTGAAGGCCAATGCCAACGCATCGCCATAGCCCGCGCGCTTTTGAAAGAGGGCGGAATACTTATACTTGATGAATCCACTTCCGCTCTTGATCCGGCTACGGAGATGACGGTGCTTGATCGTCTTCATGACCGTTATTATGAGACCAAGACCATAATATGCATCACGCATAGGATGACCGTATCTTCGCTCGCGGATAAGGTTATAGAGATATAAGCTTTTTCACCAGTTTTTCCATACTTCGTTTTCGGTTATAAGACAGGCCTTTATGTCCGGGTGTGAGGACAGATATTCTTTAGCTGCGCCATCTCCTATGACCATGAAGAAGGTGGCCAATGCATCGGCCGATCCCGCGGTAGGAGCTATCACCGTGGCGCTCAGAAGCCTATGGGACACGCTATGCCCGGTCCTCGGGTCTATGGTATGAGAATATTTTTTCCCGTCCTTTATGTAGAATTTACGATAGTTCCCTGAAGTTACTATCCCCAGAGACTTTCCTTCGGAATTCCATGTTTCCCTTATGTCAGCCCCGGGGGTGTCGTTTCCGTCCACAGGGTTGTCTATTCCTATGGTCCAGCCCTTGCCGCCCGGTCCGTCGCCACTGCAATAAATCTCTCCTATGTCCACAAGATAATCTTTGACTCCGTGGCTTTCAAGAAATTGTGCTATTATATCACAACTGAACCCTTGGGCTATTGCATTAAAGTTAAGCTGTGGTAAAGAGTCAGTGGAGCACAGAAGAAAATCTTTTCCGCTGACCTTTTTCCCGATGAGGGCGTTAATTTGTTCAGGATTCTTCAATTTGTCCGATCCGTAGGTGCTCAGACATTCCTGAATCTGTTTTTCGGAAGGCATCGTGGCGGATTTGAATCCGAAGCCCCAGAGGTCAAACAGCGGAGCGAAAGCCGCGTCGAAAGCCCCTTCGGACTCTTCCCAAAAGCCGTAGGCGAGTTCGTACATGCGTGCGAACATGGGGGAAAGAGTGATGGTGTCCCCGGCGTTGAATCTGCTCAGAAGAGAATGGTGATTGTATCCGGACAGTGTGCGGTCTATCACTTGCAGAAGACTGTCCGCTCCCGCCTGCATCTTCTCCGGTGACAAATCCGCTCCTTTATATTTTATGCTGTATGTCCCACCCTGCGCGTAGCCGCCGAGACGGTAATATCTGTTATCCGCGCAGCTTGACAGAAGAACGGATAGAAAAAATATGTATATGTAAAAGCTTATTTTATGCATATCGGCAAAGTATTTGTACAAAAATAATGGTTTTTTGCTCTAAAATATGCAAATTTGCATGATCTCTTTAACAAGATGTACAATATGGATTTAAGAAAAGCGGCGGTATTGCCTTTCATCATGATAGTCATCGCTCTGTCTTCCTGTAAGAAAGACAGCAGCAGTTCGTCCACATATCTTTCGCTTTCGGGCACTTTGTCCGTAGGAGAACTTCCTTCTTACGTAAATCCCGGAGACGTGTATTCTTTTGAATCCACAGGCGTATCCCTTCCTGACAGCGAGACTTCGGAGGAAGTGGTTCTTTACTATACTTATAAGAATTCTGCCAATACTGAAAAGGATACCACCTCCACGTACAGCGTAACCATTCCGGACATTACGGGGGAGTTTACCGTGACCGCTACAGCCGAGGCCAAGGGTTATTATTCCAAGACCATAACACTCACCGCTACGGTTGTAAGTTCCAAATCTCTGACGGGATGCGACAGGTCTTTGCTCTCCGGATTCAAGGACCCGCGCGACACCAGGACGTATAAGATGATTGACGCCGGCGGCAAGATATGGATGGCTCAGAACTTGGCTTATTATGAAAAAAACACGGAAGGAAAGTATCTTTTAGGATACCCTTATGATGGAGCGAAAGCCACGGAGGATATAATGGGCGGCTTTTATAAGTGGGATGAGGCCCTGAAGGCCTGTCCGGCCGGGTGGAGACTGCCTACTTCGCAGGAATGGGCGGCGTTGGGAGACACGTCGGGCGATTTCATGTGCGACGCTTATTTCAATGGCACCCGTCTCTGGGAATTTTGGCCTGATGTGAAAGTTACCAATAAGCTCAGTCTGTATTTCATGCCTTTCGGCTATGCCGGTGTCACAGATGGGGAGTACGAATTCTCCGGTTTCAACGATTATGCCTTTTATTGGGCTGATGACGGCGGCAAGCCTCTATGCAAATATATTTATGTGGCTACACCCAAGGTCCTTGACTGGAAGGATCCGAGCGAGACGGATTTCGCTGCGCAGGTAAGATGTGTTAAGGAATAGAAGAGATTATATGCAGAATGTCGAGCATCAGACTTGCCGACATGTCGCCAAGCCATATGAACGCCCCCGGATGAACTCCGAGGGCGTTCAGCATTATGGTGCACACCGACACGTGGATAAGAAATTCACAGACGGGCAGAGCCAGAAGATTGGTAAGGAGGAAATATTTGGGCACGGTGCCGAATTCAAGATAGACTAAAGGTGCTGTAAGTATCTGACAACTTAGCGACAGTGAAAGACTTTCCCATATTTTTCTTGCCGGACCTCTGTCTTCCGGAAGCCAGAGGCTCAGGTATGGCTTCAAGGTGATTATTCCTGCGCAGGACAGATAGGAAAGTTGAAAGGACAGGGACCGGAGCGCTTCCGGGTGAAATGTCAGTTGGATCATGGCTGCGAAAAGCAGTCTGTTCGCGGCTTCCGCTTTTCTTTGCGGGCACATATCGGCTATGGCACTTATCGTGATGAAGATGAAGGCTCTGACAAGCGATGCTCCGGCTCCGCATGCGAGAGTGTATATGGAGGCGGCTATTATAAGAAAAGCGTTGCGGATTATCTTCCCTCCAGGACTGTGCCCTAAGAAGAAAAGGGCTTTTTTGAGTATGCCAGAGAGGATGGCGAGGTGAAGTCCCGACAGTGCCAGGATATGGGCGGCTCCGCTGTCTTTGAAATCCTGCTGTATGTCTCTTGGAAGAAGTGTGCGGTCTCCGCAGAGAAGCGCCTGCACGAGGGCCCGAGTGGAAGTTTTCTGAAATGCGGCTCCGTTGACTGCCGATTTGAGCCCGTGAAAAAGTTTCTCTCCGGCGGACGGGAAGAAATGTATTTCGCAGCCAAGTGCGTGGTTAATGGCGCATAATGCGCCGCAGAGGAAGAAAACGATGAATGGAATCGCGGGATGCGCTCTTCTTTCGCGGCAGAACAGAACGAGTCCCACGAAGATGAGAACCGTGCATATTCCTGCGCACAGCCACAGATGGTTTTCCTGTAAAGGTATGTAAGACAGCGCCGTTACTCCACATATGAAGTGAAGTGAGGCTGGAAGAAGCAGATTGCTTTTCATAGTGAAGTCCAGTTTGTGCTAAGGTACGCCTTTTTTTGCTAAATTTGCGCTCGAAAATTGTTTTTGAAAATATATGAAGATTCTTGTTATCAACTGCGGAAGTTCGTCCATAAAGTACCAGCTTCTCGATATGCGGAGCGATGAAGATTATTCGCTTCTGGCAAAAGGTAATTTGGAGAAGATCGCTCTTCCGGACAGTAAAATCACGCATAAGCCTACGGGAGGCGTCCCGGTCGTCAAAGTGCAGAGTGTTCCGGATCATACCGTGGGCATGCAGGTGGTTCTGGGCATTCTTACCGACCCTGAGTGCGGGGTGATAAAAAACTTCGACGAGATAGACGCTGTGGGTCATAGAATCGTGCAAGGAGCGGATTTCTTTAACGGCTCGGTAGTGGTCGATGAGGACGTGATGGAGAAAATCGGAATATGCTGCGATTTCGCGCCTCTTCATAATCCCGCTCATATTTTGGGAATCAGGGCTGTGCAGAAAGTCCTTCCTGAAGTACCTCAGGTAGTGGTGTTCGATACCGCTTTCCATCAGAGCATGGCACCGGTCAACTATATGTATGCTCTTCCCTATGAGTATTACGAAAAATACAGGGTCCGCCGCTATGGTGCGCATGGAACTTCCCATCAGTATGTCAGCAGGGAGGGAGCCGGACTTGCCGGTCTGGACATCAATCATAGCCGCATCATCACCTGCCATATAGGTAACGGAAGTTCTGTCACCGCCATCAAGAACGGAAAGTGTGTGGATACGTCCATGGGTTTCACGCCGCTTGAGGGCATGATCATGGGTACGCGTTGCGGCATTATAGATGCCAATATAGTACCGTATATAATGAAGAAAGAGGGCCTCACACCGGATCAGATGACGGAAGTGCTGAACAAGAAGTCCGGATTTTTGGGCCTTACCGGGAAAAGTTCCGACATGCGCGATGTGGTGGGTTTTGCCGAGCAGGGGGATGAACGTTCACAACTTGTAGTGGACAAGGTGGTGCTCGATATCACCAAACTTGTGGCGGCATATATGGCTGAACTGGGCGGTGCGGACCTTATAGTGTTCACGGCAGGTATCGCCGAGAATAATCCATGGCTTCGGGAGAGAGTGGCCGGGAATTTCTCTTATATGGGAGTGAAGATAGACAAGGCGGTCAACGATTCGGCCCGTGACGCGAAAATCATTTCTGCCGCTGATTCTACGGTCAAGGTGGCGCTCATTCCTACAGATGAGGAACTTATGATAGCCAGGGACACGATGAGACTAACAAAAGACTTAAGATAAAGATATGATCACTAATTTTCAAGGTCTCTTTTCCGAATTGAAGGAGAAGGGTATTTGTAAGAAACTCGTTGTCGCTTGGGGCGTGGACGAGCATAGTATCGAGGCCGCATATAAGGCTGTGGAGATGGGTTTTGTCAAGGCCATATTGGTCGGAGATAAATCCAGGATCGAGGCTGTGTGCGCAGAGCAGGGCTTTGATGTTTCCAAATTCTCCATTCTTGACGAACCTGTGGAACTTAAGGCTGTCAGCGTCGCCGTGGATTTGGTCCACGATCATCAGGGCGATGTGCTTATGAAGGGTCTGTGCTCGACGGACAAATTCCTTCGCGCCATTCTTAACAAGGAGACTGGTCTTCTTCCCGCCAAGGGGCTGCTGAGTCATGTGGGTATTGTCGATAATCCTAATTATCACAAGCTTATGTTCATAAGTGACATGGCTGTCATCCCGGCTCCGGAATTCCGTCAGAAGGTGAAGGAGGCCGGATTCCTTCTTTCGACTGCCAAGTCTTTCGGCATAGCAAAACCTAAGATAGCTTTCATCGCCGCATCTGAGCAGATGCTTGATTCTATGCCGGCATGTATGGAAGGGGCTATGCTTTCTTCTATGGCAAGTCGCGGACAGCTGGGCTCCTGCATAGGGGACGGGCCTCTCGCACTGGATGTGGCTATAGATAAGGAGTCTGCTGATATTAAGGGACTTAAGAGTGAGGTGGCGGGAGACGCGGATTGTCTTCTCTTCCCTAATATCGAGTCTGCCAATGTATTTTGGAAGACTAATTCAAAACTATGTAAAGAAGTAAAGCAAGGCGGGATGCTCGTGGGAACAACCGCGCCTTGCCTTCTCGTATCGCGTGCGGACAGTGCTGAGACCAAACTCAACTCCATCGCTGCCGCTGTCATGTGCGCCAAGTAGGTTATAACAAGCCTCTGCGCTTGGCATATTCGATTATGAATTCGGCTGTCCCGGTAATCCCCAGGATGGCCGAATCTATACATAGGTCATAGTTGGAAGCCACACCCCATTCCGTAAATGTGAAAAAATTATAGTAGGACGATCTCTCCTTGTCCTTTCTTTGGACAAGCAGTTCGGCTTCCCTTTCACTCAGGCCTTTCTCCTCCATCATCTTCTTTACTCTCACTTCAAATGGCGCGCTTATGAACACGTCTATGCAATCCATGTCGCGAAGCACATAGTCCGAGGCCCTTCCTACGAATATGGCGTCTCCTCTTTGTGCTATGTCCCTTATGGTATCGCTCTGAATTTTAAAGAGTTCATTGTCCCCCAGACCTGTGCCGAAAGACCAGAATCTGTGTTTTTCATCGCTTGAAGTGAACAGTTCCTTACGTATGCCGCTTTTCTTCGCCGCTTCTGTCAGCAGTTCCCCGTCATATACAGGAATGCCCAGAATTCTGCCCAATTCATCCGCGGTGGCTTTTCCTCCGCTTCCGAACTGACGCCCGATGTTAATAATTATGTGCTTTTTTTCCATATTATGAATTTTCTTCAAAGACAGGAAGTCCTTCTCCGTCTTTAAGGTTTTTCAGCTTACGTGACGTTACGGTTATGAACGCTCCGGCCATGATGCAGGAAGCTACATCCGAAATCGGGAACGAATACCATACTCCGTTTTCCCCCATAAAGTTAGGCAAAATATATAGAAGTGGTACCAGGATAAGCAATTGTCTGCTGAGAGAAAGCAGGATGCTTTTGTTCACCATACCTATGTTCTGGTAGAAATTGGCGGACACGAGGTTGATGCTTATGATGCCTACGCAGAGGTTCATGGTCCTCAGACCGGATATCGCATGCTCCTCCAGAACGGGGTCGTTGGTGAATATGCCTACCAGTACCCCCGGGCACAGTGCGCTGAATATGAAACACAGCAAGGTCATCACGGTTACACACCCTGTCGTGAGCCAGAACACTTTCCTTACGCGGGAGTATTGTCGGGCTCCCCAGTTGTAGCTGGCTATAGGCTGCATTCCCTGGTTGAATCCCATGCATATCATAAGGAACAGGAAGGTGATGCGGTTCGCTATGCCGTATGCTGCGATGGCTATATCTCCTCCGTAAGACTTGAGCTGCTGGTTGATGAGTATCGTTACGATGCAACTGGCGCAGTTCATCAGAAATGGTCCCATCCCTATGCTCAGCGATGCCTTGGCTATCTTGGCATCCCATCCGAAGATATGCTTTCCGTAGTGTATGACCCTGTTCTTGTTCGTAAAAAAGTAAATGGCATAGATGAGGGCGAATATCTGGCAGAGTACGGTAGCGATGGCGGCGCCCTTTATCCCCATTTTGAAGGTGAATATGAATATGGGGTCCATTATGGCGTTCGAGATCACCGTGAACAGTGTCAGCCCCATGGCTGTCTTGGGATTTCCCGATGCACGGATAAGGTTGTTGAGCCCCATGTAGAGGTGCGTAACGACGTTGCCGAGCATAATGTAGGTCGTATAATCCTTAGCATAGGTCAGAGTGGCGTCCGATGCTCCGAAGAAATATAGTATGGGCTCGAGAAAAGCCAGAACCACAATGCTGAAAATTATGCCGAATATGGTGTTCAGCGTCATCACGTTGGTGAGAATCTTGTTCGCCACGGCATAGTTCTTCTGGCCGAGCATCATGGATGTCATGGTGGCCGCACCTACTCCCACGAGCGTGCCTACGGCGGCGCTCAGGTTCATCAGAGGGAATGTAACCGCAAGTCCGGACATCGCCAGGGTCCCCACTTCGGGGATGTTGCCTATGTAGATGCTGTCCACCATGTTATACAGCGAAGATGCTGTCATGGCGACAATGCCCGGGGTGGCGTATCGTTTAAGTAAGGTTCCGACTTTTTCTGTGCCCAGTTCGGTAGGCGCTCCGTTGTTCATCATTAATCTTCTTCTTCGTCCACTAATTCGATTTCAAAATATATGGGGCAATACGCAGGTATGTATGTTCCCGAACCGCTTGAAGAGTATGCGTTGGATGAAGTCATGTAAACTCTTCCTTTTTCGTGAGGTTTCATATGGAATATTCCGTATGCGAATCCGTTTATGACGCTGCTTTTGCTGGAAGTCATCGTAAGGTCCGTGGCTGACTCTCCCCAGTTTATGAGGACAGGCTCTCCCGTGGCCGAACATCCGAACACTTTGGCGGAATCGGCCAGGTTAGTGTCTATCCCTGTGCCATCTATTCTGCGGCAGATGTAGTTGATGTACACTTCTGCGGAGGATGAGAACGTGGTGTCCGGATTATCGGACGCTTTGTCCTGAACATAATATACTCCGGTAGTGATGGAATCCGCATCGGCCCATTCGTCTCCAAGCGTCTTTTTAAGAAGGTCCATCTCCCATTTGTCCACGTCGCTTATGGATTCCACTACGGTGAATTCATATTTTCTTGCGGCCGTGGATGAACTCATCGCCGCGACGTATTCGTCTTTTGAAGAGTATCTTTCGGTGGTGAGCAGCCATCCCGGGATTATCACTTCGCATTTTCCGCCCACTCCCATCTGCGAGAAGATTTCTTCTATGCCCGCGTAGGTGCCGTTTGTCCAGCGGTATGAGAATTTAGGCCCGTAATATGTGCGTTTATCGTATGTGCCAAGTCTTTTGGCTATGACTTCCGACGTGGTCTCGGAGATGGTCCCGTCCAGGGACGAAACGGTATATTCCAGTCTGAGGTATGGATTTTCTTCGACAGACTCGATGCTTTGATTCTCTATGTCGCCCTTTTCAAGGCTTATAATCCACGACCCCAGTTCCGTTTCTGTCCACGAGGTCTGTTTGTTCTGGGAAATCCACGCGTCAAATTCGTTTTTGGCCAAGTCTCCGGTGTTCGAAGTCCCTTCTTCGGCGCATGATGCGCATAGCAGGGCCACGGTGGCCGATATTACTGCAATATGTTTCATAATTTAATCAATTCCAAATATTTGTCTATCTCGTTAAAGCCATTCAGGTCTTTCCCTATGGCCAATCTGCCTCCTGATGCCAATTCGTGTCCTCCCCCATGAAAATACCGCTGCGCGAGTGTCCTGGCTGACCAGCCTTTTTTAGCCCGGATGGAGACTCTTACGGTATCGTGGTCTTCTCTTAGGTATATGGAGACCTTGACCTTGTCTATGGACAGGGGCACATTTACCAGATTTTCAAGTTCGCCCTCCTGTAATCCAAATCTGTGCCAAGTCTCCTCGCTCACTTTGATGACTCCTATCCCGTCTTTGCGTATGCTGAATCGCTCCGAGAGTATATAGGCGAATGCGCGAACTCGGTTTTCTCTGTACTTGTGATATATTTCGCTTATTATGAGGTCCCTGTCTATCCCGTATGAAAGCAGTTCTCCGGCCATCTGAAGAGTGGACGGGAAAGTGGCGCAGGAAAAATTGTTCGTGTCAGTGGTCATTCCGGCCATCAGGCAGAAGCCGCAACGGCCTCCAAACAGCGCTTGTCTCAGCGAGGTGTCGGGACACAGTTCTTTAAGAACGTAATATACCACCTCACAGGCGGAAGATGTGTCCGTCCGACTGAATATAAGGTCAAATTCATCTTTCTGAGGTCCTACGTGGTGATCGAACAGCACCTTTTTCGCGCCGGATGCCTTCAGCGCGTCGGCCGGATAGCCGCATCTTCGTGTTTCGCAGAAATCCGTACAGAATATGAGATCGGCCTCCGCTATGGCTTTCAGTGCGGTGTCTTTGTAAAAAGTGGTGGCGTCGTCTATGAAAAGCAGGGTGGATGGAAGCGCCTCACGAACTATGCCCACGTTCTTTTTACCTATGAATTTAAGGTATTCCGCGAGAGCGGAACTGCTGCCGGCGGCATCTCCGTCGGGACTCTCGTGTGTGATGATCACTATGTTTCGGGCTTCCTCTATGAGTGAGGCCAATATGATAAAATCTCGACTTGCTTCCATTGCGGCAAATTTAACAATAATATTGCATTTAATAAATCCTTTTGTTAACTTTGCTCGATTGAAATTTCTGACGAAATATAAAATTAAAAGATATAAAAATGATAACGAAGGACACTTGGTTAAAGTTCACACAGAACAAGGTGCTCAATAGGATTGTCACCTGGTTTATTCTTCCGGCATGTGCGATTGTTCTCACATACATGCTTGTAGACAGCATCTCACAGCCTGTCAAGTTCAATAAGGCTAAGGCTGCCCGCGAGAAGGTGGGTATCGAGAGGTTGAAGGATATCCGTACCCTTCAGGACGCGTATAAGAGCGTTAACGGAAAGTACACTGACTGTTTCGATTCTCTCAGGACATTCTATCTTTCAGGGAACATCATCGTCAAGATGCAGATAGGCTCGAAGGATGATTCCGTTTCTGTCGCTCACACTAAGGAAGTACGTAAGACAGTTCCTTGGCTTAGAGGCGAGGCTCTCAACAAGTTCTATAACGAGAGATACCTTAGCGGAGATAAGAAACTGGTGTTCTCCATAGACCAGAAGATACCGGTGAAGGATACGCTTTTCACCGCACGTCCTGCATTCAGCATCGACTCTCTTCGTACAATTCCTTTCTCAGGCGGTTGCCCTACTGAGATGGAGGCGGTCATCAAGACTGTTTCCGGTGTGAAGGTCCCTCTCTTCGAAGCCCGCATGCCATATAAGAAACTTCTTTACGGATTGGATAACCAGCTTAGAATCAACCTTGATTCGCAGTGCCGTAACTCTAACCGCTATGAAGGTCTTCAGGTGGGCAGTGTAAGTGCTCCTAATAATAACGCGGGTAACTGGGAGTAGGAGGTGACTTTAGTTCCTGCATCATTTTATGATAAGGCTTGTGCGAGAGAATATCTCGCACAAGTCGTTGATATGGCACAGGGCGAGCAGGTTCATTCTGTTTTTCTTCCGAAATTCGACTCCTATTTCATATATGCCGGAGACAAGAGACCGTCGCTGCTTGACGCTCTCGAAAGGCTGATGTCCATAAAGGAGTATAATAAGGTGTTATGCCAATGGGACGGGAAGATTTTGAGTCTGTGCATAGCGCAGGGCCGCAGTCTTCTTCTTGCCAACACTTTCAATGCGTCGGATTTTGTGAGCGTGATGTATTTTGTGCTCCTCTCCTTAAAGTCGCTTCAGCTCAATCCTGAGATTTCTTCCGTTTATTTTATGAACGGACTTTCTTCCGATAATCAAGTAAGTCTCTACCATTATTTCAGGGAAGTTAAGTTCCTGACGACTGTATAATGCGGATAATAGGCGGAAAATTAAAAGGGAAAACTATTCAGCCTCCGGTCGGATATAAGGCGCGCCCTACGACGGATTTTGCCCGTGAGTCTCTTTTTAACATTCTGGACAATGAATATGAATTCGAGGACCTTAAGGTTCTGGATTTGTTCGGCGGCACCGGCGCCGTATCTTTCGAGTTCGGCTCCCGTGGCGTGGGACGGGTCTATTGCGTGGAGATGTCCAGGGAAAATGCATCATTTATAAAAACAGAGGCGTCCAGACTTGGCCTTGACAATGTCACGATGGTGAGGGATAATGTTTTTGATTTCTTGAACATCTGTCATGAGAAGTTCGATATCATCTTTGCGGATCCTCCCTATGCGATAGAAGGGCTTGAATCTATCCCCGATAAAGTGCTTGAAAAGGATATACTTCATCCGGATTGCTACTTTATCCTTGAGCACGGTCCCGGTCATGACTTTTCTTCACATCCGCGTTTCTTCAAGATGAGAAGCTACGGCAAGGTGCATTTCTCCTTCTTCAAATAGGCTGCTAAAGCCCCTTGGCCTTAGCCTCGTCCCATATCCTGTCCATCTCGGCCAGGCTCATTTCCTTGAGCTTGAGTCCTTTTTTCAGAGTGTTTTCTTCGAGGTAGGTGAATCTTCTGCGGAATTTGTCGCAACATCTGTTCAGCGCCTTTTCCGGATCTATGCCGTAGAGTCTCGCCGCGTTGATTACGGCGAACATCAGGTCGCCGAATTCTTCTTCTATATGGTCCTGTGACTGTTCGTCTATGGCTTCTGTTACTTCGTCGAGTTCTTCCCGAACCTTGGTCAGCACCTGTCTCGGTTCTTCCCAGTCGAATCCGCATCCGCGTGCTTTTTCTTGCATGGACAGGGCCTTCAGAAGCGCCGGCATGGTCTGGGGGATGCCGCCCAAAACGGTTTTGTTTCCATCTTTCTCCTTGGCTTTAACCAGTTCCCAAGTGTCGGCTATCTCTTTGGCGGACAGATGCTTCCCTGTCGAGTCTCCGAATACGTGAGGGTGACGGAACCGCATCTTGTCGCATATCTTTTTCAGGCAGTCGGCGATGTCGAATTCTCCCCGCTCTTCAGCTATCTTGGCATAGAACACTATATGATATAGCAGGTCGCCAAGTTCTTTGGATATGTCCCTGCTGTCGGAGCGCAGGATGGCATCGCTTAATTCATATACTTCCTCTTCCGTCATCGGACGTATGCTCTCCATGGTCTGTTCCGCGTTCCATGGACATTTTTCTCGCAGAGAGTCCATTACTCCGAGAAGGTCCTTGAAAGCTTCTGTCTTTTCTTCTATCGTATGCATGTCCGTGTCGTTCTTTGTGTTAAGTAATCGTTAAAAAATAACTTGGTAATCTATGTTTGTCTTTTTGGTCTATA
>CAVEIF010000026.1:0-18207 GCA_963615835.1 Coprococcus eutactus | reverse complement strand
TATCAATCATTTACCTCGCAAATATAGAAATATTTTCTGAAATGTTGCAGCATTTGCTCTTATGGTCCTCGCTATCGCTCGCCTCCCGCTTCGCGGGTCCTTCCGCTACTAGCGCGGATGCTAACGACCGCCAGAGCAAAAGTTGCCAACATTTCATCCTGCCATCTATGTTCATATCTATATTTTTTTTGTCAAGCCATAGGACATATCGGTTCAAGACGGCTGGTCGCCCGTGACCTGTGAACGGGAGGGGCCCACGAAGTGGGAGGGATAGCGCGAAGCGCGTACCGTCTTGAACTGAAATGTCCTATGGTGTTCCCGTGCCGCCCTCGGCACCAGAAAGGGGGGACCACGAACTTGTGAGCGGTAGGGTCGAGCGGAGCGAGGCGGGGAAAATAAAAATAGCCGTCAAAGATATTCTCTGACGGCTATTTGTCGGGGTACTGTGACTCGAACACAGGACCCTCTGGTCCCAAACCAGATGCGCTAGCCAACTGCGCCACACCCCGGTTCCCTTAATTGGGACTGCAAATTTACAAATGATTTCGTGATTTGCAAAATTTTATTTTCGTTGATTTTAGTAATCGTTAAAAAATAACTTGGTAATCTTTGATTGCCTTTTTGGTCTATATTACTTTTTTCATCAGTCGTGTACATCCAGTACACTCCATCTTCAAAAATCAATCTATACTCAAAAAATCCTTCGCAAATCTTTACCAACTTATTTTTTACCGCTTACTTAAAAATCTATCTGAGATACTTCGAGAAGAATTCCCAAATGAGATCGCATGTCGGAACGTAGGCCTCTGACCAGCTGTGGTCTCCGCCGCGGACCTCATAAAGGAAGACATCAGCCGACGGACCGCCATTCCATGCCGGCAGGCCGCCCTTATAATGATGAAGGATGACCTGCTTGCGTTGAGCAGGGATTTCACTTTCTTCCAGAGAAACACAATGATTGGCGGAGACGATGTGTCCGACAGCTACAGGTACGGCCAGATATGCTCCCCAGCCTCCTTCATTGGCAGGATCTCCATTCCATGCGGAAATGCTGTCCTCGGTGCCGTGAATTTCAAAGAAAGGAACAGGCTTGCGATAAGACGTGCTCATGGCGGTGAGAGTAAGACCCGCAACGGATGCGATGGCGGAAAATGTCTCAGGATGTTCGGCAGCCATCTTATAGCACATTTCTCCTCCGTTGGACATTCCGGTAAGGAACACGTTTTTCATACTTGCTCCGTACTCCTTCTGCAGCTTTTTAACAAGACGCCTCAGATAGGCCGTGTCATCTATCTTATAATCAGACTGGAACGGATAACCCACATTCCAGCAGTTATGTCCCGTTCCGTCTTTGGCCCCCTGTGGCCAGCATACGGCGAAGCCTTCCTTGTCTGCAAGTTCAAAAAACTTGAAACTTCCGTCCGGCGCGGTTCCTCCGTAACCATGAAGCACTACGACAAGCGGCATATCGGCACGGTCGGCATTTTCAGGAACATATAGCCATGCCGTACGCTCCAGTCCCTGGTCTTTGAAAACCACCTTGGTGCATCTTTCTTCCGGCTTTACGGCGCTCCCGGACGCATTTTCCAATGTTTTTTGTGCCAATGCCTTACCCTCTCCGTCGAGTCCTATCGAGTTAAGAAGGTCCAATTTCCCTTCGGAAATGAGTTTCAGAATGAGTTCTCCGAAAAGAGTGTTCTGCCAGGCAAACCACGCTCTGGTGAAATTGGAAGGGTCATCTTTATGGAACGACTCGTGCATGAAACCTGTTCCGGCATCCGTGTTCATCAGAGTTATAAGGCAGGTGCGGATTTCCTCATCGTCCGACGAGGTGAAGGCACGCATCATTATGCTCATCGGCCATATCATATCGTATCCTATGTGAGGTCCGCCTATGCCTTCTCCGGCACTCCCTTTGAAAAAGTAAGGATTGTCCTCGGAAAGCACGAAACGCCGTGTGTTCTGATAGATGGGATCGCACTCCGGGACGTCTCCCAGATAAGCGAGGGCCAGAAGGCTAGGGACATTGGCATCATCCATAAGATAGTAATTGCCGAATCCGTCCACCTCGAAAGCGTAGATGTTACCATATTTTGGGTGATATACTACAGCATTTTCTTTAATGGCGTCCTCCACTTCCTGTGCGAGAGACAGGCATTCACCGGCCATGGCGTCCTCCTCATTCACGATTTCAAGAATTTCAGCGGCCTTGCGGAGAGAGCTGACAGCGAAGAAGTTGGACGGTATGAGAAATTCGAAAGTGGTGGCGTCGTCGGACGGGCGGAACGCAGATGCGATAAGTCCGCATGGCTTCACAGGATTTCCCAGACCGTTACAGCATTTGGTGTCCAGCTGCCGGTCAGTAGTGCGCGTGAAATAGTAGCTCCCGTGTCCATCCTTACGCTGCTGCTCGCGAAGAGTCTTTAAAATGGCCTTCATGCCGGAAATCCATTTGTCCCCGAACACGGAGGTATCACCTGTTACCTTCCAATACTGATAGGCCAGACGGATAGGATAGCAGTGCGAATCGATTTCCCATTTGCGTTCGTGGTCGTTAAGGTTCATGTCCGTGTGGTCAGACATCCATTCCCCTCCTGTAGGGCCGTCATTGAAAGCATTGGCATAAGGGTCCAGGGCTATGGAGTAGAACTGACGGTTGATCACTCCCGCTATCATCTCGCGCAGATGCTCGTCGCTCCCTGCGTACGGCACATACGGCCATACCTGAGCCCCGGAATCGCGCATCCACATGGCGTGTATGTCTCCGGTGTAGACAAATGTGTCGGGCTGTCCATCGCTGTCCTCACGGAAATGCACCGTGGTGTCGAGAGTGTTCGGAAAACAATTCCCGAACATCCATGCGAGCTTTGGATTGGTAAGCTGCGCCGTGACCTCCGTTATGACATTCTCCACAGTCTGCGACGTGAAAAGTCTGTCCTGCGGCTGCGGCCTTTGAGAGGTGAAATTGTCTGTCCCGGCCCATGCCAGCGTTCCGGACATTAATGCCAATATGGCTATACTCAGTGTTTTATTCATATCTGTCATTCAATTCAATCTATAGTCTTGCACACTTTTACTCATCGACGGACAATGAGTACGGACGGTCAGAGCCGGAAACTTTGCGCGTGGTGTCCGCCTTTGAAGACATTACGAAATCTATCCTGGCCCCATCTGTCAGATCCGAATGGGTGAAATAGGTCTTGGTGTATTTCTTTCCGTTGACTTTAAGGGATTTTATGTAGAAATTATCTCTGCTGTTATTCTTGGCATTTATCACAATCTGTTTTCCGGAAGGAAGATCTATCGTTACTTTGGAGAACAGAGGCGTGCCTATGGCGTATTGGTCAGTGGCCGGGCATACGGGATAGAAGCCGAGGGCGGAGAATACGTACCATGCGGAAGTCTGTCCGTTATCCTCGTCTCCGCAATATCCGTCCGGTGCGTCGGTGTAGAATTTGTCCATCACCTCACGTATGCGGGCCTGCGCTTTCCAAGGCTGTCCTGTCCAATCGTAAAGATAGAGCATATGCTGTATAGGCTGATTGCCGTGTGCGTAGTTCCCCATGTTCATGACCTGCATTTCACGAATCTCGTGTATGGTGCTTCCATAATAGCTGTCATCGAAGACAGGCGGCATCTCGAATATGGCATCCAGATTATCGACGAAAGCCTGTTCCCCGCCCATAAGAGCCATAAGGCCGGCCGGATCGTGGAATACGGACCAAGTGTACTGCAGAGAATTGCCTTCAGTGAAGTCTCCACCCCATTTGTATGGGTTGAGGGGCAGATTGAACTCCCCATTGGCCTTGCGCCCGCACATCAGGGAGGCCTCCTTGAGATAGAGCTTGCGATAGTTCAGAGCTCTCTGTCTATATATGCCAATCTCATCTTCGCTCTTGCCAAGCGCCTTTCCGAGAGTCCAGATGCACCAGTCGTCATAGGCATATTCCAGAGTCCGGGCTGCGCTTTCATTGATGCCTGTATCGCAAGGCACATAGCCGAGACGGTTATATTCTTCCCATCCGCGACGTCCGGAGGTAAGGGTCGGTTCGTGCACGGAGTTGGCATCGTGCAGAAGCGCCTGCCAAAGCTGCTCTATGTCATAGCCGCGAAGACCTTTTATCCAGGCGTCGGCTACGACCGAAGCGGAATTGTTCCCTACCATACATGGACGGTGGCCCGGACTTGACCATTCCGGAAGGAAACCGCTTTCAAGCCAAGCGTTCACAAGCCCTTCCTGCATCTTTACGTTTTCCTCGGGATAGATGAGGTTAAGGAGCGGAAAAAGGCTTCGGAAAGTGTCCCAGAAGCCCGTGTCGGTGAACATATATCCAGGGCGCACTTCTCCGTTATATGGGCTGTAATGAATGATTTCTCCTTTCGGGCCAATCTCCGTAAAATCTCTCGGGAACAGGAGCGAACGATAAAGACATGAATAGAAAGTCCGCAGACGATCTATATCCGGATCCTCCACTTTGATTCTGCCCAAGATGCTGTTCCACTGAGCTTTACCTTCTTCGGATATGCGATCGAAATCGCCGTCGCCCAGTTCTTCAAGATTTCTTTCAGCCTGTTCGAGGCTTATGAAAGAAGATGCTGTTTTAAGGTTTACTTTCTGTCCGCGGCAGGTCTTGAAGCCTACTACTGCCAGAGAATGCGACGATTCGCTCTCCGGAGAAGATGACACTTCGGAGCCGTTGGACACCGTTCTCACGTATTCGAAAGGTGTATCTGAAAGGATTACAAACCAGTTGCGGAAATTATCAGGCACTCCGCCCGTGTTTTTCGTGGTGTAACCTATTATCTTGTTTTCACTTTGAATCACTTTCACGAATGAGTGGTCATCGAAGGCGTCCACTACTATGCCTGATTCTTCGCTCTCGGGAAAAGTCAGACGGAATGCGGCGGCGCGCTGAGTCGTGGTCATCTCCGTAAAGATGTCGTGGTCAGCGAGATACACGCTATAATAGTAGGGAGTGGCTTTTTCCGCCTTGTGTGAGAACCAACTTGCCCTGTCATCCTGATTGTAGGCGGTGCGGGAATTCACTGGCATAATCACGAACTGCCCATAGTCGTTCATCCAAGGGCTCGGCTGATGGGTCTGCTTGAATCCGCGGATCTTGTCCGCCGTGTAGGAATAGGTCCATCCGTCTCCCATCACCCCTGTCATCGGGGTCCAGAAATTCATCCCCCACGGCCTCGCTACGGCAGGGTAAGTGTTTCCTGTAGAGAATTCACGCTTGGACATGGAGCCGACAAGTGTGTTGACATAATCTACAGGCGAAGATGACGGTTCGCTGTTATGTGCAAAGCAGGGTGCTCCCAAAAAGAAGAGCACCGCTGCAGATATTGTTGTTCTTAAATTCATATTTATGGGATATCTACTTCAAAAGCCTCGGAATAATTCCACCTCTTGGTGCCGCTTCCTGCAGGTGTGTCATAGTTGATGCGCGCAGCGGCACGGATAAAGACTTTCTGACCGGAAGGTATGGTTCCGTTTGATTTTATGGTCACGTTTTTGCCGAGGTTTGTTTCAAAGGCGGATCCGCTGTATTTCAGTTCGCTGGACCAGCGGTTGTCTCTTGCACGGTAGCCTACTGAGGAAGAACGGCTTACAAATAGCTGGATGTCGGTGATATTGGCATTGGCGTCCTTCCAAGTGCCTGTCCCTTGAAGGGCGGCGGCGAGTTCTTCGCGTGTGGTGGCCCTGGTGACTTTGACATTGGCCGTTATCTTGCCGGCACTTACGGTAGGTGAGCCCACAATCTCGACTTTAAGGAAAGGCTGCACTTCGAAATTCACTTCTTTGCTGCCTTTTATATGGGTGTTCACGCTGCCGTCTTTAAGAACGGTGCCGTTTTCATCTTCGAGAACGATAGGCACGAAAGGGCCGTCTATGCGGATGTTATAGTCGGCTTCGAAGAGCTTGGTGTTGCGGAATGTTCCGTCCGGACGGCAATAGAAGTCCTGCGGGGTGGCATTTCCCTCCCAACTCGTCTCGATGAGCCTTACGCGTATGCCTTCGGAGCCTTGATCCGTAAGTACGGGATCTCCGGTTTTCACATCGACCACTTTTCCGTATAGCGTCTCGGCGGGAGCGTCGTAGTTGTCAAGTTCGAAAAGGGAGCATGAATTAAGGGACAGACACCCTGCCAGCGTAATATATAATATGTTTCTAATGTTCATGACTCAAACTGATTATTGATTATCTGTTAGGCTGTTGGTCAATATAGGCACTCTTTGACACTTCCCCTGAAGGTATCTCGAAGTAATAATCCAAGACCGTGTACTGGAGTTCCATCTCGCGCGCCATCTGGAAATTGGCGTCAAAGAAATATTTGCCTTCCTTGGTGCTGTAGAACGGGTAGAGGCCGTGAAGACGATAGCTTGCTCCGTTTCCGAAACGGCTCGCGTCGCGCTTTTCTCCCCAGAATCCGTCTCTTCCTTCATCGTGCTGCACTCTCCAGCGGCGGATATCCCATTTGGACTTGTGCTCGAATGCCAATTCCTTTCTGCGTTCGCGGCGCACCTGGTCCCTGCTGTCGTTGTCGGCGCCAAGGGTGCCTTCCAGCAGGTCGGCTCCCGCTCTTTCCCGAATGTCGTTAATCGCCTGAGTGGCTACTGCGAGCATATTGTCTCCTTCTACAGGAGATGAAGCTCCGGCTATGGAGAGTTCAACACCCGCTTCCGCTGCTGCCAGGAGCACGTCGGCGTAACGCATAAGGATGAAAGGCTGTGCCGATTTGCCTTCGCCGCGGATATAGTTGGGATCCGGATTGAGGTATTTGCGAAGGTAGAACCCTGAAAGATTGGCTTCGTTATCCTTTACGTCATAGAAAGGTCCGTTGGCGCCGGCTGCAGTCATCTGCGTGCCGTCTTTGAGAGTGATGATCTCCTGTCCGGACTGGGCGCGAGGGCTCAGGTACAGGGTTTTGTTTGAAGATGATGTGTACTGCGGAAGAGTCTGATAAAAGTTCTGAGTGGCGCGGCTATATGAATAATCGCTCCATAGCGGAGAGACTGGGGTCGAGCCCGTATAGACTCCTGCGCGGATCTCTATCTCCTGATTACGGAACTCATCTCCCGGAAGGATGACGTAGGCTCTCAGGCGAGGCTCTGCATTCTTGAAGAAATCCATCGTAGTGTCGAACATCAGGTAGTGCCCGGAAGTGTTGTCCGCACCGTCAGTTACGCGTATCGTGCCGTCGGCATAGCGGTCAAATCCGTCGAAAAGTTCCACGAAATCGAGCGAAGGACAGCTTCCGGAGCAGAGTGGATCTCTGAAGATGAATGGAGAACTGTAAGCGTCAAGTCCGTGAGTAAGAGACGGATAGAGATATTCTTTCACGAAAATGTTTTCAGGGCTCGTGAGGTCGGAGAACATGTCCACCATGTTCTGATATATCGCGTCCTTGTCGCCTGCCACCCACTTCTTCTTATAAAGTGAAAATTTGCCGGAATTCATCACTTCTCTTGCAGCCTTATATGACTCTGAAAAGTATCTTATGCTGGCTTCTGCGGCGGAGGCGCTGTCGAATCCCATCACGCGGACTCCTGTCTTGCTGCCAACCCCGGTAAGTCTTCCGGATACGCTTTCGTTATATTTGGCCACACTTCCGGCATAAAGCATGGCCTCGGCTTTGAATGCCAATGCAGCATATTTGTCGGCAAGTCCGCTCAGAACGGCCGTTGTCGGGAGCAGGGATATGGCCGTGTCGAAATCCTTGCATATCTGATCCCATGTCTCCTCTTCAGAAGAACGCGGAACTTCCAGTTTATCAGAGGTGTTAGGGTACTCGATGGTGGAAGTTACCAGAGGTATGCCTCCGAAACGTCTGGCCATCTGATAGAAAGTGTAGGCTCTTACGAAAAATCCCTGTCCGAGGAAGAAATTGTATTCCGCTTCGGTAAAATTGGATTTATAGGAAGGGAGAGTTTCTATGAGGTGATTGGCATCGTGAATAAGGTAGAATGCCTGGCTCCAGAAAGGAGTCTCTTCACTTCTGAATGTGCGGAACACGTCGTCGCGGTTCATCGCCTCTCCGCAGCCGTCTATTCCCAGCGTCCCGAGCCATCCGTTGAATGTGAATCCCCAGGCCGCCATATATTTAAAATCCTCGAAGGGCATATAGCTGTAAAGACGTGTCATATAGATGGACATGCCTTTGGTCGAACCCATAAGATCATCGTCGGAAACGATATTCTTGGGCGTAAGGTCCATGTTGCAGGACCAAAGCACGAGGGAAGAAAGCAATATTGTAAATATACGTTTCATAATGTTGTTAGAAAGTGAAGTTCATACCGAGAGAAACCGTCTTGTTAAGAGGATACATACGGCCATAGTCCGAGTCCGGATGCTCCGGATCGACATACTTTACGCCGGTGAGAGTAAGCAGGTTATATGCGTTTACGAAGACTCTCAGTCCGAAGTCGGAATGAGGTTTCTTAGGAAGTGTGTATCCCAGTTCTATGCTTTTGAGACGCAGATAAGAAGTGCTTACGCGGTTGAACGAAGAATTCTTCTCCGGGCTGTGTCCGGTAAATGCATAGTGACCGGAAGTCCATGTAAGGGACTGGTCGTAAGGGTCGGTATAATCTCCTACAGGATGCCATCTGTCCAGGAACTGCTCCAGGGCGCCTCCGCCGTTCGAGCCCCAGATGGAGTAAAGAGGTTCGTCATACATATAGGAACCGAGAGCGGAACCCTGGAAAAGTATGCTGAAATCGAGTCCTTTCCAAGCACAGTTGAAGGCAAGTGAGTAATTCATCCAAGGTGTCTGGTCGAAAGCGTAAGGATGCTCGTCGAGGGAGTTGATCTCGCCGTCTCCGTTCCAGTCAAGATATTTATAATCACCCGGAAGCGTATCTCCTTCCTTGTATATGTCGTAAGACCAGATATCTTCCCATGAGACATAACGTCCCTGCGATTCGTAACCGAATTGCACGCCCTGATAGCGGTTGGTAAGGTTATCGTTACGCCAACGGTCGTAAGAGTTCCCGTAAGGGCCTTGGCCATAAGCCTTAAGGTTCTGACGGCGTGTGATGGTGGCGATACCGGTAAGACCATAGCTGAATTCTCCGATTTTGTTCCTATGTGAGATTTCAAGTTCCAGTCCCAAGTTCCTGTCGCTGTTCAGATTCTCCACCGGAGCGGAGGCACCCACTACGGTAGGAAGTGCGGATGTGTTCTGTCCGAACACTCCGTCGCGACTGCGCTGGAAATAGTCGAACGTTATTCCGAGCAGCCCGTTCCATGCCTCGAAATCCACACCTATGTTGAAGGTCTTGGATCTGAGCCATGTGATGTTGGTGTTAGGCAGAGGAGAGGTGTTTACACCATAGACCATCTCTCCGTTGATAAGATATGCAGGGGCATAACCGGAATAATAACCCTTCTCTCCGTCATTGCCTGTGGCAGGATATACATAGCCTGCAAGCCATTCGTAGTTGAGGTCGCTGTCGTCGCCGAGTGAACCGTAACTTGCTCTGAGTTTGAACTGGTTGATGAAAGAAAGAAAACTGCATTCCTTGAAGAAAGGCTCCTCTGAAAGACGCCATCCTATGGATGCTGAAGGGAAGAATCCCCACTGATGTCCCGGGGCGAACTTGGATGAACCGTCGTAACGGAATTGTGCTTCAAAGAGATAGCGGTTATCGTATGCATAGTTCAGACGTCCTATGAATGCCTGGTATGCTATGTCGTAGAATGAGCCTATGCTGCTGTTGATGTCCACGAAAGTGGATTGTGTCTTGTCTTTGAGGGCGGTAAGGTAAGGCGAACTGAAAGCAAGGTCGCCTATGAGGTAGTAATTGTCCCCCTTGCGTTTCTGTGTTTCGAAGCCGAACGTGGCGCCTACGTCGTGTTTCTCGGCGAAAGTGCGGTTATAGTTGAGCAGCACCTGTGCGAGAGCCTGCCATTTGGTGTAATTCTCGCGCGTGAGTCTGTCAGAATGGTCAGAAAACTCCTTGACCACATATTCGCCGGTAATCTCGTCTTTGGCGTACAGATTATAGGACTTGCGGAAGAATTCGTTATCGTCGTAGCGGAAGTCATAGCTGGCCATTCCTTTGAGGCTGAGGCCTTTAAGAACATCGGTAAGAGTGCCGAAGTCATATTCGAGAGATGTTGACGACTGGAACTGTTTTTCGCGATAGTCCTTGTATCCGGAGATGGATCGGGTCATCATGGCCACCGTATTCTGCATAAGGTCAAGTCCTTCATAGTTGAGCATCGTCTGCTCGTCATCTACGTATGCAGGGAACAGAACACCTTGTTTCCAGAGGTTGCGGATAAGGGTTACCGCATCGGAGTCCGGAGTGCTGCGGTCGTCTGCCAGGCCGCTTATGTTGAGATTGAATTTAAGTCCCTTGGCTATCTCGGCGTCGATATTCGAACGGATGTTATATTTCGAATAATTCAGATCGCCGGAACGGAAGAATCCTTCCTGATAGATATATCCCATACTTACATAGTACTGATATTTCTCCGTTCCGCCCGATATGCTCACGTCGTGCTGAGTCTGAGGAGCCATTTTGGCGAAGACCAGTGAATTCCAGTCCGCTGCTTTTTTGGTGCCGTTACGGTACTGGTCCATATATTCCTGCGTGAAGGTAACGGAACCGCTGCCGTCAGACTTGTTGAGAGCCATCTCGTTATAAAGGGTCATGGCCCCTATGGCGTCTGCAAGCTGAGGCATGGTGGACGGCATCTGGAAGGTGAATGAACCGTTATACTGAACGGAGGCTTTGCCCTCATTTCCTTTCTTGGTGGTAACGAGTATGACGCCGTTACCGCCTCGTACGCCGTAGATGGCTGCTGAAGCGTCCTTCAGGACGGAGATATTCTCTATGTCATTGGCATTAAGCCTCTGGAAGTCTTCCGTCGAGCGCGGAACTCCGTCTATTACCACGAGCGGCTCGCCAAGTCCGCGGATATCCAGGCTGTTGTTATAAGTTCCCGGCTCAGCGGATTTCTGCCATACTCTCACTCCGGGTATACGGCCGGTGAGCATGTTCTGCGGGTTTTCGTTCTTGGTCTTTACGAGGTTATCGCCGTCAAGTCCGGAAACAGCGCCGGTGATGGAGCCTCTTTTCTGTGTACCATAACCCACTACGACCACCGACTCAAGCCAAGTGTTGTCTTCTGTCATGACGACATTGATGACACTGCGTCCACGGACGGGTTCAGTTTTGGTGATCATTCCGAGGAAGGAAAATTCCAGCACGGCGTCCGGACTTACGCTCACCTCGTATTTTCCTTCAGCATCTGTCAGCACTCCGGACGATGTCCCCTTTATAAGGACGCTCGCACCGTAAACAGGCTCAGAGGAAGAGTCGACGACCGTACCCTTCACTCTTACGTTTTGTGCCAGGAGAGAAACAGCTGATGCTAAAAAAATGGTTATCAGCGATAATGTTCTTTTCATAAACTAACTGTTCTTCTGTGAGAGCTGCCACTTCGCCAGAACTGCATACTCCGCAGCATAGGCAAAAGTGAACATAGCCTCTATATTATTTTTTGTATAGATTGTATTCCAGCCATATAGAAGATTTGAAGGGAGCATGTCATCCTTCAAATAATTGGTGTAGGCATAATCCAGATTGTTCTGGAATGTGCCGATGTTCACGGCTACATTGTTATAATGAGCCGACACGTCCACCCAGCCGCGGAGAAGCACCCCGTTGAACCAGTTGTTGAAACCGGTGACGGCGTACTCGTAATATCCCGTCTTCGAAGTGGATTTTTGTGCAAAATAAAGAAATGCGGAGGTTGACAGGGAGGTCATATCGTCCAGATACTGACTGTCTCCGGTTACTCTGTACAGGTCCGCCGCTCCGGATAGCATGGTGCCTGAATTGTAAGAATAAGCCTCTCCGGTAGGCGATTCTTCCGTGTTATGTCCACGATATTTCACTCCGCCCACAGTCTCGTAAGCGATATTGTCGCCACCATAGCCTTTGGCCCCGAGCATGTCCCAATATACTCCGTCTGAACGTCTGTAAAGATGAGAGCGTTGGAAGGCATAGACTTTTCGTGCGTACATCAGGTAATATTCGCTCTTGTTCATCTGACGCGTGAGTCTCTGTTTGTTTTCTCCTATATATCTATAGGTAATCTCGTCAGATTTGCCTGCGTAGATTTCAGAAAGCCAGACCAGAGGGCTGATGAACGGGCCGTTACTGCACGAATGCTTGGTATAATAGCCCGGGCCCCATACTATGCCTCCGTGTTCGGTGCCGTCTGCATCGAGAGTGGTATCCCATCCGTCTATCACATAGTCGGCGAGGTATTCGGCCTTCTGAAGATACTTGTCTTCGCCTGTAAGTTTGTATGCTTCAAGAAGTTCCCGTATAAGCCACTGCTGGTCGTCATAGACATTCTCCCTGCCTTCCACGGACGCTTTGCCGGGAGAGGAGGCTCTGTTCACTCCATAGACGGTCCACTGTCTGGTCTGCGTGTAGGAAATGAGCGTGTAGGTCCCTTCGTACCATTCTAGAGCGTCCACGAGTTTGTCAAGAAGAGAACTGTAGGTAGTAAAGTAATTGGTGTAAAAACTGTCGTAACCGGCTTCCTTTAAATCTGTCAATGCGTGAAGTATGGAATTGACTGCTTCTATCGCACTTGTGTACATCCAGACGCTGCCCTTTTCTGATGATTTCGTCTTGGTGTAAGGGTTATAGTACCGGGACATGGCAAGTCCTGACTCCGAGAAATAGTTTTCCATGGCAGAAGAGACCATGGACATGGAACGGAGCAGGTTTCTGCGAGCCGTCTCCACGTTCTCCGTGTTGTCGCCTTTATCGTCCGGCTTCGTGGACGGAGTCGTGTTTTTAGCACATGAAAGGCATCCGCACAGCAGAGCGGGAAGAGTCAATGAGATCAAAAGTCGCTTTAGCATGACAGTTTTCGTAAAAAAGACATGCCTGAGGCAGTTTACCCCAGGCTGTCTTAGAAAGATGATAAACTATTTAATGGAAATGTTATAGATGCAGAGTTTGTTCTCGTCGCCGTTGTCTTCGCCTTTGAATACTGCGAGAGCAAGAACGACGTTCTTTCCGTTGAATTCAGAAAGGTCGTAGCTGAATGTTGCGTATTCGTCCGGATTATCGGCTTCGCCTTTCTCGTGGATAAATTTCCAGCATCCGTTGTCTGCAGCTTCACCTACTTCCGTATTAGGGGTAAGATGCTTGACTGTGCAGTCTTCCGTAATGGCCGTAAGCTTGAAATATGTAGGATTTGCAGAGCTGAAGTTACGAGCCTTAAGGTTCAGAATGTTATGTCCTGCGCTGACGGCGAATTTGGCATAGAAGTAAGATTGTGGCTTAGTGGTACTTACTGCGGTGCCGCCACCGTTAGTTTTCATTACGAAGCCCTCAGAAGCTGCAGGTTCGTTATCTTTCTCTATAGGCATACAAGACCAGAATGCTGCGAAATGACCTGCTTCTCTATATTTGGCATAAGCGTCGCGGTATTTTTCCGGACCATCTATGCCTGTCCAACCGTCCTGTGGAAGACCGGTGAATTCGCTGAATTCCGTTACAGGCATGGTTGAACGAACCATCTGTTTGGTCATCTTATAATTGTCAAGTCCTTCCACAGCATCACCAGGAAGATATCCCCATTCTGATGGAGCCTCGCTGGCGAAATCTATACGGCGGAGTACAAGCTGTTTCCAATAATCACCGGTCTCCCAACGATAGGTTCCTATGGCGATGGCCACTTCCTTGCCAATCCATTTTGAAAGGTCGAATTCATGGTCAGGGTTAGTGTAGCTTTCGTTGGATGAAGTAATCTGCCCGCCTACGAGTTCAGCCTCCGGATCAGCGGCGCTGAGGTCGACAACCATTACACCCCAGTGGCAAGGAGCATCCTCTGAAGAAGCGTGGGTGCGCATCTTGATGTACATCTTGCAGTTGTCAGCGGTGATGGCCTTGCGTCCTACAAGGTAAGAATCGAACATCTCGTGATCTGCAGGATTCTTCCAGTCACCGTCCTCTTCACGGTTGCGGATCTGGATGGTAGTTCCTTCGTTTTGCTCTTCCCACCAGCCATAGAAGCTTGTGAAAGTGCCCATGAAGTCCGTTGACCAGTCGAAGTGAGGGTAATCGTCTCCGTTCTTGCCTCCGCGATACTCGTTATAATGCCATACATCCGCTTTCTTGAGATCTTCTACGGTCGCACCGCGCAAAATCTCTTTGGCTCCCATGCGTACATCCTCTACGGTTACGACATAATCTCCCGTGAATTGATCCTTGCTTACGGTACGGGTTACATTCACGCATCCGGCGGCAGTGAAAAGAAGAGAGTAGTCGTCAATGGTAAGGTCTGCGAACTCAAACACGCCCTCGTCGTTGGTAACGGTTGTCTTCGCTCCGTCGTTAAGACTTACGTTGACACCCTTCATTCCGGCGTCTCCGTTCTTGCCGTCGAGGCATTTTCCTGTAATCTTGGCGCATGCTATCTCCATAGTAACATCCACGGTAGCCTTGTCATCTTTGAAAGATGCTTCGCTGATGGAGGATGAAGCGGCAGCATAACCGGCCTTTTCGAACAAAACTGTCTGCTTGCTCTGCGGAACGTCAGTCAAAGTATATGTACCGTCAACAGAAGTAACAGTCGAAATGTCCGTACCTTTTATAGATACCTTTACATCTATGATAGGCTTGGCCAGATTATTGGTGACCACGCCTGATACGGTTCCCTTTTTCACGGTCTCCGTAACGTCATCTTTCTTGCAGGAGCCCATCATGGCTGTCAATGCAAGAAGCATTGTTGAAAGAGTTAAAATTTTAGAAAACTTCATAATAAAAGAATTTATGATTAGTTATTAGTGGCGACAAAGTAAAACGCTTATGGTTAAATTATCGGTTAATGGCGGGTTATCGGTGAAAATATTTTGCTTAAGGGCGGTATGATTTTTCACTTTTAGGATATTTTTCTACCTTTATGCAAAAATTTTAATAATCGCGTGATACTTGGATGAATAAGCGGTGAATAACAAGTTCTACGGGAATTTGGAAATGATTTTCACAACGATTACTAAGGTTAAATAATGGTTAAACGTCTATATAAGCTGATATTTGTCGCATTCTTGACGGCTTTATCGTCGGTGGAGGTTCATTCGCAGGGATTGGGCTTTCATGGGATGGACTACCTGATAGATCAGAGGACCTCCTATGATGTGTTCGGCAGACATCCCGAGAACTTCGATGCGGAATTTTTCATAGAATTCGAACTTTATACACAGCCTTCGTCCGAGTTCGGATATTTTTTCAGGGTGAAGGATGTGAGCGGAAGCCGCAGAATATGGAATCTTTCATACGACAGCAGGGGAGACAGCATCACGGTGCGGCTTAACGAAGAGGGCAGACAGAGTCTCATCAAGGCCGGCATCCCTCACGACAGGCTGAAGCATCTGCATTGGCATAGGGTAAGGATAGATTTCGACCTGATTCGCGACTCCGTCCGTCTCGATATCGCAGGATTGTCGTTCTCCACACATTTTCCCGGACTTCCGGATAAGGTTAAGGCGGCGGTCATATTCGGACGGAGCGACCATATCATAGATGTCCCTTCGTTTGCCATAAGAGGACTGAAGATAGGTAATTCCAGGAAAAGCTATTCTTTCCCGCTTGACAGTACGGAAGGGTCGGTAGTGTGTGATGACCGTTTCAGGATAGAGGGAAGGGTCGAAAATCCGGAATGGCTGATCAACAGCGCCATGAAGTGGAAGGAATGTGCACGGTTCAGTTACTCGGGCATAGCGGGGGCGAGCTATAATCCTGTCCGCAAGGAATTCTACTATTTTACTGACAGTCAGATGACTGTGCTGGATTTTATGAACGACAGAGACCGTCATTTCGATTTTGCGAAGCCTTGCCCCGTGGTGATGAAGCTGGGTAACAATATTGTTTCGGAAGATGGAAAGCGTTTGATATGCTATGAGTTATATGACGACAGCGCGGCTTCTGTCAGCCCTTCCGTAGCAGAGTTTGATTTGGACGTGGAAGAGTGGCGTACATTAAGTTCGGACCGTATGTCTATGCCTATGCATCACCATGCCGGCTTCATAAATCCCGCGACGGGGCGTTATACTGTTCTCGGGGGCTTCGGTAATATGCAGTATAACGGCGATTTTTTTGAGTTTGACTCCGATACCGGCCTTTGGAGACGAATATGGGAGGATCAGGCGGGTGCAGGTGTCATCTATCCCAGATATTTTACTTCGGCAGGCACAGACGGCAGATATGTCTATATATATGGAGGAATGGGCAACGAGTGCGGCGAGCAGGTGGTGGGAAGGCAGTATTTTTATGATTTTTATCGCATAGATCCGTTGACCGGCAGTTGCGAGCGCCTTTGGACTCTGAACTGGGACGAAAATGACAAGGTGCCGGTCCGCAGCCTGATAGTGGACGGGGATTGTTTTTATACATTATGCTATTCCGAATATATAAGCAAGTCAGAACTTTATCTTTATCGTTTTTCCATAGCGGACGGAACCAAGGAAAGGCTCTGCAACAGCATTCCCATCACTTCGGACAAGATGCGGACCAATGCCAATATCTATCTTGACAGGGATATGGGCCGTTTTTTCGTAACCGTTCAGGAGTTTGAAGATGATATCAAATCGACATTGAAGATATATTCGCTTTCTTATCCTCCTGTCACTCAGATGAAAAACATTTCTGACAGAGGAAAGATCCTCCGGCTCGCCCTTGTAAGGAAAGGATGGCTTATTATTGCGGGGTTGGCATTTCTTGCGGCCGGCGTGTGGTTTTATGGAAAAAACAAAAAACGCGGCGAGGGAGCATCCTCGTCGGGGTTAACGGAAAGAAAGACGTTCAGGTATCCTTTCGAGGCCGACTGTATTTCGCTTTTCGGTGATTTTACCGTGATTGACCGCGACGGCAAGGATATCACCACGCTTTTTACCAGACAACAGATTCTTATCCTATGTCTTCTGATCAAGCGCGGGGACAGCGGAATTTCCACCAAACGGCTCAGCAGCATACTTTGGCCCGATAAGGAAGAGGACAAGGTCAAGAACTCAAGAGGTGTGGCCATCAATAATCTGAGGCGTTCGCTCAGTTATCTTTCCGGAGCCGTCATATCTTTCCGCGATGGACGTTATTATCTTGAATTTCAAGGGGAATGCGGGTGTGATTATCTCTGCCTTATGGCCGGTCTGAAGGAAAAGGAGATAGAAAAAGACAGGATTATAGGCATAATCTCGAGGGGAAAGTTCCTGGGCTCCATTGACGATGAGATATTCGATGACTTTAAGGAAAAAACGGATAACATGGTTTTGCCTTTGCTTCAAGATGAGATGGAAAGACGTTATAGATCAAAGGATTATGGGGCTGTTTTGGAATTATGGGAGATGATAGGACGTATTGATCCCGTGGATGAGTCATCTATGCAGGTCGTGATAAGGGCTTTGAAACGGCAGAAGCGCATAGAAGAAGCACTGGTTCTGTACTCCACTTTCTGTTCAGAGTATAAGAAGGCCAATGATGCCGACTTCGGCAAGTCTTTCCGTGAACTTCGCTGACGGGGCTACTGACATTTTGTCATTGGTACGAGGGTTGCCTTATAACATATCGAACCTGCCAAGGAAGGCAGGGGAAAAAGAAAAGTTTAATTTAAAACAAAAGGAGATTTAGATATGTTACCAGTAATTAGAAATTCAAGAAGAAACAATGAAAGCAGTTCATGGTTACCTTCAATCTTTGACGACTTTTTCGGAGATGAGTTCATGGGAATTCCTGTAAGCAGGCAGTTCGCTACTCCGGCAGTCAACATATCAGAAAACGATAAGCAGTATGATATTCAGATAGCCGCTCCGGGTATGACCAAGGGTGATTTCAAGATCAGTATCAACGATAACAACGAACTTGTAATCAGTCTTGAGAAGAAACAGCAGGAAGAGAAGAAGGATGAGAACAAGAAGACTTGGCTCAGACGCGAATTCTCATACGCTTCTTATTCACAGAGTTTTGTCCTTCCTGAGAATGTCGAAGAGAAGAACATTAACGCGAAGATGGAAAACGGTGTCCTGAACATCGTTCTTCCTAAGAAAGAGGAAGTCGAGCAGAAACCTGCCACCCGTCAGATTGAGATTCTGTAATTCTTGATTGATAATACGAAGGAGGATGTCCGCGAGGATGTCCTCTTTTTTTTGTGTCTGAAAATAGGTATATTTG
>CAVEIF010000025.1:0-18462 GCA_963615835.1 Coprococcus eutactus | reverse complement strand
AGGAAGGAGACATCAAGGTCATACGTAAAGGCTTCAACGGCTCGTTCGTCGCTTCCGCCGACCGCAAACACGTGTATATCCTTAGCGGAAGGGGCATAAACAAATTCAACCCTGCAGGAGGTAAAATCGAAAGCGTATCATTTGCAAGCAATTACGACTATCAGCCGGCACGCGAGCGCGAATACATCTATGACCATATCTGCAAGCAGGTAAGCGAAAAGTTCTATGACAAGTCCATACACGGGATAGACTGGGACGGCTTCTGCCGGAACTACAGGCAGTTCCTTCCGTACATCAACAATTCGTTCGACTTCCAGGACCTTCTCAGCGAACTCCTCGGAGAGCTCAACGCTTCACATACGGGTGCCAGATACCGTCATCTCTCCACGGTCAATGCCGGAAGGATAGGCGTTCTTTATGACACGTCTTACCAGGGCAAGGGACTCAAGATAGCTGAAGTGCTCCCGGGAAGCGAACTCAGCATGGTCGATCCCCAGATAGGAGCGGGAGATGTCATCCTCGCCATCGACGGGGAAGAAATCGAGGAAGGCACACAGTGGCATGAAGCTCTCAAATATAAGGCAGGCAAACGCATATTCCTCAAGATCAAGAAGGAAAAGGCCAAGGAGCCTGTAGAGCTGTTCATCAAGGCCGGCTACTACGACGGAGACCTGCTCTACAAACGCTGGGTACGGCAGAGAGAGGAGATGACCGCTCAGCTGTCAGGAGGACGCGTAGGATACGTCCACGTGGAAGGGATGGATTCAGACAGTTTCAGAGAAGTATATTCCAAGGCTCTGGGCAAATACCGTAACTGCGAAGCGATAATCGTGGATACCCGCCATAACGGAGGCGGATGGCTTCACGACGATCTGGCCAGCTTCCTGAACGGAAAGGCCTATATCGAATTCCGTCCTAGAGGAGAATACATAGGAACAGAACCGTTCAGCAAATGGACCAAACCGAGCTGTGTTCTCATAAGCGAGGACAACTACTCAGACGCGAGCGGATTCCCTTATGTATATAAGACCATGGGAGTAGGCAAACTCATAGGAACGCCTGTCCCTGGGACCATGACCGCCGTATGGTGGGAATATCAGATAGACCCGACCATAGTATTCGGCATCCCGCAGGTAACCTGCTGGGGACTTAAGGAAAACAGGGCTCTCGAGAACCTGCAGATAGAACCTGACATTCTGGTTTACAACACTCCGGAAAGTGTTCTTGAAGGCAAGGACCTTCAGCTTGAGGCCGCAGTTAAAGAAATGCTTAAAGAAATAGATGCAAACAAACAAAAGTAAGCTCGTTATCATACCTACATATAACGAGATAGAAAATATCGAAGCCATTTCCGGAGCCGTCCTGGCTCTGGAAGAGGGTTTCGATATCCTGATAATAGACGACGGCTCGCCTGACGGCACGGCCCTGAAAGTAAAAGAACTTCAGAAAGAATTCCCCGACAGGCTCTTTCTCCTGGAAAGGGCAGGGAAACTCGGACTTGGAACCGCCTATCTGACAGGGTTCCGCTGGGGGCTTGACAAAGGCTATGATTATATCTTTGAAATGGATGCCGATTTCTCCCACGATCCCAACGATCTTCCCCGGCTGCTTGCAGCATGCGAGCAGGACGGAGCCGATTTCGCCATAGGCTCGCGCTACGCTGACGGCGTGTCGGTGGTGAATTGGCCCATGGGAAGAATCCTCATGTCCTACGGCGCGTCCATCTATGTGAGGACCGTGCTGAGAAGCAAGATTATGGACAACACCGCCGGATTCATGTGCTATTCACGAAGGGTTCTGGAGGGGATAAACCTTGACGGCATAAAGATGAAAGGATACGGATTCCAGATAGAGATGAAATATACCGCCATACGCAAGGGATTCAAGGTCAAGGAAGTGCCTGTGATCTTCGTCAACCGCAAGGCGGGCACATCCAAGATGTCGGGGTCCATATTCGGAGAAGCGTTCTGGGGAGTGATAGAATTGAGGTTCAGAAAATAATCCAAGCTGATGAAGCCACTGTACATTAAGGCTATAGCCGAAAAACTGTCGGTAAAGGACTGGCAGGTGGAGAATTGCATACTTCTTTTCGAAGACGGGAACACCATTCCGTTCATCAGCCGCTACCGTAAGGAACAGACGGGCGGGATGGATGACAGCCAGGTGGCTGAAGCCAAACATTGGTGCGAAGTGTTCGAGGAGATGGATAAAAGAAAGGCCACCATACTTCAGACCATAGAAAAAGCCGGAGCCTTGAGCGAAGAACTGAAAAGACAGATCGAGAATACGACAGATGGCACCACCCTTGAAGACCTGTATCTGCCCTACCGTCCTAAAAGAAGAACAAGGGCCACAGCAGCCAAGGAACTTGGCCTGGAAGGATTGGCCGACATCATCTGGAACCTCAAGACTTCTTCTCCGAAGGCCAGCGCGAAACCGTTTCTTACGGATAAGGTCACCAGCGTGGAGCAGGCCCTGGACGGAGCTCGCGACATAATAGCCGAACGCCTGAGCGAAGACGCACCGATTAGGGAAAAGCTCAGGCAGACCTACCGCAGAAGCGCTCTTAAGGTAGATCTCGCCCGAGGCGCCAAGGACAAGCCGGAAAGGGAAAAATACACTTCATATGAAGGGTTTTCGCGTCCGCTCGATAAGGTGAGTGCTCATAACCTGCTCGCCATTCTTCGTGCAGAAAACGAAGGGGTGTTCAGTCTTAGCATCGCGCCGCGGGCGGGAAGCGAAGAAGATGTCTATTATCAGTTCTGTCGCGAACATGGAAAGCCTTCAAGCCGTGAACTTTCGGACGAATTGCGTGCAGCCGCGCTTGACAGTTACTCACGCCTGTTGGAGCCCTCCATCACCAACGAAGTGATCAAAGAGGCCAAGCAGAAGGCCGACATCGAAAGCATACGTGTCTTCGGGGATAATCTCCGGCAGCTTCTTCTGGAAGCCCCGGTGGGAGAAAAACGCACCATGGCCATAGATCCCGGATTCAGAAACGGATGCAAAATAGCAGTTCTCGACGAGCACGGAGCACTTCTGCATCACGAAATCATCTTCCCGCATCCGCCTCAAAATGAAAAAATAAAGGCTCTTGGACGTGTTCAAGACATGGTCGACAAATTCGGCATAGAGGCGATAGCCATAGGAAACGGGACAGCCGGCAGAGAGACCGTGGACTTCATGAAAAGAGTTGACCTGCCCCAAGGGTGCAAAGTATGGACCGTCAGCGAAGACGGAGCCAGCATCTACAGCGCCTCGGAGGCGGCACGAAAAGAGATGCCGGATGAAGACGTGACGGTACGTGGCGCCGTGAGCATAGGACGACGACTTATGGACCCGCTTGCGGAACTCGTCAAAATCGATCCTAAAAATCTGGGCATAGGCCAATACCAGCACGACGTGGACCAGGGACTTCTGAAAGAAAAGCTGGACAACACGATAGAAGCCTGCGTCAACTCCGTGGGTGTGAACCTCAACACCGCTTCGCCATACCTTCTGGCCTATGTAGCCGGGATAGGTCCTGCATTGGCCGCAAATATAGTGGCTTATCGCCAGGCCAACGGAGCATTCAAGAGCCGGCTGGAACTGAAGAAAGTGCCAAAGCTCGGAGATAAGGCCTTTCAGCAGTGCGCGGGCTTTCTTCGCATACGCGATGCGGCCAATCCGCTTGACGGAAGCGCAGTGCATCCCGAGTCGTATAAAATCGTGGACAGGATGGCCGCAGACCTAAAGGTCAGCACCGCAGAACTGGTGGGAAACGCGCAGTTATGCTCAAAAATAGACCCTCAGAAATATGTCAGCGAAGACAAAGGCCTTCCTACATTGACGGACATAGTGAAAGAACTCGCCAAGCCCGGTCTGGACCCTCGAAGTGAAGCCAGCACGTTCAGTTTCGCCGAAGACATTCACGACCTGAGTGATCTGAAGGAAGGAATGGAACTTCCCGGGATAGTTACGAACATTACCAATTTCGGCGCATTCGTAGATCTTGGCATACACGATAACGGCCTTATACACATATCGGAACTGAAAGGGCGCACACTCAAACTGCACGAAAAGGTCAAAGTAAAAGTCATCCGGATAGACGAGCAGAGACGCAGGATAGGGCTTGGCCTGGCAGCTTAGTCCTCTACAGAGATGCTCTTAAGCGCCTCCCTGTAAGCCGAAAGGATGCGGGACTTGGAGATAAATCCAAGGTAGCGGTTTCCGTCATCCAATACAGGAAGACGCCACGCCCCGGTCTTTTCGAATTTATCCAGAACAGAAGCGGCTTTCTCGTCTATGCTGACATAAGCGAGGGGCTGCTTCATAAGATTATAGACGTGAACCGATGAATAATTGGCCTCGTCAAACATCTTCTTACGTATATCGTCCATCTCCACAAGCCCCTGAAAAACACCGTCCTTGCCAACTACGGGGAACACGGCGGCGGTACTCTCGGCTACGATAGGCATAATGTCTCCGAGTGTGGCGTCAAGCGAAATTCTGGGATATTTATCCCTTACAAGTTCCGAGGTGCGGAGAAGTGTGAGCACGGCCTGGTCAGAATCGTGCGTAAGAAGGTCGCCGCTCTGTGCAATACGCTTTGTATAAATGGAATATCTCTCCCATATACGAGTAAATCCGAACGACACGGTGCACGATGCGATAAGCGGGAGGAACAGGTCATATCCACCTGTCATCTCCGCGATAAGGAAGATGGAAGTCATCGGAGCCTGCATGACTCCGGCCATAAGCGCCGCCATGCCTACCAGCACGAAATTCTGTTCGGGCAGATGCCAAAGCACACCGCCCACGGAGTTATTCAGAAGTCTGACTATCACGAAACCCGCTATGGCACCCACGAAAAGAGTAGGTCCGAATGTACCGCCGACACCCCCTCCGGCATTGGTGAGAGTCATGGACAGCACCTTAAAGAACATAACCGCGGCAAACACCGCCACTATGCCCCACTCAGTGTTCATAAGGAAATTAAGCGGAGAACCCGCCATCTCACCTCCTCTGCCGTTAAGAAGATTGGTTACATCTCCATACCCTTCACCATAAAGCGGAGGGAACAGGAACACCAGCACACCCACGCCCAGAGAGCATAACAACCATTTCCTCCACGGCGAAGCCATCTTGGCCAATTTATCCTCAAGAGAAAGGGTGGTACGCGTAAAATACAGAGAAAGAGCTCCGCAGCACACACCGAGAAGCAGGTAGAAAGGTATATTCCTAAGCACGAAAGGCTCCAGCGAACAATGAAACGCCGCGTCCATGCCGGTGAAGATATAACTCACCACAGTAGCGGACACGGTGGACACCAGAAGCGGCATGAGACTCGCCAGGGAGATATTGAAAAGAAGTATCTCCATAGTAAAAAGAAGTCCCGCCAGCGGAGCCTTGAATATGCCGGCCACCGCACCTGCCGCACCGCAACCCACGAGGATGGTCATATTACGGTAAGACAAGCGTCCGAGCCTTCCTATATTGGACCCTATGGCCGCACCGGTGTAAACGATAGGCGCCTCGGCACCCACTGAACCTCCGAAGCCTATGGTAAGCATGGACGTCACCAGCGAAGACCACATATTATGCGGCTTGATCCTGGATTCGTTCTTGGAAATGGCCTTGAGGACCTTGGTAACTCCGTGCCCGATATTGTCCTTTACCACATATCTTACGATAAGCAGCGAAAGCAGCATACCCACGGACGGCAGCACAATGGCCCAGAGATAGGAATCCCGGGTCAAGGGGGTAAGCATCTGCTGGACGAGATGTATCCCGCTTTTGAGAAGCACCGCCACTAAACCGACGCAGAGCCCCACAAGGAGGCTCAGCATCAACAGTCTATTCTGCTCTTTATTTCTATTCATCCGAATCCGAAGACTCATCCTCACCGTTACCGTATTGAGAAATATTGTCATCCGGGAGATTGTTGCCTTCTCCGGAATCGCTCGGAGCGCCAGTCATAGCTTCATCCTCCGACTCGCCTTCACCGTCAAGCCAATTCTGAAGATCCTCGGGATCATCGATATCGACTTTGATCTTTACCAGATAAATTCCGTCCGCCGTCTCGATGGTCACGGCATAGAACGAAGTTCCGTCCGGTTTCGGATACTTCACCAGATCATCCAGATAGTCACTGTAACCTCTCGGATATTTCTCCGCGAACGCGGCGGCCAGGTCTCCGGTCATATTCTCATAACTTACAATATGCCTCTTTTTTCCGTCAATTGCCATATATAAGCGTAATCGTTAAAAAATCGGGTGCAATTATAATTCAATATTTCTAAAGAAAAAAATTTATTTACATCCTCTCCGGAAGTTGTATTCCCAAAAGACCCATCGCCTTCTCAAGCACCACGGCCACGGTCGAAATGAGCGAAAGCCTCATGGACAGAAGCGCGTCATCCGCTTCCTTGAGAATAGGCGTATCATGATAATACTGATTGAATTCCTTGGCAAGTTCGTAGCAGAAATTGGCGATCAAGGCCGGCGAGAACGAGTCCGCCGCCTCCCCTACCTTGGACGGATATGAAGAGAGAATCTTTACAAGCCGCACTTCCTTGGCCGAAAGTTCTACACCATCCTTCACACCTGCCGTCTTTCCGTCTGCGGAAGCCTTGCGCAGGATGCTTTTAATCCTGGCGTGAGTGTACTGTATGAAAGGACCCGTATTGCCGTTGAAATCAATGCTTTCCTTAGGATCGAAAAGCATGGTCTTCTTAGGGTCCACCTTCAGGATGAAATACTTCAGCGCCCCGAGACCTATCATGTGATAAAGCGCATCCTTTTCCTCATCAGGCATATCGGCCAACTTGCCCGAATCCTCGGAAGTGGATTTGGCCTCCTCATACATCTTCTCTATAAGATCATCGGCATCGACCACGGTACCCTCGCGGCTTTTCATCTTACCTTCAGGAAGTTCCACCATACCATAGCTGAGATGGTAGATTCTGTCCGCCCAGTCGAAACCAAGCTTCGAAAGTATGAGCTTGAGCACCTGGAAATGGTAATCCTGCTCATTACCCACTACATAGACGTGCGAATCGAGATGCGACTCCTCGAAGCGTCTCTCTGCCGTGCCCAGATCCTGAGTGATGTACACGGACGTGCCGTCGCTCCGAAGAAGTATCTTCCTGTCCAGTCCGTCGGCGGTAAGGTCGCACCATACGCTTCCGTCCGGATCCTTGACGAACACTCCCATATCCAGACCCTTCTTCACCAGTTCCTTACCCAGAAGATAAGTCTGTGATTCATAATAAGTCTTGTCGAAAGTAATGCCAAGCGCCTTATAGGTCTGCGCAAAACCTTCGAACACCCACCCGTTCATCATCTTCCAGAGCGCGCGCACCTGAGAGTCTCCGTTTTCCCAGTCAACAAGCATCTTATGAACATCTTCCAATACGGAAGGGTCTTCCTTTTCCATCTTCGCATACTCCACATAACAGTCCCCCACCAGATGGTCGCCCTTCTTGCCCGTGCTCTGCGGAGTGGCCCCGTTGAACCTTTTCTGCCACGCATACATGCTTTTGCAGATATGCACGCCGCGATCATTGACAAGCGTAGCCTTGATCACATCATTGCCGGCAGCCTTAAGTATGTCCGACACGGAAGATCCCAGAAGATTGTTCCGTACGTGCCCGAGGTGCAAAGGCTTGTTGGTATTGGGAGAAGAGAACTCCACCATTATGGTTTTCCCCGTGGAAGGCAACTGTCCGAAAGACGGGTCTGCTTCTATCTGAGACAAGGATTCGTTCCAGAATTTCGAAGAAAGGCAGAAATTGAGAAATCCCTTGACTACATTGAAGGAAGCCACTTCCGCGCAATTCTTCACCACCCACTCTCCTATCGCCTGTCCTGTGGCCTCCGGAGTGGAATGAGACATACGAAGAAGAGGGAAGACTACAAGTGTGTAGTCCCCCTCAAAATCTTTACGCGTGGCGGCTATCTGCAGGTCAGATCCGCTGACTTTCACCGAATAAAGCGCCTCTATGGCTTCTGAAGCCTTCGAGGCCAGCAACTGATCCGCTCCCATCTTATCCGAGATATGTCTTAAGCAGTTTGCTTGCTGCCGGTTTCTTAAGTTTACGTATGGCCTTCTCCTTTATCTGACGCACCCGCTCACGGGTGAGATCCAGGTTCTCGCCTATCTCTTCGAGCGTCATCTCCTGACAACCTATTCCGAAAAAGCATTTGACTATCTCACGCTCACGAGGAGTGAGAATCTGAAGCGCCCTGTCTATCTCCGTGCTGAGCGATTCCTTATTCAGACCGCGGTCCGCCATAGGAGAATCGTCATTAGGGAGAACATCGAGAAGCGAATTGTCCTCGCCGTCCACGAAAGGAGCATCCATGCTGACATGACGTCCGGAAACACGAAGAGTATCGTCTATCTTCTCACGCGGGATATCTATCATCTCCGCGAGTTCCTGAGTGGAAGGCTGACGCTCATTCTCCTGTTCGAAGCGACCGAGCGCCTTGTTTATCTTATTGAGCGAGCCCACCTGGTTAAGCGGAAGACGGACTATCCTGCTCTGCTCTGCAAGAGCCTGCAGAATGCTTTGTCTAATCCACCACACGGCATAAGAAATGAACTTGAAACCTCGTGTCTCATCGAACTTTTCCGCAGCCTTAATCAATCCAAGATTCCCCTCGTTAATAAGATCCGGAAGGCTGAGCCCCTGATTCTGGTACTGTTTGGCGACAGATACCACGAATCTCAAATTAGCCTTGGTAAGCTTCTCGAGAGCCACCTTGTCTCCCTTACGGATTCTCTGGGCCAATTCCACCTCTTCCTCCGGAGATACCAGCTCCTCGCGACCTATCTCCTGCAGATACTTATCCAGAGAAGCGCTTTCGCGGTTGGTAATGCTTTTTGTAATTTTAAGTTGTCTCATCTATAATATAAGGTCTATTCCTTTGCCAAAGCGAAGAAAACAGAGCGGCCGGCCGGAGTAATGCACTCTATCACTATAGCCCTCTTGGCACGTGATGCCGCGTCTATCACTTCTTGAGGCGTGGAAACGCTCTTGTCGTTAACGTATCTTATGATAAGACCGTCCACGGCGCCGCTGGCAGCAAGCTTGCCCTTACCGGCAGACACTATCTCCACACCGTTCTTGATTCTGAGATCCGAAAGCGTAGATTTGTCGGCGGCCTTGAGCGATGCTCCGTAGAATGAAACCGTTCCATCCTCCTGCGCATAGCCTGTCGCATCATCGTCGCCCTGGAACACAACCTTAAGATTATGTGTGCCTTGTCCGCGAGCCACCTTTATGGTGGTCGCATCGCCCGGATGGAATGCGTTGACTATCTCCTGCAGCCCCGCAGCGCTCTTAACCTTCTTGCCTCCGACTTCCAGAATGACATCATTTTTCTTTATGCCTGCCTTATCCGCTGCGCTTCCTTTCTCAACTTCAACAATATATACGCCCTCCAAAGAAGAAAGTTTCATTTCGTCCGCTATTTTTTCATCAAGCGGAGTCATTGTCACACCGAGACGGGCTCTGCGTACTGAACCGAAATCTATAAGATCACCTACGACCTTGCTTGCGATATTGGACGGCACGGCGAAAGAATATCCCGTATATGAACCCGTCTGAGAAATGATGGCGGTATTGATACCTACCAGTTCGCCCTTACGGTTCACGAGGGCACCTCCGGAGTTGCCCGGATTGACGGCGGCATCCGTCTGTATGAAGGACTCTATCTTGAACTCGCCTTTATAATTAGGCATAGAACGGCCCTTGGCGCTTACTATGCCCGCGGTAATGGTTGACTTCAGGTTATATGGAGAACCTATGGCCAGCACCCACTCGCCAAGACGGAGCTTATCCGAATCCGTAAATGTCAGATAAGGCAGATTCTTGGCTTCAACCTTTATGAGGGCTATATCCGTCGTAGGGTCCGTCCCTATGATGGTGGCGTCATACACCTTATCATTATTGAGAGTAACCTTTATGGAGGTGGCATTGGCCACTACATGGTTATTGGTAACGATATATCCGTCAGGGCGGATTATCACGCCCGAACCGCTGGCTTTCTGTTCCCTGCGCTGAAGTTCATACTCGTCACCGAAGAAGAACTGAAAAAACGGATCCGAAAGCTGCTGGCGGCCGGTGTTAGGCTTGATGGTAACTTCCACATACACGACAGCTTCCACGGCTGATTCAGCCGCATAAGTGAAATCAGGATAATCCTGAGGGGCGGCTGCTGACAAATTGGCAGAGCAAATCACCGCCATGGCAGATGCCGCAAAAGTTTTGGTAAAAACGTTCATATTATATTTGTCAATTGATTTAACTGCATTCGATTTATCGCCGTCTCCGCGACGGAAACCCGATAATGATGTCCGCCTCCGAAAGGCTGCGTCGACAATTGTCGGTCAAATTATATGCCAATAGCGAATATGAAGATTTTTTTATAAATTTGTGCGGACAATTTAAAAACACATATATGGAATTTAATGTTTCAAGCGCAGAACTACTTAAAGCGTTGATGGATGTCTCAAAGGCCATTCCGGCGAAGACCGTCCTTCCCATATTGGATAATTTTCTTTTTGAGGCTAAAAATAACATTCTCACCGTCACAGCCTCTGACCAAGAGCTCACATTACGCACTGAACTTCCGGTGGACTGCACTGAAGACGGCAGCATAGCCGTTCCGTCTCATCAGCTGATAGACCTTGTCAAATCCCTTCCGGACCAGCCTGTCTGCATAAAAACCACATCCGACAATTCCTTCGAATGTACGTGGAACAACGGTAATTCCTCTCTTCCATATTATCCGGCGGAAGATTATCCTGAGATTACAGATAATTGCGACAACACCCGGAATATCGTCTTTCCCGCCCAGGCGCTTGTAACCGGCATAAGCTCCACCGTTTACGCTACAGCCGACGATGAGATGCGTCCTGCCATGAACGGTATTTTCTTCGATATCGACACAGACCGGACCACGCTCGTAGCTTCAGACTCCCACAAGCTCATCTGCTACACGGACGAACAGCTCAAGAGTCCCATCAAGACATCCTTCATACTTCATAAAAAACCGGCGCTCATCCTTAAGAACACCATAGGTAAGGACACCACGGAAGTGGAAGTTAACTTCGATGAAAGTTCCGCCGTATTCAAGTTCGACACCACCATACTCATCTGCCGGCTTATCATAGGACGCTACCCGAGGTACCGCGACGTCATTCCCCAGAACAATTCCAACATTCTGAAGATAGACCGCGTTCAGCTCCTCAATACCGTAAAACGAGTGTCCGTATGCTCCAACAAAGCATCCAACCACATCAAGTTCGAACTCGGAGAGGGGCAGCTCGAAATTACGGCCCAGGACCTGAGCTTCGCTATCGCCGCCTACGAAAAAGTGCCATGTGAATATGACGGAGACATCATAAGCATAGGATTCAAGAGCAGTTTCCTCATCGAGATACTTTCCAACATGAGCTGCGAAAACATAGTTATGAAATTTGCGGATGCGCGCCGTGCAGTTCTTATCGTTCCTTCTGAAGAAGAAGCCGAAAAAGAAAAGATCTGCGGCATCATAATGCCGATCATGGTATCCTAAAAATCCACATTATGAACCTGAACCTTACACGTCCCCTGCTGTTCTTCGACATAGAAAGCACCGGACTCAACATTCCGCATGACAGCATCATAGAACTGAGCTTCGTAAAAGTCTTTCCTGATGGCAAAGAAGAGATAAAGACCTGGAAGATAAAGCCTTGGGACTATGAAAAAAAGTGTCAGCGTCCCATTGACCCTTCCGCATCAAAAGTGAACGGCATAACCGACGACATGCTCGTGGACTGCCCTACTTTCTACGAAGTGGCCGATGAAGTGGCCGCATGGCTTTCCGGAAGCGACCTGGCAGGATTCAATTCCGCCAAATTCGACCTGCCCATGCTTGCTGAAGAATTCGAAAGAGTCGCCCTCACCGGCAAGAAACTCGACGTGGACCTGCACAGCCCCAAAATGGTGGATGTGCAGAACATCTACCACGCCATGGAGCCCCGTAACCTTAAAGCCGCATACAGATTTTATTGCGGCGGTGAAGATTTCGACAACGCACATACCGCAGAGGCTGACACTCTGGCCACCTATGCCGTGCTCAAAGGCCAGCTGGACCGCTACCCGGACACGCTTAAAAACGACGTCGCATCTCTGGCAAGCTATGCTCCCAAAAAAGCGATAGACTTCGCCGGTGCCCTCGTTCAAGATGAAAATGGAGAAGCCGTCATCAATTTCGGAAAATATAAAGGCCGTAAAGCCAGGGAGATCTACGAGACGGACAGATCCTATTTCAGCTGGATACGCAGCGGATCGTTCATGTTGGACACCAAGAAACAATTCTCCATCCTTGAAGAAAAATATGCCATGAGCAGCGGCGTAGAAAAGCTTAAGATGAAATGGGGAAAATAGCGGGAAAACTCATAAAGGCCTACTTTACCGTTAAAGGAGGAAAAGAAAAAGCCATTATGGACAGAGCCTTGAGGGACCCGTTCAAGGCTTCCTGCCACACGCTGCGAGCCATACTTTCGTATAATAAGGACACGTCTTACGGACTGGAACACGATTTCGATTACATCCTGCATGCCGGCAGCGATCATGAACTCATATCCCGCTACCGCGAAAAAGTTCAAGCCAGCGATTACGAAGCGTTCCGTCCCTACGTGGACAGGCAGCTGTCCGGAGAAGACAATGTCCTGGTTCCCGGACGACCGTTCATGTACGCCACCACATCCGGAACTACAGCCAAGCCTAAATTCCTGCCCATATCCTACAGATATAAAAACGTCTCACACAGAATATCCAATCTGTGGTTCTGGATTCTGTCCAGAGACTCCCGTCTGGTCGCAGGAAAATATCTGGTGGTAGTCAGCCCCGCGATAGAGGGACGGACCAAGACAGGCGTGCCCGTCGGCTCCATATCCGGATACACTCAGGCATCTTCGTCCAAGATGCTGCGTTCCAAGATAGCCAACCCATACTACCTTGCGGACATATCTGACTACACCGCACGCTATTACGCCATAATGCGCATGGCCATAGAATGCCGCGACCTGTCGCTTATAGTCACTGCCAATCCTTCCACCATAACGGAACTTCTCAAGAACGCGGAAGAATTCTATGACGACTATATCACTGACATTGAGCAAGGCACGATAAGCACCAAGTTCGAAATAGAAAAGGAAATACGCGACCGCCTTGAAGAGATTCTCCGTCCGAATCCGAAACGCGCCCGTGAACTCCGCGCCATCAAAGAGAGAAATCCGCACCCGCTGCCTAAGGACTATTGGCCCGATTTCGCAGGTCTGAACACATGGAAATGCGGCAATACACAGATCTATATCGATAAGTTCATCGATGCCTTCCCGAAAAACATCAAGCATATAGAGATAGGATACTTCGCTTCCGAATGTCGTTTCGGCATGCCTTTCGACACCTCTAACTGGAGCGTTCCCTATGCTCAATTCCACTTCTTCGAATTCGTGGAAGAAAGCGAACTTGAAAGCAAAAATCCGCATTTTCTGATGCTTGACGAGCTGGAAGAAGGCAAGAACTACTGCGTATATATAAGCACATTCAACGGCATCTACCGCTATAACATGAATGACATGGTAGTCTGCGGACCAAGATACAAAGGCACCCCGAGACTACATATGATGCAGAAAATCAACGGGATAGTAAGCATCACAGGAGAAAAACTCTACGAGAAGCAGTTCATAGACGCCGTACACTGGGCTGAACGCAAGAAGTCCATAAAGACCAAATTCTTCGTGGGATTCGCCGATGTGGAAAAATCCAGATATGATTTCTTCTACGAATTCGACAAGCCTATCGACCAGACCACGGCGAGCGAATTTTCAGAAATGGTGGATGAAAAGCTCCAGAATGACAATACCGAATACGCGGCCAAACGCAAATCCTTGAGACTCAAGAACCCTAACACATTCCTCCTCATAGGAGACAGTTTCAGAGCGTTCAAAAAGGAAAGTCTGAAGAAGGGACTGCGCGACGGACAGTTCAAGATAGTTCACCTGATGCAGAACCAGGAGAAAGAGAGCATATTCAAGCGTCTAACTCACAAGGATTAGCCGGCCAAGGATTATCCTTTATCCCCGCACCCTCCACCATACGTGCGTGGGCGAGTTCCAACATTCTGCGGACCTCACTTTCGCGTCTGTTGGCCCGGTCAGGAATGACAGGTTCAAGTATTCTTATCGTGAAAAGAGGCAGGTCCCTGGGACCTGTCAGCCTGAAGATTCCTTTTCTTTCACGGAACGTAACGACCAGCGGAACAAGCGGACAACCGTATTTATAGGCCATGGTAAAAGGGCCTTTCCTGAAAGGTCTTATATAAGGATAGAAATCCCACCTGACTTCCTCCGGGAAAACATGTATCCACTCCCCCCGCGAATGAAACTCGTCAAGAGCGCGGTTGAATTCCTTCATCCCCGAGGTGGTCTCCGCTATAGGAACGCCGCCCATATAACGTAACATCCAATGGTAAAGAGCGCTCTTGTTGAAATGCTTGGCATACATGGGGATATGCATCTTACGATAAATGCCGAGCGCACGGCACACCATGACGGCATCCTCCCTGAACACATGATTACATACGGACACCCCTCCGCCTGCCAATTCCTTCCTGTACTTCTTCAAAACATCCCTGCCCTCGATTCTAAGTCCAAGGCACACTCTATGAAAGATGTTATCCAACCACCTGAGACAGAATGCATTGATGGATCTGTTCAGCCTGTAGTGAAAACTGTCATCCAGATAAGGATAATTCTCGTCAAACTGGTATTTGCCTTTCGAGGAATCCTCTACAGCCACGTGTACCATTCTTGTAAAAGGATAGTCCGGGTATGTAATATCTTTTCGCTTCATAAGGTTACAAATTTAGCATTTTTTACGTACTTTTGCCCACTCAAAAACTTGCGAAAGTTAATATGAATATCATAGTGCTCACATCTGAAGGAAATGTCACATCCAGGCCGGACACCACGTGGGAAAAAGACAACGAAGATTTCTATGTGCCTGAAGACATCCGCTCCATAAAGTTCGCACCTGTCCTATTTGCCCGGATCAGCAAGCCGGGGCGCAGCATAGAGAAAAAATTCGCATCGAGGCACTATGACGCCATAGGTTACGGAGTATTCCTGTATCCTTCTGAATATCTGGACATTCCGCGTCAGGGATGGGCTTGTGCCAATTGCCTTGATCACACCTCTTTTCTCCCTCACCCGCTTTTCAGCCCAGTAACGCTTTCTCCGGAAACCAACAGATTCGAACTCAAGAAGAACGGCGAAAGCATTTTTCTTCACCCCGCCGACACCATGGAGTCCGTAGAACAGGCAGTCAGCAAAGTGTCCGCGATATGTTATCTCAGAACAGGAGACTTCGTAGTCAAGGAACTTGGCGCACCTGAAGATCTGTGCTCCTGCATTGAGAAGGAAGTGAGGATATGCGGCACATATTGCGACAATGAAACCATAGATTTTAAAATCATATTCTAAAATGAAGCTTATTCCTATCTACAGCTGGAACAATACCAGAAAGAAATTCCGGGAAAGCGGCGCAAAACTTTCAAACCAACCCTGGTTTCAAGGGGTCCTTCTCCTGATCTGCGTGGCGGTGGCCCTGTTGCTGGCCAATCTGCCTGCCACCAAAGATTTTTATCATAACGTACTGAACACTGACCTCACCATAAGATTGGCCAGCCCCAATGACGCCATAAACGTCTCCTTTCCGCGCGAAATGAACGTGGAAAAATTCATCAACGACGTGCTGATGATGATTTTCTTCTTCACCGTAGGCTTGGAAATCAAACGCGAGGTGGCATACGGAGAACTCTCATCCCCTAAAAAAGCCATTCTCCCTATAATCGCAGCGTTCGGCGGTGTGGTGTGCCCGGCCCTTATCTACACCATCGTTAACCACGGCGGTCCCGGAGCCACGGGTTGGGGTATCCCTACCGCTACAGACATAGCATTCGCCGTCTGCATTCTTTCCGCCCTCGGAGACAAGGTTCCGGTAGCCATGAAAGTGTTCCTGACAGCTCTCGCCATAGCGGACGATCTCATCGCCATTCTGGTGGTGGCCCTCTTCTACGGCGGAGCCATAAACGGCAAACTTCTGCTCATAGCGCTGCTCCTCATAGGCGTGGCAGTCCTTATGCGCAAAGCCGGAGAAAAACGCATGTTCCCTTACATAGTCGTGGCCCTTATGATCTGGGTTCTGTTCTACTATGGCGGCATACATGCCACGATGTCCGGAGTAGTGATGGCTTTCGTCATACCTAACAAGGCGCGTTACGACAAACAGACCGTCTATTCCAAGATACAGAATGCCTGGGACAACTTCCAGAAGTACGACGACATCGAATCCGGAATGGGCTTCCCGAGCGGACCTCAGAGACACTATCTTCGCGAGCTTAAAGCGGCCGCCAACGGCTCCATGAACATGAGCTACACCCTCGAAAGGGCCCTTTCTCCATGGGTCAACTTCCTGATAATGCCTCTCTTCGCACTGGCCAATGCAGGTGTGGAACTCGACCCGAGTTCTCTTACCGCAGGCGGTGTAGGTCTGGGAATCATCTTAGGTCTCGTGATAGGCAAACCTCTGGGCATCACACTTTTAAGCTGGATATGCGTAAAACTGGGAATAGGCGAGAAGCCTCAAGGAACTTCTTGGCTTATGTTCCTCGCTGTGGCATGCCTGGGAGGTATAGGATTTACCATGAGCATCTTCGTAGACACGCTTTCATTCGGAGATCAGATACCGGCAGTTACTGAAAGCCTTCGCGCGACAGGCAAGATAGCCGTACTGACAGGATCAGTATGTGCCGCCATAATAGGAAGCGCTTTCGTATGCATGGTGAATGCGATACAAAAGCGCTCTAAAAAATAACCTTGAGCCACTCACGAGGCTCGAACTCGCGACCTGCGCGTTACGAATGCGCTGCTCTACCGACTGAGCTAAAGTGGCTTTGGGAATGCAAAGATAATAAAATTCTTTATTATAACAACGACTTTGCGCAACTCTCTCCGGCCAAATGTCCGGTACTGAACGCCAGCTGAAGATTATATCCTCCGGTATCGGCATCGATATCAAGAAGTTCGCCGCAGAAATACAAACCTTTACACAGACGGGATTCCATGGTTTTGGCTATGATCCCGTCTGTATCTATTCCTCCGGCAGTCACCACCGCACGTTCATACCCGACAAATCCTGCAATATCAAAATTCCAGCATTTCAGGGCTTTGGCTATGCTCACGAGATTCACCCACACCTTGGTCTGTGTGCGCGACCGACGCTCGAGGGTGATAATCTGAGGATTGCATGCCATAAACGCGGGGATCAGCTCCCACGGCATAAGCTTACCAAGAAGTATGCGGCATCTTTCCTTCTCGCGAAGATTACGGCTTCGCGGGTCTTGGTCTATTTCCGCCCAGAGCTGCTTGAGGCGAGTTGTAAGTTCCGTAAGATCCACACCTGGCTTCAGGTCCACACACAACCTCACCTTGGAACCATTCAGAAGCGCTTTGACCGCCTTACGGCTTAACTGGAACCCGACAGGCCCTTCAATCCCTCCGTCCGTAAAATCCAAGTCTCCGAATTCATCTCCGGACAGAACATCCTGAATAAAAAGCAGCACCCCCACATTTTTCAAAGACTGGGAACATAGCTTTTCTCCATACTCGGAAAGTGGAGTGGAACGGTGTATATGAAGATTTTTTCCTTCCACGTTCTTATACCCTGAAGGGACAAGGGCCGTAAGGGAGGGAAATGTCGGAACCACCTTATGGCCAAAGCCCTCGGCCCACTGATAACCATCCCCGGTGGAGCCCGTCGAAGGATAGCTCAATCCTCCCGTAGAGACTATCAGGCGGGAAGAGAGATATTGCGTGCCGTCCTCAAGACTTACGCGGTAGTCGCTGCCGTCATAGGAGACACTCTTCACAGGAGATTCACATACTATCTTGACGCCGTTACCAAGACATGCCGACACCAGCGTATCTATTACATCCGAAGCCTTGTGCGAAGCCGGAAAGGCCCTGTCTCCCCTCTCCACTACGGTAGGAAGCCCGTTCTTCTCAAAAAACTCTATCACATCTTCCGGAGTGAAACTATAGAACGCCGACTTTACCGCGTTGCTCTTCGAGCGGATATGAGCGCTGAATTCATTCCACGGCTTAAGATTGGTAAAATTACAACGGCCCTTGCCCGTGATCATCATTTTACGCGCAGGACGAGGCATTTTTTCGAGAAGGGTCACCTGACAGCTTTTATCTGCACCTATAAGTGTACGCGAAGCCGAGTATGCAGCCATCAGCCCTGAAGCCCCGGCCCCTATTATCAAAATATCAGAACGCATTTGGACGCTGTTATAAAACAAGCACAAAAAAAGGGAAAGCTTAGCACATCGCACCGCTACAACCTCCTGCCCTTGCTACCT
>CAVEIF010000024.1:0-18471 GCA_963615835.1 Coprococcus eutactus | reverse complement strand
CACATCGGCGCTCACCACCGCCGTCTGAAGGCTGTCGGACATATCTGAATACCTGTAGGTCGTATCCACCTGAGCATAGGAGAAGAGGGAACCGCAAAAAAGAACGGCAGCACAGAATATTTTTTTCATTCCAATCAACTGACTGATAATCTAATTTAATTTGTCTTTCTCATGGCCCTTTCGGCACGGAAAGCATATTTCAATGTCATTTTGTAAGCCATCAGGGCGGCTTATTCACAGACGCGGCCGATTCTCCCTGCTATGCTGCACGCCACGCGTATGCCGTCTATGGCGGAAGAAACTATGCCGCCGGCATAACCCGCGCCCTCGCCACAGGGATACACCCCCTTCATGGACACGTATTCCAAGGTGTCGGGGTCTCTGGGAATGCGAATCGGAGACGAAGTGCGCGACTCCACCCCCAGAAGAAGGGCTTCTGAAGTATAATAGCCTCCTATCCTTACCTTGGGGAATGCCTTTCCAAGTCTGGATGCCACATTCTCGGGGAGTGCGAGATGAAGCGGAGCGCTTACGGTGCCCGGATGATACGAACTCCGAGGAAGCGAAGAAGACATGACACCACGGCAGAAATCCGTCATCCTCTGTGCAGGAGCCGCGAACGGATGCGTATCCGCCCCACAGAGACTTCTTGCGCAGGAATACATATTCCTTTCCACCTGGCACTGAAAATCAAGCAGTTTAAAAGCAGAATCCCCCGGAATATCGTCCGGTTCCACCTGAACCACCACTCCCGAATTGGCCCATCGGGAAGAGCGCGACGAATTGGACATCCCGTTCAGGACCACAGTCCCCTCCTCCGTAGAAGAAGGCACCAGAAGGCCTCCGGGACACATGCAGAAAGAAAATACTCCACGCCCGTCCACCTGCTGCACGAACGAATACTCTGCCGTAGGATAACCATCAGCCCAGCGTCCGTTATATTGCGTCCTGTTTATAAGGTCCTGCGGATGCTCCACTCTTACTCCCAATGCAAATCCCTTGGCCTGAAGAACTCCGCCCTTGGAAGAAAGCATCTGATAGATGTCCTTACCCGAATGCCCGCTGGCGAGTACCACCGCACGGGCGCTATAGGATGAGCCGTCGGCACAGCTGACCTTATTTAACTCGCTGTCATCATCAATGGAAATCACCCTGCTGCCGAAATGATACTCTCCTCCATGTTCCTCGATGCACCGCCGCATATTCTCCACTATGGCGGGAAGCCTGTCCGAGCCTATATGAGGATGAGCGTCGATGAGTATGTCTTCCGATGCGCCGAACCTGACGAACTGATGAAGAACCTCGCGGTTATCCCCCCTTTTGGAGGAACGCGTGAAAAGCTTGCCGTCGGAAAATGTGCCGGCACCGCCCTCCCCGTAACAGTAGTTTGAATCCGGATTCAGCCTGCCCTCAAGAGAAAGCGCCGCCAGGTCCCTTTTGCGCTCGTGGACATCTTTCCCCCTCTCCAGTATCACGGGTTTAAGCCCTGACATAAGAAGCCGCAGGGAAGCGAACATGCCGGCAGGTCCGGCGCCTATGACTATCACAGGCTCGCCATCGTGCACATCCCTGTACTCCGGAAGAGAAAAGGAAGGGAAAGCCTCCCCCTTTGAATAAATCTCACAATGATAGCGATATAGAGGTTCGCGTCTGGCATCTATGCTCCTCTTTACCACCGCTTCAAGGCCGGAGTCGTCAAACTCGGAACGCAGTCTCGCATGGACCTGCGCAAGGCCCAGTCTTTTTTCAAGCGGAGTGGTGAATTCGTAAACCCGCATATTACTATACGTTAAAAATCCGCGATTCTGGACACGGGAGCGACATCAAGCGGACACCTCTCCCCGTTAAGATAATGGAAATACCCGGCGATGGCTATCATGGCCGCATTGTCGGTGGTGAATTTGAACTCGGGGAGAAAAACATTCCATCCGCGTCTGGCACCTTCCTCCACCATTCGTGTACGGAGGCCGCTGTTGGCCGACACCCCTCCGCCTATGGCGATATCCTTAATGCCCGTCTGCTTGGCGGCCTTGATAAGCTTATCCATAAGGATGTCGACGAGGGTCTTCTGAAAAGACGCACAGATATCCTCCTTGTTCTTCTCCATAAACTCCGGGTCGAGCGCCAACTGGTCCCTGACAAAATAAAGGAGCGAAGTCTTCACTCCGCTGAAGCTGTAGTCAAGCCCCGGAATGTGCGGCTTGGCAAATTTGAATTTATCCGGATTACCCTGCTTGGCCAATCTGTCTATGACAGGTCCTCCGGGATAGCCAAGGCCCATCATCTTCGAACACTTGTCGAAAGCCTCCCCCACGGCATCGTCTATGGTGGCACCCAGTATCTCGAAATCGAGAGGTGAATTGACCTTTACTATCTGGGAGTTACCGCCCGACACCAGAAGCGAGAGGAACGGGAAGGAAGGTTCCCGCACCGGCACACCCTCCTGTCTTACAAAGCCCGCGAGAATATGTCCCTGAAGGTGATTGACCATAACAAGCGGAATCTCCAGCGAAAGCGCGAAAGCCTTGGCAAAGGAAGTACCCACGAGAAGCGAACCCAGAAGCCCTGGACCGCGTGTGAACGCTATGGCAGTAAGATCCGAAGCCTTGACGCCGGCCCTGCGGAGAGCCTCGCTCACTACAGGCACGATATTCTGTTCATGAGCGCGTGATGCCAATTCCGGAACCACGCCGCCGTATGAACGGTGAACATCCTGACTTGCAATAACATTAGATAAAAGAACCCTATCTGAAATGACTGCTGCGGAGGTGTCGTCACACGACGACTCAATACCTAAAATAATATCTGCCATAGTAACCTACAAAAATAGGAATTTTTTTGCTAAATTTGAGCCCTTTGTAAGCGGTGGAGCAAAATGCACAAAAAAAAGATAAGGAAGATAATCACAAGAACTCTGGAGCTTGTTGTACTTGGCTTCGGAGTCACCCTGCTGCTTCTTCAGACTCCGTTTGTGCAGACCGGATTGGCCCGAAAAGCCACGCTGCTGGCTGAAAAGCATCTGGATGCCGACATCTACTTTTCAGCCATCAAATTCGCTCCCTTCAACACCCTCATCATAAAGGATATGGCCATCATAGACAGGCATCCCGAGAGTGAATTGGACACGGTCATGTCCGCAAAGCACATCTCCGCCACCTTCTCGCTTCGCGGGCTGCTGGCCAAAAAGGGCGGCGTACATATAGAAAGGCTCAGAACCAAGGATTTCACCCTCAACCTGGTCCTCACGGACACTTCCGAGCGCGGATACCGTAACAACATATCCTCCATCTTCAACACCAAGCCCAAGGGCGCGGATACTCTGAAAACCATTCCGGATATCTTCTCCATCAAAAGGGCCGACATAGACAACTTCCATTACCGCATGCTCATTCTCGACCGGTCTTCCTACAGGTACAAGGGACACGGAATCAACTGGCGGGATCTGGAACTGTGGGCCGACGCCCGCGGGCACGACATCAACTTCGTGGACAGCAGATGCAGTTTCGACGTGGACTGGCTCAAAGTGCACGAAAAATGCGGCTATTCTTTCTGGGGGTCGGGACATTGCATTACAGGACTGGGACTTACGGAAGTTACCGACACCCGCATCATAGACGAATGGTCCGACGTTCATCTGAAACGCTACACCATGGCTTACAGCAGGAATTCCGACTGGAAAGCATTTTCACGCAAAATCATACTCGAAGGGGACGCCACGGCCTCGCCTCTCGCGCTCAAATCCGTTGATGCCTTCTGCGGCGCATTCGAAGATTCTCCCTTCCTCCTGGACATAGAGTCCCTTAAAATCAAGGGCCCAGTAAACTCCCTTGACATATCCGAAGCCCGTCTCACGGATCGGTACAGCGGCATCAAGGCCGATCTAAGTGTCAGCTATAAAGACCTTTCCGATCGGGAAAAGACCAGCATAGATGTTGAATCCCGTAAATTCGACTTCTCCGGACAGGGCCTCGCCCGGTTCCTTTCATCATTCACCGGGAAGGAAATCCGTCTCACAAAAGCACTTGCGGAAGACTTCAAGGCCGACCTGAAAGGCACCCTGCGAGGACCGCTTGACGACTTGGACGCCGACCTCAGCCTCACAGGCGACGCAGGGAACATAACGCTTACAGCCAAGGCTCAAGACCTGCTGAAGACAGACAAACCGCTCTCGTACAATGCTGAAATAAACCTCGAAGACGTGGACCTGTCAAAGACGAGCCTCGGGGAAAAATTCGGAAAGACTTCGCTGCACCTTCAAAGCAAGGGCAGCCTTAAGCGCGGCGGCAGTCCCAACATAGAACTCAACAAATTAGACATCAGCAAATTAACCCTTAACGACTACGCTTATTCACATATAGACGGCAGCGGTTACTTCAAGGACAACACCTTCACGGGAAACATCAGATGTAACGACCCTAATCTCAACTTCATCCTGGGCGGAAGCTTCTCGCTTTCAAGCAAAAGCAAAAATTCCATCTACAAATTCAACCTCGTGCTCGGATATGCGGATCTGGCGGCGATAAAACTGGACCCGAGACCCGGCATATCAACCCTGTCCACATCCATGAACATCAGCTTCCGAAAGAGCGACAAAAATGTCCTCATCGGAGACGCCGGCATATCGCGACTCACATACACGGACCAGAACGGCAAACATAACATAGGAGACATACTTTTCGCATCCGTCATGGACAGCGACAAGCTCCGCATCAATCTCCGCTCTTCATTCGCAGACATCACATATTCCGGGGACCCCGATTTGGGAACCATTATCAATCCTTTGTTGGCCAATTCTATAGGTCGTTCGCTTCCTTCGCTCCTGCAGTCAGGCGGGACAGACGGCACAGGACGTAATTTCGAGTCGCAGATTATCATAAAAGACACGAAAGAAGCTCTCAGTTTCCTTCGTAAAAACGTCCTCATAGCACACGACACCCGGGCCCGGGTCTCAATGGACCCGTCCGGCGAGATAAACGCCTCGTTCTCCTCCAACGGCATACGTTTCGAAAACAACGTCATACGCGGACTGGAAGCCAAATTCCATGCATTGGACAGCAACACCACGCTGACCGCCGGCATCAACGAAGTGAAAACCGGGACTTCAGGCCTGAAAAAAGCCTACCTTCATCTGAAAGCCAATTCCGACAACACCTGCCTCCAAGTATCCGCCACAGACATCCTGAACAAGAATATAGCACTGCTGCTGGATCTTGATTCCGATTTTTCAAGAAATCAGCAGAACGGACTTCATATTTCCTCCACTCTCGAAAATTCATTCATCAATCTGGACGGCAAGATATGGCGATGTTCCCGGCCTGTCATCACATACGAAAGCGATCTTCTCGACATAGACAGTCTACGTCTTTGGCATGAAGGCCAATCCATAGAAGTCAATGGCGGTGCAAGCCGCAGCAAACCGAGCAAATTGGCAATCAACATCAAAGATATGGAGCTGTCAACGGCAAATCTGCTGCTGAAAGACAATCTCACCATAGCCGGTCTTCTGAACGGAAAGATAGAGGTGAGTACGCCGATAAAGACCAACATGGGATTACAGGTCTTCATGGAGTGCCCTGATTTCGAATTCGGCAAAGCCCGCGTGGGACAGATTACCCTGAAAGCACATCTCGACGATGAAGACGATCTGTTCAAATTCAGCCTGGACAACTCCCCTGTTCCCGGGCAGAACGCCCTGAAGATAGAAGGAAATTATAACTCCATCTCCAACTACCTTAACGCAAACGCCTCATTTACAGACTTCAACCCGGGCATGGCTCAAAAGGCCGTCGATAAGTTCTGTTCAAATATGAACGGACGCCTAAACGGCAGGATCACCGCCTCCGGGCCGGTTTCAGACCTCAGCATAAGGAGCAACGATCTCACTCTCAGGGATCTGAACCTTACACTTATACCTACAGGCGTGAACTATACGCTTAACGCCGATGCGCGTTTCGACGAACAGGGGCTCATCATAGACCGCCTCGCCATAGCGGACGGAAACAACGGACAGGCTCTGCTCAAAGGAAGACCGGAATACTTGTCCCTGCACCTTGACAGACTCCGCGTACTTGACAAGGCCGCGGGAAGCGACGACTACAGCGGCACTCTCGCCCTTAACGGAGACATTCTTTTCTCCGGTAAAGATCCTTCCCACATCGTTCTGGACGCCAATCTTTCAAATGCCGGGGACGGCAAGCTCAATATGATAATGGCCAAAACAGCAGGACAAGGCTCTGACATACTTCAGTTCAAGGAGAAAGAGGAAAAGGAGGAAGAGTATGAATTTGAACAGAAATTCGGCTTCTCATCCCCTGCCGACAGGAAACAGATAGACGCCAAATGCAGATTTTCCGTAAACCCCGGTCTCGAAATCGCCGCCTTCCTCGACAGAGAGGGAGCTAACGTTCTCAACGTCAGCGGTGAAGGAACCATAACCGCGGATTTCAACTCCAAATCGGGGAATCTCAACATGGGAGGGAACTATAACATCACCGAAGGCAAATATCATTTCTCCGCCATAGGCGCCCTGATTGCGAAAGACTTCAACATACAGGACGGAAGTTCGCTCACATTTGCCGGAGACGTAATGGACACGGAACTTAACATATCCGCCGTCCATTCTCTGAAGACTTCCATCGGCACTCTCATTTCAGATACCACCAGCGTGTCCACGAGACGTCTGGTCAACTGCGGCATCAAGATTTCAGACAAACTGCATAATCCGCAATTGGCATTCTCCATAGATATACCGGACCTTGACCCTAGCACCAAAGCCTTGGTTGACAGCGAATTGAACACGGAAGACAAAGTCTCCAGACAATTCCTTTCGCTCGTTGTCCTGGGAAGTTTCCTTCCTTCTGACCAGAATGGTATAGTTAACAACAACACCAGTTCCAACTTCCTCTACAGTAACCTGGCATCCATAATGTCCGGTCAGCTGAACACCATCCTGCAGAAATTCAACATTCCGCTTGACCTGGGTCTCACCTATGAGCAGACCGATATGGGGAACAACGTCATGGACCTTGCCGTATCAACACAGCTTTTCGACAACATGGTGTCCGTAAACGGCTCTGTGGGCAACCGAAAATACAGTTCGACGAGCAGCGACGAGAATATGGTGGGAGACCTGGACATAAACATCAAGCTGAACAAATCGGGACACTTCAGGCTCAATCTCTTCTCTCACTCCGCAGACGACTACACGAACTACCTTGACAACAGTCAGCGTAACGGTGTGGGTATATCCTATCAGATTGAATATAACAGTTTCAGGAGCTTTCTTAAAACGATGTTCAAAAAAGAGGACGAAAGATCTACGGAAGTTATCCCGACCAAAAAGATCGTAATCAAGAATGAGTAAAGGAAAATTATACCTCATACCATCTCCGCTAAGCGACTGCGAGCTCTCCGAAGTGATCCCGGAAGGAGTATTGGCCCTTCTGAAACGCATCAGATTCTATGTAGTGGAGGAGGAGCGCACCGTTAGAAGGTACCTTTCACGGGCCGGTCTCAAAGGGCACATCGATGAACTTACTTTCAGAACGCTTAACGAGCACAGCACGCCGCAGGAAGTGGAGATGCTTCTGGAACTGTTCTCGGACGGACAGGACGTGGGGCTTATCAGTGAGGCCGGACTTCCGGCCGTGGCGGATCCCGGAGCGGCACTCGTGGCATTATGCCATAGGAACGGGATAGAAGTATGCCCTATGGTGGGGCCTTCCTCTCTTATGCTCGCTCTCATGGGGAGTGGACTTAACGGCCAATCCTTCGCATTCAAGGGCTATCTTCCGGCCAAAACGGACCAAAGGCGCGCTGCCATAAAGGAGGCCGAAAAGCTTTCCGGCGCTCTTGGCCAAAGCCAGATATTCATAGAGACACCATATCGCAGCGACGCCCTTCTGCAGGATTTCATATCATGCCTTGATCCTTCGACCAGACTGTGCGTAGCCGTGAACATCACCTCAGAAAGCCAATATATCAAGACGTTCAGTGCAGCGCAGTGGCGTAAACAGAACCTTACGATAGGCAAGCAGCCTACCGTATTCATAATTTTGAGATGAAAGGAATTCTTGAATTAAAAGGGATGCGCTTTCACGCCTTCCACGGGTGTCTGCCGTTCGAAAAAGAAAAGGGCGGAGAATATGAAGTCGATTTCAGCGCCACGATTGGCAATTCTCCGGCTACCGTCAGCGATGACCTCCACGATGCACTCAACTATGCCCGCATCTATGACATAGTGTCGGAACAGATGGGAAAAAGGTCCAATCTCATAGAAAACGTGGCCGGAAGAATCTTTCACGCCATAGAAGAAGAGTTTCCTTCGCTCGAACACTTCTGCGTGAGCATAAGCAAGCTCGCGCCCCCGGTATCCGGGCCTTGCGACAGAGCGCGAATTACACTTGAAAAATGAAGATAGCATTTCTTACACTCGGCTGCAAACTTAACTACGCCGAGACTTCCACATACGAAAGGGCTTTCAAGGAAGCCGGGCTTGAGGTCGTCAGTCACAAAGAACCGGCGGACCTGTATCTTATCAATACCTGCTCAGTCACAGCCACTTCCGATGCCAAATCCAGAAATCTTATCCGCAAGATGCACAGGCTCAACCCTGATGCGCGCCTGATAGTGTGCGGATGCAGCGCTGGACTGAGAAAAGAAGAACTTCGCGGCATCGAAGGGGTTTGGAAAGTGTTCGACTGTAAGGAGAAATCCGGCATAGTACCCTCGTGCCTGAAGGATCTTAACATAGGATGCGCGGCCATCACCGCCGCGAGCGACACTTTCGGAGCATACAGCAGCGGAGAGAGGACCAGAAGTTTTCTTAAGGTGCAGGACGGATGCGACAACCGCTGTCACTACTGCACGGTACCATTGGCCCGGGGAGACAGCCGTAATCTGCCTATATGCGAATGCACTCGTATGGCGGAAGAAATAGCGGCGTCGGGGGTGAAGGAGGTGGTCATAACCGGGGTGAATACCGGTGATTTCGGAAAAAGCACAGGAGAAGATTTTCTGGATCTTCTAAAGGCGCTCAATGAAGTTAAAGGAATAGAAAGATACCGCATCTCCAGCATAGAGCCTAACCTTCTTCGCGAAGATATTATCGACTGGATAGCGTCAGGGACCAAATTCCAGCCGCATTTCCACATTCCGCTGCAGGCGGGAACCGACGTTCTGCTTTCAGCTATGGGACGGCGCTACGACACTTCCTTTTTCAAGAAAAAAATAGAATACATACGCGAGAAGATGGGCCGGGGCGTGTTCATAGGAATAGACCTCATGGCGGGACTCCCGGGGGAAAGCGAAGAACTGTTCAGGCAAAGCTATGATTTCGTAGCCGGTCTGCGGCCCTCATTCATACATATCTTCCCCTATTCACGCCGGCCCGGCACCCCCGCCGCGGATTTCCCGGGACAGGTGAGCGAAGAAGACAAGAAACGCCGCGTGCATGTTCTCGAACAGTTGTGCACCCGGCTCCATTCCGAATTCATAGAATCCCAAAAAGGAACCCGCGGCCGCGTTCTTTTCGAATCCAAGGAAAAAGGAGGACTTATGAGCGGTTATACGGGCAACTATATAAAGGTAACCCGGCCTTATGAAGAAAAACTCGTAGGAAATATAGTGGAGGTTACATTATGAAGACCAGACTGACTTTTTTAGGAACCGGGACATCTCAGGGTGTACCTGTCATCGGATGCGAGTGCGAAGTATGCAGAAGCGCCGATCCTCGGGACAAGAGATTCCGTTCTTCGGCATTGGTGACATACGGCGATCTGACTATGCTCATCGATTGCGGACCGGACTTCAGATGCCAGATGCTTCGCGAAGGAGTAAAACACCTGGACGCCGTGCTCCTTACGCACAACCATAAAGACCACACCGGGGGACTCGACGACCTCAGAGCCTTTAACCTATTGGAGCACAAGCCCATAAATATCTATTGCGAAGAATACGTGGAAGAATCCCTTAGACGTGAATACAGTTACGCCTTCACTGACCACCACTACCCCGGCGTCCCCGAATGGAACATCAAAAGAATCAACGGGAAGACCCCTTTCATGGTGGAGCCTAACGACAGTCTCCCCACCTTGGTCTGGGAAAGCGGAGTGGGCTACCATAAGGAAAAGCCCTCCGGGACATCGGAAAGAACTTCGATGGAAATCATCCCCATACAGGGCTATCATAATGAGATGAAGACTTTTTCCGTGCTCGGATTCAGATTTGGCAGCATAGCCTATCTCACTGATATGAAAAGCATTGACGAAAGCGAATTCGAAAAGCTGAAAGGCCTCGAAGCAGTTACGCTCAACTGCGTGGGATACAAGCCGCACCATTCGCACTTCAATCTGCAGCAAGCCATAGAGGTAGCCCGCAGGATAGGCGCCAGGAACACCTATCTCACCCATCTGGCGCACGCGCTGGAACCCTATCAAAGGTTCGAGGCAGGCCTGCCCGATGGCATACACGCCGCATACGACGGATTAAGCATTGAATCAGAATAATATACCATACTAAATGAAAAAGAACCTTACAGCATTATTGTCCATCATCATCGCCATGAATGCCTGCAACACAAACCCGCTTCTGGAGACCTCAACACTCGAGTACGGCGCTCCTCAATTCGACAAGATCAAAGCCGAACATTACCTTCCGGCCTTCAAAAAAGGTATAGAAGAAGCTAAAAAAGAAGTGGATGCCATAGCTTCCAACCCTGCGGAACCCACATTCGAGAACACCATTCTCGCCCTTGAAAATGCCGGATCCACCGTGGGCAGAGTGGCATCGCTCTTTTACAACATAATGGAGGCCGACTCCAACGAGCAGCTTCAGAAGACCGCGGAAGAAGTCTCTCCGCTCATGAACGGATACTCCATGTACATCTATCTGAACGACCGTCTTTTCCAAAGGGTGAAAGCCGTATATGAAAACCCATCTTCAGCCTCTCTGGAAAGCGACCAGAAACGGCTTCTGGAGATAACATACAAGCATTTCGTACGCCAGGGGGCGCTTCTCTGCGAAGAAGACAAAAAGACTTTCAGCGCACTGCAGGAAGAACTGTCCCTCAAACAGCTGCAGTTCTCAAAGAACCTGCTCGCCTCCACCAACGCATACACGCTCAACATAACGGACAGTTCCCGGCTCTCCGGCCTTCCTGAATTTGTCATCGCCGGAGCCAAGGAGACCGCCGCACAGCACGAACAGGACGGATGGACTTTTGACCTGTCCTACCCTATGTATGGGCCGTTCATGAAATACGCCGACGACGCCTCACTGCGAAAGGAGCTGTACAGGGCATATAACAGTAAAGCCACCTCGGGAGAGAACGACAACCGCCAGACGGTAAAGGACATAGCCAATCTTCGACTTAGGATAGCCCGACTTCTGGGATACTCCGCCTATGCCGACTACGTTCTGGAAGAGAGGATGATAAAGACTCCGGGGCAGGTGAACGCCTTCCTCGAAAGTCTGCTGGAACCATCCCTTCCTGCCGCTAAAAAAGAAGTGGCGCAGATTTACGCCTATGCCCGCGAGCACGGATACAAGGAAAAACAGATGCAGGCATGGGACTTTTCCTACTGGAGCGAAAAATATAAGAACGGACATTACGATTTCGACGAGAACGCCCTGAAGCCATATTTCGAACTCGACAGCTGCGTCAACGCCGTATTCGCTCTGGCCGGCCGCCTGTACGGACTGCAATTCACCGAGAGAAAAGACCTTCCCGTTTATCATAAAGACGTGAAAGTCTTCGACGTAAAAGACGCCGCAGGCAGACACATGGCCCTTTTCTATGCAGATTTCTTCCCTCGAGCATCTAAAAGAGGAGGTGCATGGATGACTGAATTCCAAGGGCTTAAAGTCGAAAACGGAGTCGAGCACCGTCCGGAAGTAAGTATGGTCACGAACTTCACCAAACCTACGGCCGACGGTCCGTCCCTCATCACGCACGACGAGCTCTGCACCCTTCTTCACGAATTCGGGCACTGTCTGCACGCATTCCTGAGCGAAGGCCGATACGGGAGTCTGACCACCACCAACGTGTCCACCGATTTCGTGGAACTTCCTTCCCAGATAATGGAGAACTGGGCCTACGAAGAGGATTTCCTGAAAGGCTTCGCCAAACACTATCAGACCCGGGAGAGCATCCCTACGGCCCTGATTGACAAGATAGTGGAGACCAAGAATTACCACGCGGCCTATTTCCAGGTACGGCAGCTCAACTTCGGACTTCTGGACATGGCATGGAACGACCGCGAAGAGGAAGTGGCCGGGGAAGACATCTTTGACTTTGAGAACAAGGCGCTTGAGCGTACCGTCCTGTTCCCTGCAGTGGAAGGGACCTGCATAAGCACATCATTCTCCCATATCTTTACAGGCCAATACGGCGCCGGATATTACTCCTACAAATGGAGTGAAGTGCTCGAAGCGGACGCATTCTCGCTTTTCAAGGAAAAAGGCATCTTCAACCGCGAAGTGGCTGAGTCCTTCAGGGCGAACATCCTGAGCCGAGGCAACACCGAGGAGCCGTCCGTAATGTTCCGCGCCTTCCGCGGACACGATCCGCAGCCTGAAGCCCTGCTTAAAAAATTAGGAATCAAGTAAACTGCGGAAAAGTTCCATATCCTTGGAAGACAGGCCGTTGGCAGGATCGGCAAAAAGGGCGCGAAGCTCCTGCTGAGTCCACGAAGGATGCGCCTCCAGCCAATTCTTCAAAAACGTTTTCGACTGACTGCGGCGGGCGCGACACACATCGCAACTTCCGCAGTCTTTCGCGTTCTCTCCCCCGAAATACTCTATCAGAAAGTGCGAGCGGCACTCATTCCTTTCCTCACAATATTCCTGCATCTTCGCGGCGCGCTGCTCCGCGTTTTCCTTCAACTGATTATAATAGTCCGGTTTAAGGTTAAGGTTTCCCGGACGGAGACGCGGATGCCGGAGTCCTATAAGAGTGCTCTTATCACACGGAATATATTTGATGACATGCTCCAGCGACATGGAATACAGAAGTTTCCTGAGCGCGGGCACGGAAATGGACATCTTTCGGGACACGTCCTCCTCGTCTATGGCGACCGGATAGGCGAAAAGCCCCGTATAATTCCTCATCAGTATCTCAAGAAGCTCGACCATCTGTCTTTCAGGAAGTTCCACACCATATAAGGCGTGCCTGTCCGGAATAATCTTCACCCTTGTAGGGATGTCCACATCCTCGCTGTACACAAAATGTCCTATGCGGTCCAGATATTCAAGCGCATAGTGCGTACCGGCACGAGGAAGTGAAAACTTCGAGCAGAACTCCTCGAGGGAGAACTTGAGTTCACGCCCCTCTCCGTGTTCGTAAGGGATGTCATAGAAAAGATGCACCTTCTGATATACGTCCTCCATAAATTCGAGCGACGGGAAAGACAGCGTCAGAAGCTGATGGAGACGGCTTATGTCCCGCCTGTCATATAGAAGCACCGCGTAGGAGCGGTTTCCGTCCCTTCCGGCACGTCCGGCCTCCTGAAAATATGCCTCCGGCGAATCAGGGATACCGAAATGCACCACGAATCGCACGTCCGGCTTGTCTATCCCCATACCGAAAGCATTGGTACACACCATCACGCGCGTCTTGGACGATTTCCATTCTTCCTGACGCAGACTTCTTGTGGAAGATGCCAATCCCGCATGATAATAATCGGCGCTCACCCCGGCCCCCTTCAGATATGAAGCCACCTCTTCGCATTTGGACCGGTTTCTCATATAGACTATCCCTGTCCCCGGCACGGAAGAACAGATGGAAAGCAATTGGCCCATCTTGTCCGAAGTCTCACGTACTATATAAGACAGGTTCGCGCGTTCAAAATCCGAGCGGAAAAGCACCTTCTTCTTAAAAAGCAGCTTTTCCATTATGTCCTCGCACACGGAGGCCGTGGCAGTGGCCGTAAGCGCCAGCACAGGAGCATCCAAGCGTTCGCGTATCTTTCCTATCAGAAGGTAATCCGGACGGAAATCATATCCCCACTGCGAGATGCAATGCGCCTCGTCCACCACGATGGTGCTTATGGGCAGCACGTCCAGATAAGACGAGAACAGCGAAGTCCCCAGCCTTTCGGGAGACACGTAAAGGAATTTGCATTCAGGATCATAGGCGGCGTTGTTAAGCGCAAGGTCCACTTCCCCGCGGCTCATCCCCGAATGAACCGCCATAGCCTTTATCCCCCGCGCCTGCAGATTCTGAACCTGATCCTTCATAAGAGCCACCAGCGGACTTATCACCAGGGCCAATCCCGGCTTAAGCATCTGCGGCACCTGAAAACAGACGGACTTTCCGCCGCCCGTAGGAAGCAGAGCCAAAGTATCATCTCCGGCCATTATGGAAGCGATTATCCGCTCCTGCAAAGGGCGGAAACTGTCGTATCCCCAATATCTTTTCAGAACACTTAAAGGCATTGGAAGCTGTTTTGTATCGAAAATAGCGATAAATAATGAGTTGCGTATCTGCCAAAATTGTTTATCTTTGCATCGCCGTTTCGTAATTGGCAAAAATACAAATTATACTTAATAATATGGCAAACATTGATCTTTCAAAGTACGGTATCACAGGCGTGACCGAAATCCTCTACAACCCTTCTTACGAGGTGCTTTACAATGAGGAGACCAAACCTGGTCTTGAAGGCTACGAGAAAGGACAGGTAACTGAACTCGGAGCCATTAATGTTATGACCGGCGTCTATACCGGCCGCAGTCCTAAGGACAAGTACATCGTCATGGACGCTAACTCCAAAGACACCGTTTGGTGGACTTCTGAAGAATACAAGAACGATAACCATCCTCTCAGCGAAGAGAATTGGGCAGTACTTAAGAAGCTCGCTCTCAAGCAGCTTTCAGGCAAGCGTCTTTTCGTAGTCGACGGTTTCTGCGGCACGCACAAGGACACACGCATGAAAGTACGTTTCATCATGGAGGTCGCTTGGCAGGCCCACTTCGTTACCAACATGTTCATCCGTCCTCAGAATCAGGCGGAATTTGACCAGGAGCCTGACTTCATCGTTTACTGCGCAGCCAAGGCCAAGGTGGAGAACTATAAGGAACTCGGACTTAACTCCGAGACTGCCGTAGCATTCAACGTAACGAGCAAGGAGCAGGTTATCCTCAACACTTGGTACGGCGGAGAGATGAAGAAAGGTATGTTCTCCATGCAGAACTACTTCCTCCCTCTCAAGGGCATAGCTTCCATGCACTGCTCTGCAAATACAGACCTCAACGGCGAGAACACAGCCATCTTCTTCGGTCTTTCAGGAACAGGCAAGACCACCCTTTCTACAGATCCTAAGCGTCTTCTTATCGGTGACGACGAGCACGGTTGGGACGACGAAGGCGTATTCAACCTCGAAGGCGGCTGCTATGCTAAGGTCATCAACCTCGACAAGGAGTCTGAACCGGACATCTATAACGCCATCCACCGCGACGCTCTCCTTGAGAACGTTACCGTAGATGAAAACGGCAAGATAGATTTCGCAGATAAGAAAGTTACCGAGAACACCCGCGTTTCTTACCCTATCTATCACATCAAGAACATCGTTCGCCCATTCTCACAGGGTCCTGCTGCGAAGAGAGTCATCTTCCTTTCAGCAGATGCATTCGGAGTTCTTCCTCCGGTATCAGTGCTCACCCCTGAACAGACCAAATACTACTTCCTTTCAGGATTTACAGCCAAGCTTGCAGGTACGGAGCGCGGCATCACCGAGCCTACACCTACATTCTCCGCTTGCTTCGGACAGGCCTTCCTTGAGCTTCACCCTACAAAGTATGCTGAAGAGCTTGTAAAGAAGATGGAGAAGAGCGGCGCCAAGGCTTACCTCGTAAACACCGGATGGAACGGAACAGGCAAACGTATCTCCATCCGCGACACCCGCGGTATCATAGACGCCATCCTTGACGGCTCTATCGAGAAGGCTCCTACCAAGGTTATTCCACACTTCAACTTCGAAGTCCCTACAGAGCTTCCGGGTGTAGATTCCCACATCCTCGATCCTCGCGACACTTACGCTAACCCATCAGAGTGGGAGACCAAGGCCAAGGATCTCGCAGGACGCTTCGTCAAGAACTTCAAGAAGTACGAAGGGAACGAAGCAGGAAAAGCACTTGTTGCAGCCGGTCCTGTAGTCGAATAATCCTGTGATCGAATAATTTTATTTCTCATAACTCAGGAAGACCGGCTTTCCAGCCGGTCTTCCTATTTATAAAACCAATAAGCCGCAACCTTTTATGATTTTCACCATCAAAAACGCCACACCCTCAGACGCAGAATTCATCGCCGGAAATGTTCTGGCCGGCATGGGCTACGACGTTTTTTCAAAAGACGCGGATGATGCCGTCATAGAAATAGGACACGGACAGGTGTCCATCCCTGAAGCGATAAAGTCATTCGGGGAGATCTGCAGTCTCCCGAACACTCTGTATTCGTATTCAAGAACGAGGATCGCCTACGTTGACGGCATTCCTGCCGGTTCTCTTACCGCCTATCCATCAGACGATTACACATCTCTTCGCGATTACACGTGGTCTCTTCTGGGAGCCGACGGCAGCAGCACCGAAGCCGAATGCCGACCCGGAGAATTTTATCTTGACAGCCTGGCCGTCATCCCCGACTACAGGGGAATAAGCTACGAATATGAGGGGGTGACAGACCGCACAGGACATCTCTTAATGCTTGACGGCATACGTCTCGCGCAAGAAAAAGGCCTCCGTCGCCTCAGTCTTATAGTTGACAAAGGCAAACCGCGTCTTGCCGCCTACTACTCGACCTTAGGCTTCCGTCCGGAAGGCGACGTCCTTTTCTTCGGCCACTCCTACACCCGCATGGTAAAGGACCTTTAGTACTTGCACTCCACAAATTCACCCCGGTTTTTTGATTCAGGCCAATGGGTACCGATATACAAAGAATATTCAACTCGGAACATGATTTCTGCTTAGCCAATAACGATATAAGTTATGTGCCAAGCGAATCGGCCGTTCGCTTCAGCAGCGACTGCGCATCCATCATGCGTTTTCTGGAAGATGGCTCCACCTTTCCGTTCATAGTCTGGGGATGGGACAAAGCCCTAAAGCATAGACTTTTAAAAGAAGGAGTAGATCCTGTCTTACTTCCAAGCGACGAATATCTGGAGCAGGTACGCGCTCTTTCCCATCGCAGAGAGGCCATCCGCTGTCTCTCTTCCATAAAGGAAAAATTGGCCCCTGAAGAAACGATCTGCGACACTGCACCCGTAGAGGTAAATACATTTGAAGATGTGCTCAGAACAGTGGACGAGTATAAGGATACAATTCTGAAATCTCCATGGTCCAGCAGCGGCAAAGGGCTCAGGATGGTGAACCTGAACTCATGGACCGAAAGCGACAAAGGATGGGTCAGAAACATCATAGCCAAACAAGGCAGCTTAATAGTGGAAAAAAGAGCCCGTCCCGTGCTTGATTTCTCCATGCAGTTCGCCACCTGCGCTGAAAGCGTAAAATTCTGGGGATACTCCATCTTCAAAGCCACACATGGTGCATATCAGGGGAACCTTCTGGCATCCAACGAATATATGGAGTCCCTTATCTCCGGATATATAAAAAGAGAGCAGCTTCTACACGTCAGGGATTCCATCAGCGAATTCCTTCTCAACGAATTCGTAGGGAAATACGAAGGCAATCTCGGGGTGGACATGTTCATTGGCCAGGACCAAGAGGGTCGCTACAGTTTGAATCCCTGCGTGGAAATCAACGTGCGAAACAATTTCGGGCTGGTGGCAAGACTTTTTACGGACCGCTGTTTTCTGCCGCAACACCCTCTTGAGGACGGCACATATCAAATGAGCATTTTCTATTCTCCCCTCAAAGGGGCTCTACGTCAGATGCTCGCCGACTGCCCGCTCATCCTCACAGGCCCCGTCAAAGAAGACGCGCACTACGCCATAGGCATAACCCGGACAAGCCCGTGGAATTCATGCAGGTCGAGGTAGGACATAAATTCAAATGGCACATCTCAGAATTTATAGAAGCTATACATAGTTCTGAATTTCTTCCTGCGAAATCCTTCTGATCCAGTATATCTCGTTCATTCGTAAAACTTTTATTGTAATTTCAAAGGCACTGAATTTCTTTCTGCGATAACCCGGTGATCTCAGAGATGGTATTTTTGTCAAATCCCTTTACCAACATATTCTTCGCTGTCTCTCGCTTGCCTTCAGTACGACCTTTTGTTTCACCCTCCGCACGTCCTCTTGCTAGCGCTTCTTTTACCGCGAAATCCTTCTGTGCCAATATATCTCGTTCATTCATAAGACTTTTGTCGTATAATGTTTTCTTTTCCGGAGTAAATGCAGCGATTTCGCAGGCCCTACTGAGCGTCTTCGTGATGGATTTCGTTTCCAGTTCCTTAGGCAGGCCGTCCTTGTCGTACCTCCAGCCGTTCAGAAACCAATAGAACAGATAATCACGATCACT
>CAVEIF010000023.1:0-19022 GCA_963615835.1 Coprococcus eutactus | reverse complement strand
TCCAACAGACACTCTCACTCAAAGACAACCGCCTCACATCAAAGGCGGTCGTGGACTCGATGGGAATCTACCTCACCTACAAAGACCGATACAGGGAAGAGCAAAAAGTCCAGACCATTGAAACAGTTATCGAGAAGGAAGTCAACATCCTTCACTGGTGGCAAAAAGCGTTGATGTGGATTGGAGTGGTCAGCACGCTCCTCCTGCTGGCTCTGCTCGCCGCAAAGTTCGTCTCGCTAAAGGTAATGTAAGGGCGACCCGGACATCAAAGCTGAACGCTCTAAACGTCCCCGACAACCATACTCCCCGAAGAACCAAAATCCCCGTCATCCGAGAAAAATGGCGGGGATTTTCGTATGGTGAAATTCAGCGGAAACTAATGAGGTTTTACGAACACGAACTCACAAAATCTGTTTGTAAATCTGTTTGTAAAACCTCTAAATCATTGATATGTAATCAATATCGTGGAGATGGGCGGACTCGAACCGCCGTCCAAACATTATACCCAATAGCTTTCTACACGCTTATTCTTCCTTTGATTGTAGGGATCAGTCTGCCGAAAGACGGGCGAAGCATCACCTTAGCCTTTAAGTCTTAGCGGGCTTTAAAGGCGTGCACCCGCGCATCCGGTCTGGATGATACCCCGTGTGCTGGAAAGAACCGGCGAAAATCCCAGCGGGATATACGTCGAGCCGCAGCCTTGGCGACTCTGATTAATGCTCAATCTCTTGGAGATTAGCAAGCGTATGAATAATTGTAGTTGCCTACTAATTGTTTGAAAGCTGATATTTACGAGAGGGCCTTCGACTCTCGACGTGCTTACTACCGTCTACGATGCTGTCAAAACCAAAACATCCCCGATAGCGTCTGCAAATTTACTATTTTTCAGCATTGTTTACAAAAGACAGTATTAAAAGATTATCTCTCCTTAATACGGTGTAGCCTTCATGTGGTTCTATCAGATATATAGAGATGCATCCTGTGATAAATCAGGACGTCAGAAAACGCAAGCAAATCTTCTGGCCTTACCTCAGATACCCCGCGAAGAAGTTCCAGACGAGTTCGCAGGTGGGGATATAGGCTTCGGACCAACTGTGGTCGCCTCCACGCACTTCATAAAGAAGGACATCGGCGCATGGACCGGACTTCCACACAGGGCGGCCGTCCGAATAACGGTGCAAGATGACCTGTTTGCGCTCGGCGGGTATCTGCGAGACGGTCTCTGATACACACCCGTTGGCAGAGATTATATGGCTTAATGCAGCAGGAACTGCCAAGTATGCTCCCCATCCGCCTTCGTTACGAGGATCTCCACCCCAGTTCGAAATGCTGTCCGAAGTGCCGTGCACTTCCATAAAAGGAATTGGCCGACGATAAGAAGTGCTCATCGAAGTGAGGGTAAGGCCCGCGATGGAGGCGATGGCCGAGAAGGTCTCGCTCTGTTCGGAGGCCATCTTATAGCACATCTCTCCCCCGTTGGACATTCCGGTAAGAAATACATTATCCCTGCTTATGCCATATTCCTTCTGCAGTTTTTTTACGAGGCGCCTAAGAAAAGCCGTGTCATCTATCTTATAGTCAGACTGAAACGGATAACCTACATTCCAGCAGGTATGCCCTGTCCCATCTTTCGCACCCTGCGGCCAGCACACCGCAAAGCCCTCACGCTCAGCTATCTCCATGAATTTCAACCCATCACCGAGAGCCTCCCCGCCATATCCGTGAAGAACCACCACAAGCGGCAGACTACCCTTGGCCTCTTTCGGGACATAAAGCCAGGCTGTACGCTCAATTCCCTGATCTTTAAGCATTATCTCAGTGCAATGCTCCTGAGCCGCCTTCCTCGGATCAGCGGACGCTGCGGATGTATTCCCCACAACAGCCTTCCCATTCTCGTCAAGCGCGATAGAATTCAACAGGCCAATCTTGCCATCGGAAATAATCTTGAGAATAAGCTCTCCGAAAAGCGTATTCTGCCAAGCGAACCAAGCCCTGGTAAAATTGGAAGGGTCATCCTTATGGAAAGATTCGTGCATAAAGCCAGTCCCTGCATCGGTATTCATAAGAGTAACGATACAGTTCTGCAATTCCGCGTCGTCGCGCGAGGTAAATGCACGCATCATTATGCTCATAGGCCAGATCATGTCGTAGCCCACGTGCGGACCGCCTATACCTTCCCCTGCCGAACCTTTGAAGAAATACGGATTATACTCACTAAGCACAAAACGCCTGGTATTCTGATAAATAGGGTCATCTACGCTCACATCTCCCAGATAAGCGAGGGCAAGAAGACTAGGAACATTGGCATCGTCCATAAGGTAATAATTGCCAAAACCGTCCACTTCAAAAGCATAGATATCTCCGAACTGCGGGTGATAAACCACAGCGTACTCCTTGATGGCCTGCTCCACTTCATCGGCCAATTCACAGCATTCACGGGCCAATTCAGCGTTTTTATTCACGGTCTGCAGAATCTCTGCGGCTTTGCGAAGCGAACTGACTGCGAAGAAATTGGACGGCACCAGGAACTCGAAAGTGGTGGCGTCGTCGGACGGACGGAAGGCGGATGCGATAAGTCCGCAAGGCTTCACCGGATTACCAAGACCGTTGCAGCATTTGGTATCGAGCTGACGATCCGTGACACGCGTAAAAACGTAACTGCCATGACCATCCTTACGCTGCTGCTCGCGAAGGGTCTTCAGAATGGCCTTCATCCCATCTATCCACTTGTCTGCGAACACCGACGTGTCTCCTGTCACCTTCCAGTATTCATACGCCAGGCGTATAGGATAACAGTGCGAATCAATCTCCCATTTGCGCTCGTGGTCATTAGGATTCATGTCCGTGCGGTCAGACATCCACTCTCCTCCGGTAGGCCCGTCATTGAAGGCATTGGCATAAGGGTCCAGGGCGATTGAGTAGAACTGACGGTTAATCACGCCCGCTATCATCTCGCGAAGATGCTCGTCTTTGGCGGCATAGGGCACATACGGCCACACCTGAGCCCCCGAATCGCGCATCCACATGGCGTGGATATCACCCGTATAGACAAACGTATCAGGCTGTCCGTCGCTGTCTTCTCGGAAATGCACCGTGGTATCAAGCGTGTTAGGAAAACAATTGCCGAACATCCACGCGAGCTTAGGATTGGTAAGCTGCGACGTGACGTCCGTTATGACATTCTCTATAGTCTGCGACGTGAAGAGTCTGTCCTGAGGCTTCGGTCTCTGTGAGGAGAAGCTGTCAGTCCCGGCCCATGCCCCCGCTGCGGACATTAATGCCAATATGGTTATAATCAATGTTCTTTTCATACAATTACTTTTGTTCCGATAATGAATACGGCCTGTCCGATACGGCGGTAGAGCGCGTGGTGTCAGGCTCCGGGGACATTACAAAATCTATCTTCGCCCCTGCGGTAAGGTCTTCGTGAGTAAAGTAAGTCTTCGTGTAATTCTTCCTGTTGACTTTCAGTGACTTTACATAGAAATTCGCACGGCTGTTACCCTCCGCGTCAATCACTATCTTCTTTCCCGAAGGAAGCGACACGGTCACCTTGTCGAAAAGTGGCGTTCCTATGGCGTACTGGTCCGTTCCCGGACATACAGGATAGAACCCAAGAGCCGAGAATACATACCAGGCCGAAGTCTGTCCGTTATCCTCGTCACCGCAATACCCGTCAGGAGCGGAAGTGTAGAACTTGTCCATCACCTCGCGTATGCGGCACTGCGCTTTCCAAGGCTGGCCCGCCCAGTCATAAAGATAAAGCATATGCTGAATAGGCTGGTTCCCGTGCGCGTAGTTACCCATATTCATGACCTGCATCTCGCGGATCTCGTGTATGGTACCGCCATAATAGCTGTCATCGAAGATAGGCGGCATCTCGAATATGGCATCCATATTGTCGCAGAAAGCCTGCTCTCCTCCCATAAGCGCCATAAGTCCCGCCGGGTCATGAAAAACGGACCAGGTGTACTGCAGCGAATTGCCTTCAGTGAAATCACCGCCCCACTTGTATGGGTTGAGCGGCAGATTGAACTCACCGTTCGCCTTACGACCGCACATCAGGGAAGCCTCCTTGAGATAAAGATTTCGATAATTCAGAGCTCTCTGCCCATATATGCCAATCTCCTCTTCACTCTTGCCAAGCGCCTTTCCGAGTGTCCAGATGCACCAGTCGTCATAAGCATATTCCAGGGTCCTTGCTGCACTTTCATTGATTCCCGTATCGCAAGGCACATAACCGAGGCGGTTATATTCTTCCCAACCGCGACGCCCGGAAGTGAGGGTGGGTTCATGCACAGAATTGGCATCGTTCAAAAGCGCCTGCCAGAGCTGCTCTATGTCATAACCCCTCAAGCCCTTTATCCAGGCATCGGCTACGACCGAAGCGGAGTTGTTGCCGACCATGCAGGGACGATGACCCGGGCTTGACCATTCTGGCAGAAATCCGCTTTCAAGCCAAGCATTTACAAGGCCTTCCTGCATCTTGACACTCTCGTCGGGATAGATGAGATTAAGCAGTGGCATAAGGCAGCGGAAGGTATCCCAGAACCCCGTATCCGTAAACATGTATCCAGAGCAAATCTTTCCGTTATATGGGCTGTAATGCACCCTCCGTCCACGCTCGTCTATCTCCGTGAAATCACGAGGGAAAAGAAGCGAACGGTATAGACAAGAATAGAATGTACGAAGACGATCGATGTCGTTATCCTCCACCTGTATGCGGCCCAGGACTTCGTTCCAGCGGGTCTTTCCTTCCGCTGCGATACGGTCGAAATCTCCGTCGCCGAGTTCCTCCAGGTTACGCTCGGCCTGTTCAAGACTGATAAAGGACGAAGCCACTTTAAGGTTGACCTTCTGACCACGGGAAGTTTTGAATCCGACAAGAGCCATTGAGTGTGAAGATTCCGACGAGGTAGCCTTTGAAAGAGAAGAACCATTGGAGACTGTCCTGACATAATCGAAAGGAGTGTCGGAGAGTATCACAAACCAGTTGCGGAAATTATCCGGCACACCGCCGGTATTTTTCGTGGTATAGCCTATGATCTTATTTTCACTCTCTATAATCTTCACGAAAGAATGATCGTCAAAAGCATCCACGACGACACTTGACTGCTCGCTCTCGGGGAAAGTTATGCGGAAGGCCGAAGCTCTCTGCGTAACGGTCATCTCCGTCACTATGTCGTGATCTGCAAGATATACGCTGTAATAGTATGGCGTGGCCGTCTCAGCTTTGTGTGAGAACCAGCTTGCACGTCTGTCCTGATCGAAAACACCACGGGCGTTGACAGGCATTATGGCGAACTGACCGTAGTCGTTCATCCAAGGGCTGGGCTGATGGGTCTGCTTGAATCCGCGAATCTTGTCCGCCGTGTAGGAATAGGTCCATCCGTCTCCCATAACTCCCGTCATAGGAGTCCAGAAGTTCATTCCCCAAGGCATGGCGACTGCCGGATAGGTATTTCCCGTAGAAAATTCCCTTTTGGACATGGTGCCCACCATAGTGCTTACATACTCGACAGGGGTCGAGCAAGACTCCTTGCCGGCAACCTTGGCATCTATCACTGTGGGAGAAAGCAGTAACGCAATTATAATTGCAAATTTAGATTTCATCTGTCTGTTTTTTAAGGAATGTCTATTTCCACTGATTCGGAATAATTCCAACGTTTTGTACCGCTTCCAGCCGGAGTGTCATAATTGATTCTGGCAGCCGCACGGATAAACACTTTTTGTCCGGATGGAATGGTTCCATTGGATTTGATGCTTACGTTTGTTCCAAGCAATGACTCGAAGGCCGCACCGCTGTATTTTAATTCGCTGGACCAACGTGTGTCCCTGGCACGATATCCTACGGAAGATGAGCGGCTGACAAAAAGCTGGATGTCAGTAATATTGGCATTGGCATCTTTCCACGTACCGGTCTTGTCGAGGGCCGTCTTAAGTTCTTCGCGGGTGGTGGCTCTGGTAACTTTTACATTTGCGCTTATCTTACCGGCACTTACTGTCGGAGAACCCACAATTTCAACTTTCAAGAAAGGCTGAACTTCGAAATTCACTTCCTTCTTCCCCTTTATATGAGTATTCACACTGCCGTCTTTTATAACGGTCCCGTTCTCGTCTTCAAGGACAATGGGAACAAAAGGTCCGTCAACACGGATATTGTAATCGGCCTCGAAAAGTTTGGTATTCTGAAATGTGCCGTCAGGTCTGCAATAAAAATCCTGCGGAGTGACGTTCCCCTCCCAACTGGTCTCGATAAGTCTCACGCGAATGCCCTCCGAGCCTTGATCGGTAAGGACAAGTTCGCCGGTCTTCACGTCAGTCACGCTGCCGTAAAGAGTCTCGGCAGGTCCGTCGTAATTATCCAATTGGAACAGCGTGCAGGAATTGACAAGCAGAACTCCCGCCAACACTCCATATATCGTCTTAGTATTCATAATTCCTTAATGATTATCTGTTTGGCTGCTGATCTATATATGCGCTCTTTGAGACTTCAGAAGACGGAATCTCGAAGTAATAATCCAAGGCCGTGTACTGGAGCTCCATCTCGCGGGCCATCTGGAAATTGGCATCGAAGAAATACTTCTTTTCTCGTGTGCTGTAGAAAGGATAGAGTCCGTGAAGGCGATAGCTGGCACCGTTTCCGAAGCGGCTCGCGTCACGCTTTTCGCCCCAGAAACCGTCACGGCCTTCATCATGCTGCACTCTCCAGCGACGGATGTCCCACTTGGACTTGTGCTCGAATGCCAATTCCTTACGGCGTTCACGGCGCACTTGGTCACGACTGTCATCATCGGCAGCAAGTGTACCCGTCAAAAGGTCCGCACCTGCACGTTCACGAATGTCGTTGATGGCCTGTGTGGCTACGGCGAGCATATCATCACCTTCTACAGGAGAAGGTGCTCCGGCAATTGCGAGTTCAACTCCAGCCTCTGCTGCGGCAAGAAGCACGTCGGCATAACGCATAAGGATGAAAGGCTGTGCGGATTTGCCTTCGCCGCGGATATAGCTGGGATCCGGATTGAGGTATTTGCGAAGGTAGAACCCTGAAAGATTGGCCTCATTATCCTTTACGTCATAGAATGGTCCGTTGGCACCGGCGGCAGTCATCTGTGTGCCGTCTTCAAGATCTACTATCTCCTGTCCAGACTGAGCACGCGGGCTGAGATACAGGCTCTTAGGCGTAGAAGTGTACTGCGGAAGAGTCTGATAAAAATTCTGTGTGGCCCGGCTGTAAGAATAGTCGCTCCAAAGCGGAGACACAGGGGTCGAGCCCGTATATACTCCGGCACGAATTTCTATCTCCTGATTACGGAACACGTCTCCAGGCAGGATGACATAAGCCCTCAGACGCGGCTCCGCGTTCTTAAAGAAATCCATGGTAGTCTCGAACATCAGGTAATGACCCGAAGTGTTGTCCGCACCGTCCGTTACACGTATGGTTCCGTCGGCATAACGGTCGAAACCGTCAAAAAGCTCCACAAAATCAAGTGAAGGACAGCTTCCCGAACAAAGCGGGTCTCTGAATATGAATGGAGAGCTATAGGCGTCCAGTCCGTGAGTAAGAGAAGGATAGAGATATTCCTTTACGAAAATGTTCTCAGGACTTGTCAGGTCACTGAACATATCTACCATATTCTGATACATGGCATCACTGTCCCCTGCCACCCATTTCTTCTTATAAAGAGAATATTTGCCGGAATTCATCACCTCCCTGGCAGCCTTGTATGATTCAGAAAAATAACGGACACTGGCCTCTGCTGCCGTAGCGCTGTCGAAACCGATCACGCGCACACCCGTCTTGCTGCCCAGTCCGGTAAGCCTTCCTGATACCGTTTCATTATATTTGGCTACCGACCCGGCGTAAAGCATAGCCTCCGCCTTGTATGCGAGTGCCGCATATTTGTCTGGAAGCCCTGACAAAAGAGAGGTCGAAGGCAACAGCGAAATCGCGGTGTCGAAATCTGCACATATCTGGTCCCACGTCTGCTCTTCTGAGGCACGGGGAACTTCCAATTTGTCCGATTCGTTAGGATATGCGATAGTGTATGTCACCAGCGGAATGCCTCCGAAACGTCTGGCCATCTGATAGAAAGTATAAGCTCTGACGAAAAAGCCCTGGCCAAGGAAATAATTATATTCGGCCTCAGTAAAATTGGCCTTATAGGCAGGAAGCGTCTCTATAAGATGATTGGCGTCGTGCAGAAGCGTGAACGCCTGACCCCAGAAAGGTGTCTCTTCGCTTCTGAATGTGCGGAACACGTCGTCGCGGTTCATCGCCTCGCCGCACCCGTCTATTCCGAGAGTGCCGAGCCAACCGTTGAAAGTGAAGCCCCAGGCCGCCATATATTTGAAATCCTCGAAAGGCATATAGCTGTACAGACGTGCCAGATATATGGACATACCCTTCGTCGAGCTCATAAGATCGTCGTCGGTCACGATGTTCTTAGGGGTCAGATCCATATTGCAAGCCCCCAGGGTAAGAACTGTAAGGATTACTGTCAGTATCTTTTTCATAATAATCAGCATTTTAGAATGTCAAGTTCAAACCAAGTGACACTGTTTTGTTAAGCGGATACATACGTCCATAATCACTGTCCGGATGTTCAGGGTCTACATATTTCACTCCCGTAAGAGTCAGGAGGTTATATGCGTTCACAAACACTCTGAGCCCGAACTGCGACTTAGGATTCTTAGGAAGAGTGTAACCCAGCTCTATACTCTTCAGACGGAGATATGTCGTGCTGACACGGTTGAATGAAGAATTTTTCAGCGGGCTGTGTCCGGTGAAGGCATAGTGCCCTGATGTCCACTGCAGAGTCTGGTCGTAAGGATCGGTATAATCCCCTACCGGATGCCATCTGTCGAGGAACTGCTCGAGAGCGCCACCGCCGTTTGAGCCCCAGATTGAATACAGAGGCTCGTCATACATATATGAGCCAAGCGCTGAACCCTGTAGCAACATACTGAAATCCAGGCCTTTCCAATCGCAGTTAAAAGAAAGGGAGTAGTTCATCCAAGGAGTCTGGTCAAAGGCATAAGGATGCTCATCCAGAGAGTTGATCTCTCCATCACCGTTCCAGTCAAGGTACTTGTAATCACCAGGAAGAGTATCTCCTTCTTTGTAAATGTCGTAAGACCAGATGTCTTCCCAAGACTCATAACGCCCGGCTGATTCATAACCGAACTGGATACCCTGATAACGGTTAGTGAGATTGTCGTTGCGCCAACGGTCATAGGAGTTTCCATAAGGGCCCTGACCATAAGCCTTGAGGTTCTGACGACGCGTTATGGTGACTATTCCGGTAAGGCCGTAGTTGAAATCACCCACTTTGTTTCTGTGCGATATCTGCAGTTCCAATCCCAGGTTACGGTCGCTGTTGAGGTTCTCCACAGGAGCGGAAGCTCCGACTACTGTAGGAAGAGAAGAGGAGTTCTGTCCGAACACGCCGTCACGGCTGCGCTCAAAATAGTCGAACGTTATGCCCAGCAGACCGTTCCAAGCTTCAAAATCAACGCCTATATTAAATGTCTTGGAAGTAAGCCAAGTTATGTTAGTATTCGGGAGAGTAGATGTATTCACGCCATAAACCATCTCTCCGTTAATAAGATATGCAGGAGCATAACCCGAATAGTATCCTTTCTCGCCATCATTGCCGGTGGCAGGATAGATGTAGCCGGAGAGCCATTCATAGTTAAGGTCATTATCATCGCCAAGAGAACCATAGCTGGCACGGACCTTAAGTTGGTTTATGAACGAAAGGAAACTGCTGCTTTTGAAGAAAGGCTCTTCGGAGATTCTCCAACCCACGGAAGCAGACGGGAAAAATCCCCACTGGTGTCCGGGAGCGAATTTGGACGAACCGTCATAGCGGAACTGCGCCTCCAGCAGGTAACGGTTGTCAAAGGCATAATTGGCACGTCCGATTATGGCTTGATATGCGATATCGTAGAAAGAGCCGATGTTGCTGTTGAGATCCACGAATGTGGACTGAGTCTTGTCCTTGAGGGCGGTGAGGTAAGGGGAGCTGAATGCCAAATCCCCTATGAGATAATAGTTGTCACCCTTACGTCTTTGAGCTTCATAGCCGAAGGTGGCTCCCACATCGTGCTTCTCGGCGAAAGTGCGGTTATAGTTGAGTATCACCTGACCGAGCATCTGGCTTTTCGTGTAATTCTCACGTGTGAGCCTGTCGGAATGATCGGAAAATTCCTTCGCCACATATTCACCGGTAAGTTCATCCTTCGCATACAGATTATATGATTTACGGAAGAATTCGTTATCGTCATAGCGGAAGTCGTAACTTGCCATTCCCTTGAGAGACAACCCCTTGAGAGCGTCTGTAAGTGTTCCGAAATCATACTCGAGCGAAGCCGACGACTGGAACTGCTTCTCGCGATAGTCCTTATATCCGGATACCGAGCGTGTCATCATGGCTACGGTATTCTGCATAAGGTCAAGTCCTTCATAATTAAGCATCGTCTGATCGGCATCGGCGTATGCAGGGAAAAGCACGCCCTGTTTCCACAGATTACGGATAAGGGTAACGGCATCCGAATCAGGAGTGCTGCGGTTATCAAGTATTCCGCTTATGTTCATATTGAATTTCAGACCGCGGGCTATCTCTGCGTCTATATTCGAGCGGAGGTTATATTTAGAGTAGTTCAGATCCCCGGAACGGAAGAAGCCCTCCTGGTAGATATATCCCATACTTACATAGTATTGGTATTTTTCCGTACCCCCGGAGATGCTTACGTCATGCTGAGTCTGAGGCGCCACGTTTGCAAAGACCAGCGAATTCCAATCAGCGGCAGTTTTGGTTCCATTACGATACTGCTCCATATATTCGTCGGTGAAGGTCACCGAACCGCTTCCGTCGGACTTATTGAGCGCCATCTCATTGTAAAGAGTCATCGCGCCTATCGCATCCGCAAGTTTAGGCATAGTCGAAGGCATCTGGAATGTGAACGATCCGTTATATTGAACGGACGCCTTGCCTTCACTTCCTTTCTTGGTGGTAACCAATATGACACCGTTACCGCCGCGCACGCCATATATCGCAGCCGACGCATCCTTAAGGACAGAAATATTTTCTATGTCATTGGCATTGAGCCTTTGAAAATCATCCGTAGAGCGTGGCACACCGTCGATTACGACCAGAGGTTCACCAAGTCCGCGGATATCGAGGCTATTGTTATAAGTTCCCGGCTCGGCGGATTTTTGCCATACACGCACACCAGGGATACGTCCGGTAAGCATATTCTGAGGATTCTCATTTTTAGTCTTGACCAGATTATCTCCATCGAGTCCCGCTACGGCACCGGTGACGGAACCACGCTTCTGCGTACCGTAACCTACAACCACAACCGTCTCCAACCAAGTATTGTCATCGGTCATTACGACATTGATGATGCTTCTGCCCTGGACAGCCTCCACCTTCGTGACCATGCCCAGAATAGAGAATTCAAGAGAAGCGTTTGACGGAACACTTATCTCATATTTTCCTTCAGCGTCAGTAAGCACTCCGGTTTTTGTACCTTTGACAAGCACACTTGCCCCATAGATAGGCTCAGAAGAACTGTCTATGACCACACCGCTCACTCTGACGTTCTGAGCATATAATCCCAGTGCAGAAAGCAGCGTAAAGGTTAACAGCAATAATGTTCTTTTCATATTTTGTGTTCGGATAAATTCATACGTCAATCAAGTCCGCAGTCAGTTGATCTGCGACAGATGCCATTTTGCCAGAACCGCATACTCGGCGGCATAGGCAAAAGTAAACATAGCTTCTATGTTGTTTTTCGAATAAATCGAATTCCAGCCATAGAGCAGGTTCGCGGGAAGCATATCTTCCTTAAGATAGTTTTTCCAAGCATAGTCCAGATTATTCTGAAATGTGCCGATATTCACAGCCACATTATCATAATGTGCAGATACGTCCACCCAACCGCGAAGCAGCACACCGTTGAACCAGTTATTGAATCCGGTCACGTCGTACTCATAGTACCCCTGTCGGGAGGTGGATTTCTGCGCAAAATAAAGGAATGCGGAAGATGCAAGGGATGTCATATCATCCAGATACTGCTTGTCTGCAGTAACTCTATAGAGATCAGCCGCTCCGGAGAGCATAGTCCCGGAATTGTAAGAATAGGCCTCCCCTCTTGCTGATTCCTCAGTGTTGTGGCCGCGGTATTTCACCCCGTCCACAGTTTCATAAGCTATATTGTCTCCATTATAGCCCTTGGCGCCAAGCATATCCCAATAAACGCCGTCGGCGCGTCTGTAAAGATGACTGCGCTGAAAAGCATAGACTTTTTCAGCATACATCAGATAATATTCGCTTTTTTTCATCTGACGGCTCAGACGCTTCTTGTCTGCACCTATATATCTATAGGTAATCTCTTCGGAAGAATTCTGATATATTTCAGACAGCCACACAAGAGGGCTGATGAAAGGTCCGTTGCTGCACGAATGCTTCGTATAATACCCCGGTCCCCAGACTATTCCGCCGTATTCCACCCCGTCAGCATCAAGCGTGGTATCCCATCCGTCTATCACATACGAAGCGAGATACTCAGCCTTCTGAAGATATTTTTCTTCGCCTGTAAGTTTATATGCTTCAATCAGTTCTCTAATAAGCCACTGCTGATCGTCATATACGTTCTCACGGCCTTCGACAGCTGCCTTCCCAGGAGAAGAAGCGCGGTTTACTCCATAAACAGTCCATTCCTTGGTCTGAGTATAAGATACCAGCGTATAGGTTCCTTCGTACCACTCGAGATTACGGAAAAGTTCCGAGAGCACGGCGCTGTATGTCGAAAAATAATTATTGTAGAAACTGTCATAACCGGCGTCCTTAAGAGCAGTAAGGCCATGAAGTATGGCATTTACCGCCTCTATGGCGCTCGTGTACATCCATACGCTGCCTTTTTCATTCGATTTGACATCCGAATAAGGATTATAATAGCGGGACATCGCCTGTCCGGATTCGGAAAAATAATTCTCTCTCGCGGACGATACGATAGCCATTGACCTTAAAAGATTCTGACGGGCCAATTCGACTTTTTCTTCCTTTTCGTCCTTTTTATCCGGCTCCGGTGTATCCGAAGGCTTGGAGCCTGTGCAAGAAACACAGCCGCATATCAATACGGAGAGGAATGAAGAAAACAGAATATGCTTTAACATGACAGTTTTACTAAAAGACAGGCCTGAGACCGGAAAGTCCCAGGCCGTCTTGGATAAAATTAACTACTTAATAGAAATACTGTAAATACTAAGTTTATTCTCATCACCATTATCGGTGCCCTTGAATACTGCGAGCGCTATCACGACGTTCTTTCCGTTGTATTTGGAAAGATCATAACCGAACGTAGCATAAGCGTCAGGATCATCTGCACTTCCTGATTCGTGACAGAATTTCCAGCATCCGTTCTCGGCAGCCTCACCCACCTCGGTATTAGGTGTAAGGTGTTCTACCTCGCCATCTTCGGTAATAGCGGTAACTTTGAAATAGGTAGGATTCTCCGAGCTGAAGTTACGAGCCTTAAGACTCAGGAGGTTATGTCCTGCCGATATGGCGAACTTGGCATAGAAATATGACTCTGGCTCTGTAGTGCTCACTCTGGTACCGCCACCGCGGGTCTTCATTACGAAGCCTTCAGAAGCTGCAGGTTCGTTATCTTTCTCGATAGGCATACAAGACCAGAATGCTGCGAAATGACCTACACCTCTATATTTAGCATAAGCGTCGCGGTATTTTCCAGGACCGTCCTCGTCTGTCCAACCCTCCTGTGGAAGACCGGTGAATTCGCTGAATTCCGTTACAGGCATAGTTGAACGAACCATCTGTTTGGTCATCTTATAATTGTCAAGTCCTTCCACAGCATCACCAGGAAGATATCCCCATTCTGATGGAGCCTCGCTGGCGAAATCTATACGGCGGAGTACAAGCTGTTTCCAATAATCACCGGTCTCCCAACGATAGGTTCCGATGGCGATAACGACTTCCTTGCCAATCCATTTTGAAAGGTCGAATTCATGATCAGGATTAGTATAGCCCTCATTGCTTGAAGTAATCTGCTCGCCGACGAGTTCAGCCTCAGGCTCAGCCGCGCTGAGGTCAACTACCATGACACCCCAGTGACAAGGAGCATCCTCTGAAGAAGCGTGAGTGCGCATCTTGATGTACATCTTGCAGTTGTCTGCCGTAATGAGCTTGCGTCCGGCGAGATATGAATCGAACATCTCGTGGTCTGCAGGATTGTTCCAGTCGCCATCCTCTTCACGGTTACGGATCTGGATGGTAGTTCCTTCATTCTGCTCCTCCCACCAGCCGTAGAAGCTTGTGAAAGTGCCCATGAAGTCTGTTGACCAGTCGAAATGAGGGTAATCGTCTCCGTTCTTACCACCACGATACTCATTGTAATGCCAAACATCCACCTTAGCAAGATCATCTGCGGTAGCTCCGCGGAGAATCTCCTTTGCGCCCATACGTACATCCTCGAGAGTAACGACAAAGTCCCCGGTAAACTGATCCTTGCTTACGGTCTTGGTAACATCCACACATCCGGCAGCTGTGAAAAGAAGAGTGTAGTCGTCTATTGTAAGATCTTCGAAGACATACACACCCTCAGCATCTGTAGTGGTGGTTTTAGCTCCGCTGTTAAGACTGACGCTAACGCCCTTCATGCCGGCATTGCCGTTCTTGGCATCAAGACATTTACCTGTGATCTTAGCGCAAGCGACCTCCATCACTACATCTACGGTAGCCTTGTCATCCTTGAAAGAAGCCTCGGTCAAAGTGGAAGAAGCGGTTGCATAACCTGCCTTCTCAAAAATGATGGTCTGTTTTGACTGCGGTACATTTTCAAGAGTATAGGTACCGTCAACAGATGTGACAGCCTTAAGTTCCGTTCCCTTGACAGTAACGGTAACATCTATGATAGGTTTCGCAAGATTATTGGTAACGACACCGGAAACGGTTCCCGTTTTTACGGCGTCCGGTACACTTTCCTTCTTGCAGGAGCCCGTCAAAAGAGTTCCGGCCAAGAATGCTGCTGACAGCATCGAAATAGATAAAATTTTAGTGATCTTCATAATTAAAGATTTTTTGATTATTAGTGATGGCAAAGCTAAGCCACAAAGATTAAATATACGATTAATGAAGGATTAATGCAAAAAATATTTTAACTAACCGAGGTGTATATTTCAAGTTTTTTCTACATTTACAAAAAGTTTAAAAATTAAATGGCGATTAAAAGGATATTTTCTGTTACAACACTGCTTCTTATCAGCATCGCTAGCTCGATGACATCCGCAGCACAAGGATTGGGGTTCCACGGCATGGACTGCAGAATAGACAAACGCACCTCATTCAACGTATTCGGAGATCATCCTCAGACCTTTGAGAACGACCTGAAGATAGATTTCGAACTCTACACCCAGCCATTGGCAGAATTCGGATACTTCTTCAGATTGAAGGACGAAAGCAACAGCCGCAGAATCTGGAACATCTCCTACGACAGCAGAGGGGACAGCATAGTGGTCAGGCTCAACGAGGAAGGCAGGCAAAGCCTTATCAAGGCCAATATCTCCCATAACGCCCTGAAACCGCTGCATTGGCATAAAGTGAGGATAGAATTCGACCTGCTGCGCGATTCCGTCAAACTTGATATCGCAGGGGAAAAATTCAACGCATACTTTCAGGGGCTTCCGGACAAAGTGTGCACTTCCGTGGTATTCGGGCGCAGCGACCATATAATAGATGTCCCGTCATTTGCCATCAGAGATCTTACGATAGGCAACTCCACAAAAAGCTTTCATTTTCCGCTGGACAACACCGAGGGCAATATCGTATGCGATGATTCCTACAGCATAGAAGGCCACGTCGAAAATCCCGAATGGCTGATAAACAATGCCATGAAATGGAAGGAATGCGGATCACTCAGCTATGACGACATAGCCGGAGCCTGCTATAATCCCGAGCGCAAGGAATTCTACTATTTCACGAACACGCAGATGACCGTTTTAAACCTTATGAACGGTCAGAAAGAAAGTTATCTGTTCGATCCGCCCTGCCCCATAGAGATGAAACTCGGCAACAATTACATCTCCTCTGACGGGAACCACCTGATCTGTTATGAATTATATAATGACGAGGTGCCCAAGGGCAGCCCATCTGTAGCGAGCCTGGACCTCGACAGCAGAAAATGGACAACACTGAGCCACGAGCAACTGTATATGCCAATGCATCACCATAGCGGATTCATCAATCCCTCGAACGGAGAATATGTCATCTTTGGAGGGTTCGGGAATATGTTGTACAACGGTGATTTCTTTGAATTCAACCCCGCTACCGGAAAATGGAATGAAATATGGCACGACATCAAAGGTGAACATATCTACCCGCGATATTTCACATCCAGCGGCACTGACGGACAATACATATATATTTATGGAGGAATGGGCAACGAATGCGGAGAACAGGTCGTAGGAAGGCGCTATTTCTATGACCTTCACCGCATAGACCCGAAAACCGGAGAATGCCGTCATCTGTGGAGTCTTGAACGTCCGGAAAGCGACAAAGTACCGGTACGTAACCTGATCGTAGACGAAGATTACCTATATTCTCTCTGCTATCCGGAATATATCAGCAAATCCGAGCTTTACCTATACCGGATGTCCATCGAAAACGGCACCGCCGAAAAGCTTTGCACCAGCATTCCCATCGTCTCCGACAAGATGAGGACCAACGCCAACATCTATCTGGACAAGGAGATGAGCCAATTTTTCGCCACCGTGCAGGAATTCGAGGATGACATAAAGTCAACCCTTACGATATACTCGCTTTCTTATCCGCCGGTAACGGATAAGAAAAACTTGTCTGACGGGGAAAAACATCTTAGAGTAATAGTCACCAGATATGGCTGGCTATACGGTATCCTTGCATTCCTGCTTGCAGTATCCTGCACTGCCATGATTTTAATGATAAGGAAAAACCGCAAGAAAAGAAGGATAGAAGCAGAGAACAGATCCGGCAGAAAGCTCTTCTGCAGCGAAACCAAACCCGACAGCATATATATCTTCGGCGATCTCACCATAACAGGACACGACGGACGGGACATCACCCACCTTTTCACTTCACAGCAAAGTCTGATTCTCTGTCTTCTGATTAAACGGGGCGATAACGGCATATCGACAAAAAGACTGAGCAGCATATTGTGGCCGGACAAAGAGGAAGAAAAAGTCAAGAACTCAAGGGGCGTGGCCATCAATAATCTACGCAAATCCCTAAGCAATCTGGACGGGGTTACCATCGCTTACCGTGATTCCAGATATTATCTTGAGATGGGCGAGAAAAGCCAATGCGATTATTTCCTCCTTATGGATGAATTGAAAAACAAGAATATGGACAAGTCGAAAATCCTGGGAATCATCTCACGCGGGAAATTCCTCAAGAGTTTGGACATTGACATATTCGACGACTTCAAAGAGGACACGGACAACATCATCGTATCACTGCTTCATAACGAACTTGAAGACCGACTCAAGAAAAAAGACTATGAAGCCATTTATGAAATAAGCGAAATGGCGCGGCGCATAGATCCCCTTGACGAACTGGCCCTCGAAATCACAATCAAAGCCCTGAAAAAGCAGAAACGCCTGGAAGAAGCACTTGTACTTTATTCTACATTCTGCTCAGAATACAAAAAAGTGAACGATGCAGATTTCAATGTGGCATTCAAAAATTATTAAATTCAAAAAAATATTTAAAAATAATTTTGTTTTTCAAATTTTTGTTGTACATTTGCAATCCCAAACAACGCGGGACCACTTCGGGAGCTTAGCTCAGTTGGTTCAGAGCGTCTGCCTTACAAGCAGAGGGTCGGGGGTTCGACTCCCTCAGCTCCCACGAAAGCCAGTCATTTTGACTGGCTTTTTTATTTGCATTTTCCCATACCCCACACCAGGAGCCTGTCCATCAGCGGAGTTGGCACCTGCCTCTCCTGTGCAAGATCACGCACATATTTAAGTCCATATGGGAAATCCTCTCTGAAATACCTGCTGGAATAATCCGGAACCCAGCCCTGCGGGCTTTGCCGCATAGGGGCAGGAATTTTCTTAAAAGCCTCTATGGAACGCAGCTTGGCAGTAAGCTCCCCTGCCGAAGTACTTTCGTAATAATCAAGTATGGAAGGAAGAAAACCCGGGGTGACAGGAAGCACACTCAGAAGAGAGAAAAGCTCCCGGTCAAGAGAAATCAGATACTGCGAGGCCCGTTCGCTCCACTGCCCATAAAAAAGAATGGGCTCGGGATATGCCCTACCCTCGTTTTCTCCCCCGAAAAGATCATAGAGCCTCGCCGGATGCAGAAGAGGATTGCTGTTAGTGAGCGAAGCTTCATAAAAATTGGCAAGAAGACTCACAGGAGTTTCAAACCAGAAAGAGAGGAACTTGACAAAGTCCTCTTTTTCCCGGACCGCGAGCCCCTCTACAGCCACATTCAATGACTTTTTGAACCCCAACAGGCAGGCGCTTTTTCCATAGTCCCGGACCCTGGCTATAAAAGGAGCCCGCTGGAATCCCCATATCACCTGTCTTGGAGGAAGTATCTTATGCGCCTCGAAGAAAAACCCGGTGGAACTCACCACGCTCCCCACCCACGCGTCCGGCCGAAGATAGCCCTTTATCGCCTCAAGGCAGGGCCTTATCATATAGCCCGGATAACACAGAAGCACTATGTCGGCATCTGATATCACTTCGCTCGGCTTATCGCTCACTCTCGACACGACCCCTCTGAGAGCCTCTGCGCAGGGAAGCTCCACGCCCAGAACAGAAGAAAACGACTCGGGATGAGCAGTCAAAAGACTCACCTCGCCCTTCCCCCTAGCCGAGCTCCACCCGGTGATAACGCTGCCAAGCGCACCGCCGCCGCATATGCATATCTTCTTTACCGGCATATCGTCGAGATTTCAGGCCAATTCCTTCAGCGCCTCCACCAGCGCATGATTATCCTCACGCC
>CAVEIF010000022.1:0-20874 GCA_963615835.1 Coprococcus eutactus | reverse complement strand
GAGCGTCAAATGCGGCTGCACATACAAACTGCCCCCAACTGTACTCTGAAGGGTACTGTATGGAGAGCCATACGGCGATGGCGGGTGGAATTATGTAGCAGAGATTATGCAAAGAGATCTACGTTATCGTCTTTACGTGTCTTCATTACCTCCGAAGTGGCGGTGGAGGATATCACCGTATATTCTATGGTCTGTTTGTTCTTGATGAACCAGCAGGCCGGCATAGTGGCGCAGAGGGTGCTGTGTTCACGTATGATGTCGAGCATGCGCTGCTGGCTCGATGCGAAATAGGCCCTTTGAGCCTCGATGGACTGCATCAGTTTATCGTAGAGACGGGTGTCGAATTCAGGATTGGACTCCTGTATCATCTTGAAAAGGTTCCCGCCATCCTTACTGTAACGTCCGGAGATGAGTTCAGGATAGATCTTTTCGAATGTCTCACGGTATTTTTCGGTGACCCCTGCTTCCTGTTTGAGGGTCTTCCACATGGTGTCATGCACGGTCTCTATCTTCTTCTCCTGTGCCTCGGCCTCTTTACGGAGAGCCACTTCGCGGTTGTTTACGGAGAAATAGTAAATCAGAAAAATCAGCAGCAGGGCGGCCGCCACGCAGATAAGGATAAGTGTTGTGCTCATATGTTCGTCAGTTGATTTGTTGCAAGATAGTGATAATTCTAGCGATTGCCCAATTCGGCGTTGATCCTGTCGAAACGGGCATAATGTTTCAGCAGCCACAGAACATAGCGGATGTCCACGCATACGCATCTGTTATATTCTTCAGTGTAGGACATTTCGCTGTCAAGTGATTCCTTGTTCCCGTCGAAGGCGAGCCCCAGCAGTTCTCCCTTGCGGTTCAAGACAGGGCTTCCGGAGTTGCCCCCGGTAATGTCATTGTCCGTAAGAAAATCTACCGGTAGCGCATAGCCGCTGATTATCCTGGCGAAATCGTCGGGAATGGCATAATCGGAAAGTCCTGTCATATGCTTTTCCATAATTCCCCTGCCATATGTTCTGTCGCTGTATGTTATTCCGTCGCACGGTTCCAGATCGCAGACTTTGCCTTGCGAATAGCGAAGTGTGGAATTGGCATCCGGATACTGTTTTATACCCATGTCCTCACGCATGGCGTAAAGGGCCCGCGTATATTCTCTACCCAGCATAATCAGCTTGTTACGCAGTTCCAGATTGTTTTCGGCCTCGTTGAACACCGTGATTTTCACGTCGGACTGGAACCGTAGGAGCGGGTCGGACAGAATCTGTTCCATGCTTGAGATTTTTCCTGTCGCTTCAGGTGAGGAAAAGATGGAGTTCTGCCACAGATAATCCGCCAGAGCGGTATGGTCGGCTCCGAACTTTTGGGCCAATTCCTTTTGAAATGGTCCCCAGAATGACTGTTCCACGTGTGTGTAGAACTGTCTTACGGCCACTCTCAATAATTCCTTCTCCACTCTCGGATCCGTTTGAGAAAAGCCTTTGTCTATCTGGCCCAACGCTTTGTCCAGGTTCTTGGAATTGCTGACGCGCATAATCGTCCGCCATATTATCGGTCCGCGGAACATGGTCTCTCTGAACCATGCCTTGTTCCTTTCAACGCGGGAGGTTTTCCGGTAGATGGAGTCCATGTCATCAAGAAGCGTCCCCCATTGAGCCTTTCTCTGCGCGTCGAACTCTATCCACTGCAGAAGTTTCTGTTCCAAGGCTTGTTTCCGGCCGATTATGTCATATTTTTTCAGGCAAAGCAATTCTCCTTCTTCGCACCGGGTGACATTGCTTAAGCCGAAAAAGGCTTCGGAATATTTCAGTTTGACGCTTTCATCCTCCGTCATCCATTTCTTGATTATGGCTAGCTGCTCTGCGCGTGCGGCATTGTTGATGGGAAGGATGAGATTCTGCTTATAGTCTGTCTTAAAGGAGCTGCTGTAGCGGTCTGTTCTTCCGGGGTAGCCTATGACGGTGGTCCTGTCCCCATTTTTATATCCTTTTGTGGAGATTTTAAGGTAATGTTCCGCCTTCAGAGGCACATTCTTTTCGTTGTATTCCGCCGGTTTTCCTTCCGGAGAGACGTATATGCGGTAGAGGGCGAAATCGCATTTGTGCTGGGGCCATTGCCAATTATCCGTGTCTCCTCCGAACGAACCTATGCTTTCCGGCGGCGCGGCGACCAGTCTCACGTCGCCATATACTTCATATAGAGAAAGATAGAATTTTTCCTCTGCCCACATTGAGTTAAGTGAGGCTTCCAGACCTGTGCTTTCCTTATATTTTTTCTCTATAAGATATGCCAATCTTCTGCTGCCCACGTTCTGCCCGTTTTCTTTAAGGCTGTCCCTGAAGTGCCGGACTTCAGCGCTTACATCCTTGAATTCCTTCAGCAGGAACATTTTTCTTCCGGGGACGGGCTTTTCCTGGCAGGCCTCGTATGCCCAGAATCCGTCTTTCAGATAGTTCCTTTCCGGAGAACTTATGGCGCAGATGTCGGAATAGGCCACGTGGTGGTTGGTTATGACAAGTCCGTCAGGGGAGATGATGCTTCCGGTGCCGAAGAAGTCGATGGCCACTGTCGCCTGACGCGCTTTGGATGAAAAACCGTCAATCATCCACATTCCCTCGTCTGCCTTCATGGAAAATGTGGTCAGGCAGAGTGTCGCTGCGATATAAAGTATTTTTTTCATTTGAAAGAGGGTTGTTGTAACTGCTCAGATATCATTACTGATAAACAGTGGCGTTAAAAAAGTCAAAAGTACACAATCACGAAAACATCCGTAATCTTTACGGAGAGTCGTATTTTGTGCGGATAATCTTATCTTAAGCCTTTCAGTCTCGCGGCCAGAGAACCGTTCATGGCCATTTTCATCATCTTCTGCGAATTTTCGAACTGCTTGATAAGTTTGTTCACGTCTGCGATGGTGGTTCCGCTTCCGGCCGCAATTCTTTTCCTGCGGGAGCCGTTGAGACACTCCGGATGCTCTCTTTCGTAAGGGGTCATGCTTTTTATGATGGCCTCTGTCCCTTTGAAAGCCTTGTCGTTGTCTATGTCCACGTCCTTTATGGCTTTGCCTACACCGGGGAGCATTCCGGCCAGGTCTTTGATGTCGCCCATCTTGCGGACTTGCTGTATCTGATCATAGAAATCGTTGAAATTGAAGCTGCCCTTGGCGATTTTTTTCTTCATCTCGCGGGCCTGCTTCTCGTCGTACTGCTCCTGGGCCTTTTCCACAAGGGATACGACATCTCCCATTCCGAGGATTCTGTCCGCCACACGTGAAGGATAGAAGATGTCCAGCGCCTCCATCTTTTCGCCTGTGCTTACGAATTTGATAGGCTTTCCGCTCACGGCTTTGACTGAAAGGGCCGCACCGCCGCGCGTGTCTCCGTCCATCTTGGTAAGCACCACTCCGTCGTAGTCTATGGCTTCCTTGAAGGCCTGTGCGCTGAGCACGGCGTCCTGACCTGTCATCGCGTCCACTACGAAAAGCGATTCGCTGGGGTTGACAGCCCTGTGCATGGTCCTGATCTCTTCCATCAGTTCTTCATCCACTGCCAATCTGCCCGCGGTATCCACTATCACCACGTTATAGCCCTCGCTGCGGGCTGTGCTGACAGCCTGTTGAGCCACACGGACCGGATCACTCTCGCCTTCTATGGAGAAGACGTTCACTCCTATCCCTTCTGCCAATGTCTTCAGCTGTTCGATGGCCGCCGGGCGGAAGGTGTCGCAGGCTGCGAGCAGAACCTTACTGCCTTTTTTCTTAAGATAAAGGGCGAATTTAGCACTGAAAGTAGTCTTACCTGAACCGTTGAGACCGGCTACGAGCACCACGGCGGGGGAGCCTTTGAGGTTGACTTCGCTATGTTCGCTGCCCATGAATTCCGCCAGGGAGTCGTGCACTATCTTAACCATCATCTGCTGCGGCTTAACGGCGGTGAGGACATTGCTTCCTATGGCCTTTTTCTTTACGTCATCGCAGAATTCCTTGGCTACTTTGTAGCTTACGTCCGCATCCAGCAGGGCGCGGCGCACTTCTTTCAGGGTTTCGGATATATTGATCTCGGTGATTTTCCCCTCGCCTTTGAGATTTTTGAGGGAGCGTTCGAGTTTCTCGCTGAGGTTTTCAAACATACTATGTAAAATTCTAAATTGGCCTGCAAATTTAAGGATTTTATATGTATTTTTGCCACCGTTATGAAAAGATTTTCCTTGGTTCTGTTCATCGCCGTGTTAGGCTTAAGTGCTTGTGGAAAGCGTGATGGCGAGCACACTCTCTATGTTTTGGCTACAAATGATGTTCACGGAAGCTGGTTCGCCGTAGATTACGTCCATTCGCGACCGAAGTCATCCCTTATGGCGGTGAATACCTGCATCGACAGCATCAGACTTTCCTGCGGGAAGGATAATGTTTTGCTTGTCGACTCGGGGGACTGCCTTCAGGGCGACAATGCCGCGTATTATTTCAATTATGTGGATACCGTGCGGGAGCATCTGTACCCGCGTATAGCTTCTTATATGGGATATGACGCGGTGGTGGTCGGCAATCATGACATAGAGACGGGTCCGAAGGTCTATGACAGGGTGGCTGAAGAATTGGCTCACAGGGGGATTCCTTTTCTCGCCGGTAATGCGCTGAAAGACGATGGTACTCCGTATTTTCCTGAATACAAAGTTTTTAAATGCGCAGGTCTTAAGGTGCTTGTTCTCGGTTATACTAATGCCAATATGCAGGCATGGCTGGACAAGAGTCTGTGGCCGGATATGGAGTTCTGCTCGCTTATACCTTTTGTACAGAGCAGAGTTGATGAAATTAAGGGCAAGGTGAAGCCTGACGTTACGATAGTGAGCGTACACAGCGGTACGGGCAGCGGAGACGGAACCGTGCTCGAAGCTCAGGCGCTGGATCTTTTCAAGAGCCTTGAGGGCGTCGATGTCCTTCTCTGTTCGCATGACCACGCACCACGTATAGAAAACTCGGAGCGGATGTGCCTGGTCAATACCGGAAGCAGGGCTAAACATCTGGGCGTGGCCAGGGTGAGCGTGCTATATGAAAAAGGAAAGGAAGTCGGGAGAAATATCCAAGGCAGCCTTGTCAATGTGGATCCGAAGAGGGTGGATGAAAAGATGTGGAAGACTTTCGAGCCGGATTATGAAAAGGTCAAGGCATTCACACTTACGCCTGTAGGGAGGATAACCGAGGACATGTACACACGGGATGCGTTCGCGGGACCTTCCTTTTATATGAATCTTATACACAAGGTTCAGTTGGAAAGCAGCGGAGCCCGGATTTCATTCAGCGCACCGCTCACCTTCAACGGCAAGCTGTCCGAAGGAGACCTTGTGTTCAACGATATGTTCACCCTTTATCCTTATGAGAATACACTCTGCGTGCTTGATATGACAGGGCGTGAGATAAAGAATTATCTGGAGTATTCTTACGATGCGTGGATCAGGAAGATTGGTCCTGACGGACATATATTCAATTTCTCCCGCCGTGAAAGCGAGAGGTATGGAACTTCGCGCTGGTCATTCAACAGGCCAAGTTTTAATTTTGACAGTGCCGCCGGCATAAAATACACCGTGGACGCCACCAAGGATTACGGCCATAGAATCAACATCATATCTTTCAGCGACGGGGGTGAGTTCTGTCCGGAGGAGATGTATAAGGTGGCTATGACCTCTTATCGTGCGGCCGGTGGTGGAGATCTTCTGTTTGAAGGGGCCGGACTTAGCCGTGATCAGATTGAAGAAAGGCTCGTGGCCCGCTATCCGGAGATACGTAACGAGGTGTATAAGTACATCTTGGCTCAAAAAGAAATATCCCCGGAATCCGTCGCGCAGACAGGGGATTGGAGATTTGTTCCGGAAAAAGTCTGCCGCAAGGCTCTGGACCGCGATATGAGATTGCTTTTCGAATAGACGCAGTGCCCGTCCGGATTGTCAAAGTTCGTAGAGGAGATACTTGTCTCTGATTTCAAGATAGTTCTTCAGTCCATCCGTCCAGAAGGGAGAGGATTTGATCTCTTGGCCGGAATGCCCGGTTTTTACCATGTCCATTACCGCAGGATCCCCCATGAGAAGGCAGAAAAATCTTCCTGAAGATATGAAGAATCCGCTTTTATCAGGATAGTCGGCATAAGCATCCGTGATATAGTCCAGGTTAATTCCTTCTTTCAGGATTTCGGACAGCGGTTTTTCCCGAAGCGAACGACCGTGGCATTCAATCCCTTGATACATTGGCTTAAGCGCACCGGTCATGCTTTGAGGAGTAAAGCAGTAGCTCCCGGAGGAAAGGGGAGAGCCGTAGATCTCGAAAGGATAGGGAGTTCCTCTGCCAAGCGAGATGGCCGTACCTTCAAAATAACAGGTGGATGCATACAGATAGACAGCCTTCATGTCCTTCAGGTTAGGCGACGGACTTTTAAGAAGGCAGTATTTGTCGCTGTGCTTGTATCCCTGACACTTGATGATGGTAAGAGACAGATTGTCAGTGTTTTTTATCCAATTTTCACCTTTGGCCATACAGGCCAGTTCTCCAAGGGTGAGGGAGTGGACGGTGCTTATCGGAAGACGTCCTACTCCGGAATAAAGCTCTTTGCGAAGCACCGGACCGTCCGCGTAGAAGCCGTTAGGGTTGGGTCTGTCCAGAATTATGAAGTCCTTTCCCTGTGCTCCGCACTCTTCCATAAGAGTCAGCATGGAGATATAGTAGGTGTAGTATCTCAGGCCCACATCCTGTATGTCCACTACCAGGACATCTATTTCGCTTATCTTTTCGGGGAGTTCCCATTTCCGCTTTCCATAGAGCGAGAGCACCGGAATTCCTGTTTGCGGGTCGATCCCGCTAAGGACTTCCGCTCCGGCGTCTTGTGTGCCGCGGAATCCGTGCTCCGGACAGAAAACCATCTTTACGTCTATGCCTTCCTCAAGAAGAAAATCCAGAAGATGTGGTCCGTATTTCACTTCACCGTCTTTCACCGGAGTTCCGAATGCAACGGTGCAGTTCTTCTCCGTAACACGGCTTTTCCCCGGGACGGCGAGCCCTTCACTACGGTCACCGATTATCCCTGTATGGTTGGAGAAGACGGCCACTTTTTTGCCTTCAAGAAGCGGGAGATACTCGTCCGTGCGTTCGTCGCCTAAGACAAGACCGCTTTTCGAAAAGGCCTCGACACAGAAGAAAAACAGTGCAGAAAAGCTGATGAGAAATATTTTACCCGAAGATCTCATCGCGGGTAAGGAAGTGCTCGGGAAGTGGCATGTCGTAAACGCTGCTTCTGAGAAAATCGCGAAGCGCCTCTACACTTGCAAATTCTTTTATCTGTTCGGCCGTTATGACATCGCCTATCCCCATCCGTATGGGTTTGTTTTTCTTATTCATCAGTTCGCTCGGCAGTTTAAGAAGACGAACTTTCCAGCTGATAAGCCCCAGTAGGTAGTAAAAAGGCGAGTTGCCGTCGAAAAATCTGACCGGAACCACCGGCACGCCGAGTTTTTTGATAAGTTTTATGGCCGGCAGCTGCCACTCTCTGTCGCGTACTTTCCATCCTTCTTTAGGCTTCAGGTCAGACACCGCTCCGGATGGAAACAATCCGAGAACTCCACCGCGTCGGATCTGCTCTATGCATTGTTTTATGCCGTAAATGCTGTCGGCCGAAGCCGCTTTCCTCTCTTCTCCCGTAGGTGTTACGGTTATAAGATTGTCGCCTAACCTCCTGGCCATGCCCAAGATCTTGTTTACCATAACTTTAAGGTCAGGGCGTATGTGGCCGATAAGGTCTATGAGCGCCAAACCGTCCGCTCCTCCGTACGGGTGATTGCTTACCGTAATGAAAGGACCCTGCGGCAGATTGCCGAGAGCCATTCCTCCTACCAGATATTCCATATCGAATTCCTTCATCATGGCTCGGGCCAATTCAGGGCCTTCATAGATGCTGTTTTTCCGGTAGGCTGCGTTCAGGACATCGAGTTTGCTTATCTTTTCGATTTGGTCCAAAACATAAGAACCCCCTTTCGTCTGGAAAAAGGGGGACAATTTCTTCAAATCTTCTTTTTCGTAAAGATTTTCAGCCATGCACGCTTATTTTTTACGCGGATCAATCTTCGAATAATACTTGGCATCCGAGAAAATGGTGCCGAAGTATATGAAAGTAAGAATTATCACGATCACTCCGCCTGCTATGTCAAAAGGAGTCAGAGGTATCTGATTACCGCATATCGCCAGGTCGAGTCTGAAATCGCGAAGCGGTTTGATGGCGATGAAGAGCGTATTGATGATTATCATTATGACTCTCAGTTCTGTAGGGCCAAGCTTCATGTAGGTGAGCTTGAATTCTCCTTTAAGGTGAGCATTTACGCACACGTTCATGCTGAGAAGAAGATAGAGGGTGAGCGCCGCCACCGCGATAGGGAAGTGAAGAAGCTGAGAGATTCCCACGCAGAGGAACATTATGCATTCGTTGATGGCGTCGATAGTATGGTCGAGGTAGAACCCGTAAACAGGGCGCTGCTGTTTTCTTACCCTGGCCAGGGTACCGTCAAGAGAGTCTCCGTACCAATTCACCAGAAATCCGAAGCTGCTGAGCCAAAGCCAGCGGATGTCGAGGTCTGAAAGAATATATCCGGCACCTATTATGAGCGCCCCTAAAAAACCTATGAATGTCAGGTGGTCGGAATTGATCCACTTCGGCTGTCTGCCGGCAAGATATACAAGTACTTTCTTTTCGGTGGCGTTGATTAGAGACGTCTGAATTCTATTCGATTGCTTAATTTCCATTGTATCCAATTTTAGTTAATTTTTTTGCAACTGCTCAAAATTCCGATTACCTGACAATCGTAAAAGAATTTGAGGTATGTCACGCATTGCAACAAAGTTACTACAAAAATTTTTCATTTATTGGAATTTTCCTAAAAATGCGACATTAATTTAGTAATTTTGTACAATTAGGAATAAGTTTCACACGATTAGAATGACTGCTGATTTTCCCTTTGTCTGGTTGCTTGTGGCCTTCGTTTCATACACGGCTTTGATGTTTGTATTGGCCCATTGCACGGGCAGGAAGGCGGGGGCCAATTCTTTTTTCGGAGCTGAGCGCAAGGCTCCGTGGCTTCTGGTGGCTTACGGTATGGTGGGCTCGTCCATATCGGGAGTCACGTTCGTCTCCGTTCCCGGTAATGTCTGGACTCAGAATTTCTACTATATGCCTATGGTGCTGGGCTTTGTGGTCGGCTATGTCATTATCGCCAAGGTCCTTCTGCCACTGTATTATAAGATGAACCTTACTTCCATCTATACTTATTTGGGGGAGAGGTTCGGGATGTGCTCCTATAAGACAGGGACCACGGTGTTCATGATCTCCAGGCTGCTTGGAGCCGGCGTGAGGATTTTCGTGGTCATGGTGGTGCTTTTCTCATTCCTTCCCGGGAGCATGCAGGCGGGCGGAGCAGGCGTTTTCGCCTTCATCTCCTTCATTTTCCTGCTTCTCCTTTACCTATATACGTATAAGGGAGGCGTGAAGACGATGATATGGACCGATGCGTTCAATACTACTCTCATGCTTCTGGTGGTGGCTTTCACCATAGTGAACATCTGTAAAAGTATGGACTGGGGGTTCACTGACATGGTGGATAATGTGGCATCATCAAGTTTCGTGTCCATGATAGACCTGGACTGGGGGCATGCGACGAACTTCGTCAAACAGTTCATATCCGGTATTTTCGTTACGGTCGCCATGACCGGACTTGATCAGGCCATGATGCAGAAGAACTTGTCTTGTAAGAACATAAAGGCCGCCCAGAAAAATATGTACACTACTTCGGGCATCATATTGGCGGTGAATTTCTTTTTTCTTCTTCTCGGCGCGTTGCTTTGTGTCTTTGTCTCTGCCAATGGTGGATTCGAAGCCATGGGGATAAACAGGACAGACGAGATGTTCCCGGTAATAGCCAGCCGTTATTTCGGCGTGGGGCTCGGAATATTCTTCCTCGTGGGTCTCATATCCGCAAGCTATCCGTCCGCCGGTGCCGCCATGACCTCCCTTACCACTTCCGTCTGCGTGGATTTTCTTCATGACAGGGATGAAAAGACCAGAAAACTTGTTCACGCGCTTGTAGGGCTTGTGTTCTGGGTGATATTGGTGGTTCTGTACCTTGTAAGCAATACTGCGGTGATTAATCTGGTGTACAAATTGGCCTCTTATACGTATGGTCCTCTGTTGGGCATGTTCTTTTTCGGAATTCTGACCAGGCGAACCATAAAGGACAAGGCCGCTCCTTATGTCGCTGTAGCCAGTCCTTTGGCGTGTCTGCTGCTGAACGTCGCCCTGCGCAGATTTTTTGATTATGATATGGGCTTCAGCCTGCTTTTGGTCAATGGTTTGTTGACCTTCTTCGGACTTTGGCTTGTCAGCAGGAGGGACAAAGCCGTTTAGCCGGCTTTTTCAGAATTACATCCCAGGATACCGTCAAATTCTTATCGACTTAATTTTACCGCCTGCTGATTCAAATGAAGATAACAGAAACAAGTTCCAAATATCCGGATCTGGACAAGATGTCCTTAAGGCAAATTCTGGAGGGCATAAATGCCGAGGACAGAAGTGTGCCCGCAGTCGTGGGGGAGTGCATACCGGCGATAGAAGCACTTGTCTCTCAGATGGTTGAGAGAATGCAGAAGGGAGGAAGAGTATTTTATATAGGAGCGGGGACGAGCGGAAGGCTCGGAGTCGTGGACTCTTCGGAGATTCCACCCACCTATGGCGCTCCGTATGATCTTTTCATAGGTGTTATCGCCGGTGGAGACGGGGCCATCAGAAAGGCGGTCGAAGGAGCCGAAGATGATGCGGACGGTGCTTGGAGGGATCTCGCCCGATATAATCCGAATGAATTGGACATTCTGATAGGAATCGCGGCCAGCGGCAGCACGCCTTATGTGGCGGGTGGATTGAAGGCGGCCCGCGGTGCAGGACTTCTGACCGGGTGCATCTGTTGTAATCCGGATTCTCTTGTGGCCTCTCTCTCGGAGTTCCCCATAGTGGCGGTCGTAGGGCCGGAATTCGTTACCGGGAGCACCAGGATGAAGGCCGGTACGGCTCAGAAACTTATCCTGAATATGATATCCACTTCCGTGATGATACGTCTCGGTCATGTCCGGGGTAATAAGATGATAGATATGAAACTGTCCAATTCCAAGCTTATGGAAAGGGGCGTGAATATGGTGATGCAGGAAACTCATATGAAGGACGAGGCTTTGATAAGACGCCTCCTGATTGAAATGGGGTCCGTGCGCGATGTCATAGATTATTTGAATGAAGGGAGATAGCATCATAATAAAGGGCGCGAGGGTCAATAACCTCAAGGACATATCTCTTTCCATAGAAAGAGGTAAGCTGGTGGTGATAACGGGCGTGTCCGGTTCGGGGAAGTCTTCGCTTGCCTTCGATACTCTTTTTGCGGAGGGACAGAGGCGATTCGCCCAGAGCATGAGCTCCTATGCCAGGCAGTTCCTCGGGAGGATGTCCAAGCCTGACGTGGATTATGTGGAGGGGATACCGCCGGCAGTGGCCATTGAGCAGAAGGTCAATGTCAAGAATCCTCGCTCCACTGTCGCCACCACTACGGAAATATATGATTATCTGCGTCTTATATATGCAAGGATTGGCCGTACCTTTTCCCCCGTATCGGGACGGGAGGTTACTTCGGACAGTGTGCAGACAGTCGTATCCTGGCTTGAGAGAAATCTGAAGGAAGGGGACGGTCCGGCTTACATTCTGTCACGGCCTTTGTGGAGCGACACTCCGGTGGCGGATTTTCTTTCGCTTAAGGAACAGGGATTCAGCAGAATGATGCTTTCAGACGGAACGGTGGCGAGCATAGACGAATTGCTGTCAAAGGGAACAAGGTCTTTTTCCGAATCGGATTTTCTTCTGGTGGACAGATTCCGCGATCTTTCAGATCGTACGCGACTGATTTCGTCTGTCAAGGAGGCGTTTGACAGAGGCGGAGCAGAGATGTTTGTGAGAATAGGAGAGGTAACGGAGCGGTTCTGCCGGCGTTTTGAAGCGGACGGCATGAAGTTCTCCAAGCCCGATGACGTGATGTTCAATTTCAACAGTCCTCTCGGAGCCTGTCCTGTCTGCGGCGGGCTTGGCAAGGTCGTGGGGATAAGCGAAGACTTGGTCATTCCTGACAAATCCAGGAGCATATATGACGGGGCCATAGCCTGCTGGCGCGGAGAGAAGATGGGCTGGTTCCGGGAGCAGATGATCAACAATGCCGGTAAATATGGCATAGACATTTTTACGCCTTATTGTAAACTTGACGGGAAGACTAAGGATACCATCTGGAATGCGCGTAGCGTACGGGATGACCTGTCCACGATAGTGGGGATCAACGAATTTTTCGAATGGGTCGAGACACAGAAGTATAAGATACAATACCGTTACATGCTCAGCCGTTTCAGCGGCAAGGCCGTCTGTCAGGAGTGCCACGGTAGTCGTCTTAAGAAGGAAGCCCTATATGTGAAAGTGGGCGGTAAGGACATCAATCAGGTCCTTACCATGAATGTGGAGCAGTGTCTGGAGTTCTTTCGGGGCATTGAATTTACGCCTGCTGAAAGTCTGATCATCAAGCAGGCTTATGAGGAGATATGCGACCGTCTTCAGTGTCTTGAGGATGTAGGATTGGGGTATCTTACTCTTGACAGGGCATGTAACACGCTTTCAGGGGGAGAAAGCCAGAGGGTGAATCTGGTGTCTGTCCTGGGAAGTTCCCTCGTGGGGTCCATGTATGTTCTCGACGAGCCGTCTGTGGGGCTGCATCCGCGGGATACTCAAAATCTCATAAGGGTTCTTTTCAGACTCCGCGATCTCGGAAACACGGTGATAGTGGTGGAGCACGATGAGCAAATCATAAAAGCGGCTGATCTTCTTATAGACATGGGACCCGGAGCCGGGCGTTTCGGCGGGCGGGTCACTTATGAGGGCAAATATTCCGCCGACCTTCCGCCTTCTGTGGTCGGGGGGTCTCTCACTCTTCAGTATCTGCGCGGCGAGAAGCGTATGTACAGCCGCCAAAAGCGCACTCCGAACTATTTCATCGAGTTGAAAGGCGCGATGGAGCATAATCTAAAGAACATAGATGTCAAGATACCTCTGGGGGTTCTGACCGTAGTGAGCGGTGTGTCCGGTTCGGGAAAATCCACGCTTGTAGGGGACATACTTTACAGGGCTCTTTCGCGAAAACTATATGACAGCGGCGATGTTCCCGGGGCTTTCCGTTCCCTTGAGGGAAGCATTGACCGCATAAGCGAAGTGGAATATGTGGATCAGAATCCGTTGGGCAAAAGCAGCAGAAGCAATCCTGTGACTTATCTAAAGATATATGATCTGATACGCAAACTGCTTTCCGACCAGCCGCTTGCGCGTCTTTCCGGTTTCGGACCGTCGTGGTTCTCCTTCAATCAGGACGGCGGCAGATGCCCGGAATGTCAGGGAGAGGGCGTGGTGACCATCCCCATGCAGTTCATGTCCGACGTTACCATGGTATGTGAAGAATGTTCAGGCAAACGTTTCAAACCGGATATTCTGGAGGTAAGATATCACGGAAAGAATGTGGATGACATATTGAATTTGTCCGTAAGCGAGGCCATGGAATTTTTCTCTGCGTGTCCTGAACCTGAAGCGAAAGAGGTGGTCGGGCGTCTTCAGTCGCTTGTGGACGTGGGTCTTGATTATATCAAATTGGCCCAGAGTTCAGCCACGCTTTCGGGAGGTGAGAGCCAGAGGGTGAAATTGGCATATTATCTTTCGATGGGAGAAGAGAAGAAAAAGCGGGGGAGGACGCTTTTCATATTCGACGAGCCTACGACAGGGCTTCATTTTCACGATGTTGACAAACTGCTTCACAGTTTCGATGCTCTTCTTCAGATGGGTCATTCCATATTGGTGGTGGAGCATAATCCCGATGTGGTGAAAGCTGCTGATTATCTGATAGATTTGGGGCCCGATGCCGGAGACGGGGGAGGAGAGGTGGTCTATGCCGGTCCTCCGGAAAACGCTCTTGCCGTCTGCGCAGACAATGAGCCTTTGAAGGTTCTGTTTGGTGTAAAGTAAGTTATTTGCTATTTTTGCAACCCTAAAGAGTGGATATCACAGAGTGAAGAGCATAGTCAAGTTAGCCATGCAGATGTTAAAGTTCTCGTTAACATCGCTTTTCGGCACAGCCGCGGATACTGCGGTCCTGTGGGTTCTGACTACATTCGTCTTCACGGAAGGCCACTTCGAACTCTATGTCCTTTCGCCTTTCATATCGTTCGAATGTGCAGTGATAGTGAACTACACCGTGGCTTATTTCTATGTATGGCGGGACAGGATAAACATATTTTCAGTAGGTTCATATCTGAACCATTTTTGGAAATATAACCTTTCGTGTATTTCGGCATTCTTGGTCAAGATGATGATACTTAACGCTATAGCCGTGGCCACGGGGTGGGACCCTGTCATATGTAATCTTCTTGCGCTCTGCGTTTCGGGTATCTTGAATTTCGTACTGAACGAATTTGTCATTTTCAGAAAATCTTCTTCCTCTTCAGAGTCGCTAGAAGAAGACAACTGACCCCCATTCCCAGGCAGTCGGCGATAAAATCCCCCAGTTCCATGCTTCTGTATGGGCTGAATCCTTGAATGATTTCCGTCAGTCCTGCGATGAATATTCCTGCAATCAGGCATAGCGATATTTTAAGTCCCGTACGCATTTTTACGGTCGCCGTATCCTGATACAGCAGGAAGGGAAGCGGGGAGAACATGCAGAAGTGCACCACTTTATCTTGAGGGATGAAAAATGACCATTGTCTGACTTCAGGCAGATTGTCCGGAGATGCGAAACACAGGTAGGCTACGGCTGCCATGTACAGCAGGGTCAATATGGACCAAAAAGTTAATTTCTTGTGTGTGATACTCATAGAGCTTGCATGTCGTAGAGTTTCTTATAGTATCCGCCTTTATCGACGAGCTGTTGGTGCGTTCCCTTTTCGACTATGCGTCCTTCGTCCATGACGATTATCATGTCGGCGTTTCTGATGGTGGAGAGCCTGTGTGCTATGGCTATGGTGGTCCTGTTCGACATTAGCCGGTCAAGGGCCTGTTGGACAAGCTTTTCTGATTCGGTGTCAAGTGAAGCCGTAGCTTCGTCGAGGATAAGTATTGGAGGGTTTTTCAAGATGGCGCGCGCGATGGAGATTCTTTGTCTCTGTCCGCCTGAAAGCTTGGCCCCGCGGTCTCCGATGTTCTCGTCATATCCATCCGGTTTTTCCATGATGAAGTCGTGCGCATTCGCTATTTTCGCGGCCCGGATTACGCTTTCCATGCTTGCTCCCTCGACTCCGAAGGCTATGTTGTTGAAAATGGTGTCGTTGAAAAGTATAGGCTCCTGGTTCACGTTACCTATCAAGGAACGCAGACTTTTGGTGGATACGTCCCTGAGGTCCAGCCCGTCTATCGTTACGCTGCCGCTGTCCACGTCATAGAATCGTGGAATCATATCCACGAGAGTGGATTTGCCTGCGCCGCTTGCTCCTACTATCGCGATGGTCTTGCCCTTAGGAATGCAGAGGTCTATATGGTTGAGTATGTTTCTGTTACCGTCATAGGAGAAGCATACGTCGTGGAATTCTATGTTGTTTTCAAGGCTTTTTATCTCTGTCGGATGTTCTGTTTCCTTGAGAGGGTTCTCCGCGCCCAGAATTTTATCTATTCTCTCTGCCGATGCCAATCCTTTCGGAATGGAATACGCCGCTTTGCTGAGGTCTTTGAACGGCTGAATGATGGAGTAGAGAATGGTCATATAGGACATGAATGCCGGAGCGTCTATAGTGGCTTTGTCTCCAAGAATGAGTGTGCCTCCGAACCACAGCACGATGGCTATCATGACGCTTCCGAGCAATTCGCTTACAGGGTGTGCACTTGCCTGCCTGACCCCTACCTTGTTGTTTTTCTGACGCATGCCTTCGGTCACTTTCTCAAAGCGGTCGGTCATCTTCTTTTCTGCCAGGAAGGCTTTGATTATCCTCAGGCCGCCGAGCGTCTCCTCAACCTGAGACATGGTGTCGCTCCAATACTGTTGCGCCTGAAGGGACTGAGCCTTGAGCTTGCGTCCTATAGCACTCATTATTAGCATCATAAGAGGTGCGAATATGAGCGTGAAGACTGTGAGCTCCCAAGACATGATAAAGAGCACCGTGAGGTAGATGATTATAAGAATCGGGTTCTTTATGATCATTTCAAGAGTGGAGGTGATGGAATATTCCACTTCCTGTACGTCTCCGCTCATTCTGGCTATGATGTCTCCTTTTCTCTCCTGGGAGAAAAAGCCTATGGGCAAGGATATGATTTTACGGTAAATCTGCATGCGTAGGTCCTTGACTATGCCGTTGCGAAGAGGAATCATAACGGCCGAAGAACCGAAATAGCATGAAGTCTTTATTAATGTGATAAGGCAGAATATCAGACATAGTCCCAGCAGCACGCGGCTTTGCCCGTAGAGGTCTATCCATCCGCCTACATAGTAGTAGATGTTGGCGGTAACGTCCGAAAAGTCATTGACTTCTCCCCACGGAGTGAATGTATATGTCGCGCCTGACGTGTCGAACAGGATTTTCAGAATAGGGATGAGCAGTGAAAATGAAAATACGTTGAATACGGCCGAGAGAATGTTCAGAAAAACTGAGCCTCCCAGATAGGCTGTATATGGTTTGACGTATCTTTTTATTATTACCCAGAATTCTTTCATCTTCTTGAAAATATATGTCTATAAAATAATTAGCGGAGTTGGGCTTGTACGTGGCAGTGTCTGCAGTCTGATGCAGGTGTCTTCGCCGATCGCCTTGCGGGCGTTGTCGTAGGCAAGCTCCGGAGTGTTGTTGTTTTCGCTCAGGTGGCAGAGAAAAAGATTTTTCAGTCCCGGATGCAGGAACGCCTCTATCGCACATGCACATTCGTCGTTGCTGAGGTGTCCGTTGCCGTTAAGGATGCGTTCTTTCAGTTCCTGGGGGTACGGGCCGTTTATCAGCATCTGCGTGTCATAGTTGGATTCAAGCACTACGGTGTCCGCCTGAGCGCAGAACGAAATGGCTTCTTCGGTCATCTGCCCGCAGTCCGTGATGTGAACGTAATTATGGTCGCCTATCTTTATGGCGAATCCGACGGTCTGGCTGGCATCGTGAGGCACTATGAAATATCTTACGAGGATGAGACCGCCGCTTATGGCCGTCCATTTGCCTTCAGGAAGAACTCTGCGGCAGCCGGCGATATGCTCGTGTGTGAGTATGTGTCTTGAAAGCGCGCCATGCAGCGTGTCAGTGGCCCATACGGGAAGTGAAAGGTGTTTGCAGAAGGAACCCAGGGAACGGATGTGGTCCATGTGGTCGTGTGTTATGAGCATCGCGTCGAATGCGTGCAGGTCAAGGCCTTCCGAGGCAAGTTCTTTCTTTACCCGGCGAAGGCTGACTCCGGCATCGATGAGCACTCCTTCGTGCCTGCCGTCTTTGTCTACTCCCAGATAATAGCAGTTTCCGGCGCTCCCGGAGGAAAAACTTTTAAAGACCACCTTACTCTCCATCTTCCTTACAGTATTTGTTGATGACGCTGTAGGCGTCTTTAATGCCAAGTTCGCCGGCGCGTGAAAGGTCTATGCAGCCCTTTTCCTTGTCTTTTATGAATATCAGCACGAGCGCGCGGTTATAATAGGCCTGTCCCATTTGAGGATATTCCTTTATGGCCTTGTCGTAGTATTCTATGGCTTGAACCATCTGTGATGAGAGGCAGTACAGGTTGCCAAGGTTAAAATGGATATAGGCCACATCCGGGTCCAGTTTGTCCGCCTGCAGAAGGTCATCTATGGCCTCCGAATAATCGTATGAACGGTCCACCTGGTCACGTACGCGGGTCTTGGTCGCGCCCTGATCGTCCATGGTCAGGGTCTGCACGTTATTTTCTATGGAGGCGATGAAATCTATCATCTCCGCTTTCAAGACAGCCCTGTTCATAAGGTAGAACGCCTTTTCTCTGCCCCCGGCCTTGTCTATGGCGAGATTATATTCGTTAAGCGCGGCGTTATATTGCTTTTCCTGAACGGCTTTCACGCCGCGAAGGAAGTTGATGTCCGCACGGTCGGCCGAGTACCCGAACAGCGATTCCGCAGGTCCTTCGCTCCCGTTTTCAGAACTTATCTTTATAGGGATTATGCTCTCCGCGAGAAAAGCTGATACTGCCGCATTCTCATATTCAGTGGAGAAGGCTTGCTTTTCGCCTTTGGCTTTTTGCGCGAATGCTATTCTGAAAAGAGGTTTGAGATGTATGTTTATGTCTCTGTTCTGCAGAAGTTCATCGTCAAAATTTTTTTTGGCGAAATCTGCATCAAGTGTAAGGAGGGAACTGTATTTGCGGGTGGTGTCGGCAAAGGAGCCCTTTTCCTTTGAGGAGTTGTATTCCCGGATTTTCTTTTGCGCTGTGGAGTAGTCTTTTTTGCTTTGGCTCGTCATGCCCAGCAGATTTTCTACATAAGCCCTGTTCTGATATGCCTTGGCGAAGTCCGGATAGAGTTCTATGGCCTTGTCGTAATCTTTCAGGGCGCTGCGGTATCGGCCAAGTTCTATAAGGCACGATGCCCGGTTGAAATAGGCCAGAACGTTTTTCGGGTTAATGTTCAGGACTCTGTCCATATCGTCAAGCGCTCCTTCGAAGTCGGAGAGCTGCATGCGGATAAGGCTGCGGTTATAGAGGGTCAGCGCATTGCCGGGCTCATACTCCAGCACTTTGTCCATATCGCTCAGCGCCCGGGCGTATTTTTTGGTCTCGAAATACATCAGCGCCCTGTTGAAGTATGCCAATGTATTGGTTTCATCCAGGTCTATGGCCTTGTCGATGTCCTCTATGGCGGAGGTGTAGTCCTCCTGAAGGGCATATAGACGGGCACGTCTGATGTATCCTTCCGGGTCGAACCTGTCGAGTTTGATGGCCTTGTTATAGTCGCCGAGGGCCTTCAGCGTGTCTCCCATGTAAAGGTAGGAGGCTCCTCTGTTAAGATAGGCCGAGGGGTCTGTCTTTTCGAATCTGAGATATTTGTCGAAATCCTCAACTGCAAGTTCGAATCTCTGTGACAGAAAATATGTTACTCCGCGGCTGAAATAAAGTCCTGTGTTTCCGGGGCGGAGTTCTATGGCCTGCTGCAGGTCCTCAAGGGCCTTGTCATAGTCTCCGACGCGGCTTTCCGTGATGGCCCGGTAGTGATAGCCGTTGGTGAACACGGGGTTGATGCGTATGGAACGGTCGAAGTCGTTCTTGGCCCCGCGGATGTCTCCAAGGTTATATTTGGCTATTCCTCTATAGAAAAATGTCCAATAGGCGTTAGTGTCCATCTTGGCCAATACATTGAACTGTTCTATGGCCTGGGCGTATTTCCCGTCTTGAAGGGCCAGCCTCCCGCGGAATTCGAGCACGTCCTTATCCCATTGGGCGAATGAAGATACGCAATGCAGACAAATCCATCCGAGAATGGAAAGCGAAAGGAGTAGATGTTTGCCTGTTATCTTCATTTTCTGTATTTTTGCAAATCTTACAAATATAACATCTTTCGTGCCCATTTTGAAAAAAAACATCTTTCTGTTTGTTTTTTCCGCATTTCTCTTTCTTTTTCAGACGGGGGTGCCGGCTATGGCGGAGTCCCTTTCAGCGGACAGGGGGTCGTATTCTTTAAAGGAAGATGTGTCTGTTCTCACCGATTCTTTATATCAGGGACGCAAATGCGGTTCTTTCCGGATGGGGGATTTGTCCCTTTGGCTCGGAGAACGTTTCGAGAGACTTGGCCTGGAGAAATATGAGGGGAAGCGCCTTATGGAGTTTGCTCTTTCCGATGGTTCCATGGGGCGTAATGTCGTGGGTGTGAAGGAGGGGACAAGCGGAAAGTATGTGGTGGTGATGGCGTATTATGATGCGCTGGGTGTAAAGGACGGCGTTCTGTATCCGGGTGCGGATTCGAATGCGTCCGGGGCGGCCGTGCTGCTGGATGTGGCGCGTCTGCTGACGGCAGGGGAGTCAGACGGAAACGGTTTTTATGCCGGGAGCGGGGCCGGTAAGTCTGACGGGGTCATATTCGTGGCTCTGGACGGGCATTTCGATTCGTACGCGGGGGCGCAGTGCCTTCTGCGTAGTATTCCGCGGGACAAGATACGTCTGGTGGTGAATCTCGATACATTGGGAGGCTCCACTCCGGTGGACAAGGCCCGTCCGCGGTATCTTATCGCTTTGGGCGGGCAGAAATATTCGAAGATTTTCGACAGATGCACCCAGGCAGGAAAGATACAGATGTATTACGAATACTATAGGAGCGAGACTTTTACGCGTATGTTTTACCGCAAGTTGGGAGACCATACGGTTTTTCTGAATGCCGGCGTGCGTTGTGTCTTATTCACTTCCGGGATATCGATGGACACCAACAAGCCGACGGATACGGCGGATAGTCTTGACTATAATGCGCTTCGTTACCGGAGCCTGTGCGTAGCGCGTTGGATTAATCTTGTGTGTAGGAACTAAGTTCAGATGACGCCCCCGCTAAGTTTTGCTTTTTGCCCGTTTCGTTCACGAGACTTTATTATATTCAAAGGCATCGGATTTCCTACTGTGAGCGCTTCTTTCACCGCGAAATCTTTCTGCGCCAATATATCTCGTTCATTCATAAGACTTTTATTGAGATTTTAAAGGCACTGAATTTCCTCCTGCGACAATCCGGTAACGCGATATATTATATCGTATGACAATCCTTCCGCCAACATGTTTTTCGCTGTCTCCCGCTTGCCTTCAGTACGCCCTCTTGCCTCTCCTTTCGCTTCACCTCTTG
>CAVEIF010000021.1:0-21094 GCA_963615835.1 Coprococcus eutactus | reverse complement strand
TATTGCCGTGGCATACAAACAGTACTCTAATCATAACTGTGCAAAAATAGGGAAAATTGTCGTTTGCCGGAACGACCACACACTTCACAGGTCGTTAGGAATACTTAATTCATTAAAAATCATTTTTAAGAAAATGATTTTTTTATAAAATTCGTTTTTCTAAAAACGAATTTGTATCTTCGCACCGGAACAACAAGAATAACATTTATGGAGATCACCGACATACAGCCGATTGTAGAATTCTACCACAGTAAACTAGCACAGACAAATTTAGCATTCAAACGCTACCTCTACCGCAGCATCAACTGGAACGCACGCGTAATTGGCATCCGAGGAGAGCGCGGTGTGGGCAAAACCACCATGCTTCTTCAGCGCATCAAGGAAAAATATGCCAATCCCGACGATACCATCTACATTTCACTTGACCATTACTGGTTCAAAAACCACAAGTTGGAGGATCTCGTCGGATACCTCTATAATCGAGGAGTCAGCGAATTCTACATCGATGAAGTACATAAATACGAGGATTGGAGCAGTGTTCTCAAGACCTTGTACGACCAATATTCCGGACTGAGGCTCATCTATACGGGATCCTCTATGCTGAAGCTCGACGATTCTTCTGCCGACATGGCGCGCCGTCAGACACCATATCTGCTTAAGGGCATGTCCTTCAGAGAATTTCTGGAATATGAAGGCACGCTAAAAATTAGTCCGGTCTCTCTTGACGATATACTTGGACACCACAGCGAGATCGCCATTGGCATTACTCCTCTGACGAAAATTCTTAAAGACTTCAGTAATTACTGCCGATATGGATTCTACCCGTTTCACAAGGATGCCGGTATCGACTTTCTCTCTGTTCTCCAGAATGTCGTCAATCTCGTAATAGAAAGCGACCTCCCGGCCGTAGAGAAAATCTCTTATCAGACAATTGACAAATGCAAGAAACTCCTGATGATAATTGCAGAGAACGTTCCGCTTCAGCCCAACATAGAAAAATTGGCATCTTCGATGAATACAACCCGAAACACCCTGCTGTCCCTCCTATACAAATTGGATGAGGCAGAGATACTGGAACTGCTGACCGTGGAGCTGAAAAATTACAAACGCCTGGTCAATCCGGGAAAAATCTATCTGGGGAACACCAACCTGATGTGGGCATTCTTCCCGAGCGGTAACGTCGGCACAATGCGCGAAACCTTTTTCGCCAACCAACTGTCCCTATCCCACACGGTGCAGATGCCGCCCAAAGGAGATTTTCTAGTGGACAGCAAGTTCCTTTTCGAAATAGGCGGAGACAGAAAGGACTTTTCACAGATTGCCAACCTTCCGGACAGCTACCTGGTTTTGGACAACATCGAGACCGGCTACGGGAACCGCATCCCGCTATGGATGTTCGGGATGATGTATTAGTCGGGGCTCCGACCGGCAAATTATCCGGCGTCTTCGCAAAAACAATAAATAGTTTCCGTATATTTACGCTACAAACAACACACATCTATGTACACTGAAGAAGAACTCGAAAAAATCGTCTCCGCATTCAATATTGACTCTGAAGTCGTGAACATCCGTCCACTGGGCGAAGGACTCATCAATGACACATTCAAGGTTACCACTCACGAAAAGCATTACGCCCTGCAGCGCATCAACAATGCCATTTTCCAAGACGTGGAACTGCTTCAGCATAATATAGAATCAGTTACCGCCCACATACGGGAAAAACTTGAAGAGCAGGGAGAAAAGGACATAGAGCGAAAAGTTCTGAAATTCTTACCGCTGAAAAACAGCGGGAAAACATACTTTGTGGACGGAAACGGAAAGTATTGGCGCATGTCAGCCTTCATAGAGGGCAGCAGGAACATAAACGAGGTTAACGAAAAGTCGTCCGAACTCGCCGGAGCGGCCTTCGGAGAATTCGAAGCCATGCTGGTGGATCTCCCTGAAAAATTAGGTGAAACCATTCCGGACTTTCACAATATGCCGCTGCGCCTGAGACAGCTTCGCGAAGCCGTAGCCGCCGACCCGAAAGGACGCGTGAAGGAAGTTCACGACCTTTTGGACATCACGGAGAAATACGCGGAGAAAATGTGCAGCGCCGAGACACTTCACTCCGAAGGAAAACTGCCTAAACGCATCTGTCACTGCGACACGAAAGTGGGGAACGTTCTTTTTGACGCAGAAGGCAAAGTGCTATGTGTCATAGATTTGGATACGGTCATGCCATCGTTCGTCTTTTCCGATTTCGGAGACTTCATGCGTACCGCCGGGAATCCCGTCCCTGAAGACAGTCCCGAATATGAAAAGATAGACCTTCGAATGGACATTTTCAAGGCATTCGCCAAAGGTTACCTTTCCACCGCCGGAGAGTTCCTTACTCCACTTGAAACAGAGATGCTCCCATACGCGGTGGAATTGTTTGCATTCATGCAGGGGGTCCGGTTCCTCGCAGACTACATCAACGGCGACACCTATTATAAAATCAAATACCCCGAGCACAATCTGGTAAGGGCACGCAACCAGTTCACCCTCTTCCGGAGCGCTCTGGCCAAAGAGCACGAAATGCTGGCATTCATACAGTCACTCGGATAACGGGACAAATCAATTCTTTAAAATTCAGTCTTTTAAACGACTGAATGCCTCTTCTGCATGCTTGCACGTCCGAGATCTATAAAGATGTTCGGCGCAGATACATAGGAAAGTCAGACATTCCGACACTCCCAGCGCAAGCCATATTCCTTTGGTTCCCAAGAGCATTGGCATAATTATAAAACTTGGGACAAGGAAGAAGATGCCACGAAGAAGAGAAAATGCAAGCGCTTTTCCAGCTTTTTCCGTACTCTGATAGTATCCTATGCAGGAGAGATTGACTATAAAAAAGATAAATGCGCAGGCATAGTATGAGAATCCCTCGATGGCGATCTGCGCAGTTTTGCTTGCGGGATCTATAAACAAGCCTACCAGAGCCTTGGGGAAAAGCACGAAAGCCGCCGTTACCGTTACACCGCACAACAGAGCCGTCATAAGAGAAGCTCGCAGCGCCTCGTGCACCCGGGAAAATGCGCCAAGTCCTGCATTGTAACTGATGATAGGCTGGGCGGATTGGCTTATGGCATTACCTACCATGAACACGAACGGAGCATAATAACAAGCTATCCCGAAAGCACCGACTCCTTCATTGCCAAGATAATGCATAAACACATAGTTTCCCACCAAGGCCAACATGGACATCGTCATCTCCCCTACGAAGGCAGATGAGCCTATGCGGCATTGATACCCTATGTTTCGAATCGAATAACGGAGACTGTTTCTGCTGGCTTTGATATGTTCGAAGTGCATGGTTTTCGCGAAGATGCATATGTAGACAAGCGCCATTACTCCACCCAGGAACATAGCTAAAGACGAAGCGGCTGCGGCACCGGCAAGGCCCCAGTTGAAAACGCATATGAAAAGATAGTCAAGAACGATGTTCGAGAGCGCACCTGCCAACGAACACATCATTGCATAACGCGGCGAACCGTCAAGTCGGATCACAAATAAGCCAAGCGCGCTCCAGACACTGAAAACAAGCCCCGGCACGAACCACTTCAGATAATCTTTCACCATAGGGAGCAACTCGTCAGACGAACCGAGCAGCGTAGCCGTGGCATCCTGAAATAGCAGAAAAAATATGCTTGCAAGCAAAATGCAGGCAGAACCGAATATGAATGCCTGAGTTATATTGAGCCTTGCGGCTTTTTCCCTGCCCTGTGAAAGATGGTAAGAAGCCACCACGCTGGCCCCAGCTCCTATCATCAGACCTAATCCATTGGTAATCATAAGAATCGGTACACATATATTGACAGCGGCTATACCGTCGCCTCCTACACGGTGTCCCACGAAAATACCATCTATGGCGGTCATTGCCGACATGGACAACATTCCTAAAAGAGTAGGAAAGAAATACTTGCTGAAGAGACGATAAACATTGAGCGTCCCTAAATCGATAGAATCTTTACCTTTTAATTCCATATATTTATCCTATGTAGCCCAAAAAAGGCAGGAAAGGATGACGGTGTTACCCATTCATCTTATCCGGCCTCTTATATATACCTTATCTGACAGCCCTCCGATGAGGTTTTAATTTCTGCTCACAAATTTAGTGCCTTTTATAATTCCGTGCAACTTTTTATCAGAATTTTTACTATATTTGTGCCCGCTCTCGAGAAGAGCATATTTTAACTAATTTTTTAATTTTAAAACAGATTCACAATGGCTGTTAAAATTCGTCTTCAGCGCCACGGTAAGAAGAATTTCGCATTCTTCCACATTGTAGTGGCAGACACACGTGCTCCACGTGATGGTCGTTACATCGAGCAGATCGGCTCTTACAACCCTAACACTAATCCTGCCACCATCAATCTCGACTTCGAGAAAGCTCTTGCATGGATTAAGGTAGGTGCTCAGCCAAGCCTCGTATGCCGCAGGATACTTTCCTATGAAGGTGTTCTTCTTCGTCACCACCTCGACGGCGGTGTGGCTAAAGGAGCTCTTACACAGGAAGTTGCAGATAAGAAATTTAACGACTGGAAGTCTCAGCACGACGCTAAGGTAGCATCTAAGGTAACAGGTCTCCGTAATGATGCCATTGCCAAGGCCAATGCAGCTAAAGCGGAAGAAGTAAAGGTCAATGAGGCCAGGGCAGAGGCTATCGCCAAGCGCGCCGCAGAACTTGCCGCCGAAAAGGCAGCTAAAGAAGCAGAGGCAGCACAGGCAGCGACAGAAGAAGCTCCTGCAGCAGAAGAGGCTCCAGCCGAGGCATAATGCTTCGCATAGCTAAAATTCTTAAATCTCACGGGACAGACGGAGCAGTGCTTGTCAGCGCTCCGGAATTTGACCTGACAGACTTTACCGAACCGGTACTCATCTATTTCGATGGGTTGCCGGTTCCTTTTTTTATTGAAAGCGGCACAGAACGCGGCACCGGCAAATATATAATTCACCTTAACGACGTAAATTCACTTAAAGACGCCGAAGAGATGGCCGGACGCGACATCTTCATAGAATCAGAAGAGCAGGCGGAGTCCGTAGCGGACATTGACCTCTCCGGGTGGAAAGTATTTGACAAAGGCACACCGATAGGCACGGTTGAAAGCATAGAACCCATCCCCGGTAATTTGTGCCTTAACATAAAGCCTGAAGATGAAAACAAAGCCAGTTTCATGATCCCCCTGCATGAGGATTTCATAGACGGACTGAACGTGCAGGACCATGAGGTACGGCTATCCCTTCCTGAAGGACTATACTGATTCCCCCCCCCTCACGCGCGAGGACGGAGAAGAGCATCAAGAATCGGTCCGATGGCCAAAGTATAAGTAAAATACCCGATCCAGCTGAAAATCAGAACATACAGGCACAGACCCATCTTCGACAAAGCCTTCAGCCCTTTTCTCTGAAATACATTCCGAAAGAGAGTCACGGCTCCAATGCAGCCGCTAAGATAAATCAGCATAAAAATATAACTCATATTCTGAATACTCCATATACGGCCGCGCCGCTTCCGCTCATGGAAGCATACACGGCGCCTTGTTCATATAATTTCTCCTTTTCCCTTTTTATTTGTGGATGCTCAGGAAACACGCTGTCCTCAAAATCATTATGCAAAATGTCGCGCCACTGCAGAACAGGAGTTTCAAGCAGGATTTCACGGATGGAAGGACAACTCATATGAGGCTTTATCCCTTTATATGCCAGCGCAGTATTAATGCTCTCCCCTTCGGGCATAACCACCTTGATGTCATATCCTTCAAGCACATCTGGAGCATCCGAAAGAATGTCTCCCTTCCCCTCTCCCCACTGAGGCCTGGCCTTCAAGAAAAAAGCGCAGTCCGAGCCAAGGGAGGAACAAAGTCCGGTCAACTGCTCTTCACCAAGGCCAAGTCCGAATAAGGCATCAAGACCTTTAATGGTATATGCGCAGTCTGACGAACCTCCCCCAAGCCCGGCTCCGGTAGGAATATTCTTTTTAAGAGCAAGCCTGACATTCCCTATTGCGAACCTCTCCTGCATCAGTCGGAAAGCCCTTACACACAGGTCCTTTTCCAAAGGCCAATCAGCATTTTCCATCTGAACGCTGAATTCTTCGCTTTTTTCTATACGCAATTCATCGTGCAGAGCATAAACGGGATAAAAAAGCGTCTCAATATCGTGAAAGCCGTTCTCGCGACATGAAATCACATTAAGTCCGAGATTGATTTTAGCCGGTGGATAAAGAATGACACTGTCTCTGCAAGCCGAAAATTCGCACCCGCAAAACTGCTGATTATAAAATCCCTGCTCGCTGATTATCTCCACTCTGCGCGGCTGCAGCCCGCCTTTACGCCAATTCATCCCCCACCACTGCACAGGCAGACCCTTCACGGCCTGTTCTCCCGCGGCATTTATCTGATCAAGACTTTTCCACCTTGAAGAAGAAAGTGAAGTCGTAAGCACCCCGAACCCATGATGCGCGGCGAACTGAGCCGAACGTGAAAGCCTGAATGAAAAACATTCCCGGCATCTTCCTCCTCTCTCTCTCAAATGCTCCCTGCAATAAGCCACCTTCTCAAGCCAGGCCACGTGATCATATTCATCCTCAAAATACTCAACCCCCATCGTCTTACAATATCGGATGAGTTCTCCCTTACGGTGCTCATACTCTTCGAACGGGACTATGTTGGAATTGGAGAAAAACACCGACACATCCAAATGGTTCTGCAACATACACTCAAGTATGGCAGAGGAGCATGGCGCACAGCAACAGTGCAACAATATTCGTCCCTCAGGAGGATATAATTCCAACATAAAAATTTTGCAAATTTAATAAAAAGTATTACTTTTGCAGTCCCAAAGTAGGAATGCGGATGTGGTGAAATGGTAGACACGCTACTTTGAGGGGGTAGTGGGCGTTGGCCTGTATGAGTTCGAGTCTCATCATCCGCACGAAGAACGATCTGGTTTTCAGGTCGTTCTTTTCGTTATCCGCTCCACCAGCTCTTCAGGCAGCTGAGCGAGTACCGGCGAGAGAAAAGACCTTATCTGAAGACTTTGGGCCAATTCCCTTGAAATCCCGCGCGAGCACATATAAAAAAGCTGCTGCTCGTCCAAAGCACCCACCGTCGCACCATGCGAACACACTACATCATCCGCATAAATCTCAAGCTGCGGCTGACTTTGAACATTGGCCCGCTCGGAAAGAAGAAGCGAATGATTCTCCTGAAGAGCCTCTGTCTTATCCGCTCCGCTGTCCACATACACAAGACCCTCAAACTTGACGTTTGACTCCCCCGAAGCTATACCTTTAAACAATTGATGGGACCTGCTTCCCGCGCAAAGATGACGGACATTTATCTTAAAATCCACATTCTGCTGTCCTTCACAAAGATACACGCCATATAAAGAAAGATCCGCTCCCGGACCGACAAGTTCGAAAGTCACATCGAAAGTACCGGTCTGCCCGAAAGGGGCCACAAAGACCACTTTCTGTGACTCTCCCTCATGGAGTCTGACGACAGAAGGCAGAGTGTCCGTCCCCAGCACGACTATTTTGGATTTACTTTCCATCTATTCCCTCGAATCCGTAAGTTTCTATCTGTGAAACAAGTTCCCTTCCGGCAGTCTTTACTATAAGACCATCCTTGAGTACATGCACGACATCCGGAACGATATATTCCAAGAGCTTATGATAGTGCGTGATAACTATGGAAGATGTTTGCGGCGTACGTAAGGCATTGACCCCCTGTGCCACCACTTTCAAAGCATCCACGTCAAGTCCGCTGTCCGTCTCATCAAGAATGGAGAGCGTAGGCTCCAGCATAGCCATTTGAAATATCTCGCAACGCTTTTTCTCTCCGCCGGAAAAACCCACGTTCACGTCTCTCTTAGCCAAGTCGGAACGCATCTGGACAAGCGACATCTTGCTTTTCAAAAGTTTCAGGAACTCCGCAGGAGAAAGTTCCTCCTGTCCGAGAGCCTTGCGCTTGGAAGATATGGCGGCCTTCATAAAATTAATCAGACTCACCCCGGGAATCTCTATAGGATACTGAAAGCTTAAAAAAAGCCCGGCCCAAGCCCTTTGCTCGGCACTCATTGAAAGCAAATCCTTTCCGAGGAAAAGCACGCTTCCCCCTGTCACCTCATAGCCCGGTTTACCGGTAAGGACAGCCCCGAGAGTGGATTTGCCGGCCCCGTTGGGTCCCATAATCGCGTGCACCTCTCCGTGATTTATAGTAAGATCCACACCGTGAAGTATCTCCTTTCCCTCCACGCTTGCCTTCAGGCCTTTGATTTCCAATAGAATATCACTCATCGCTATTCCCCTTTTTTATAAGTTTTCACCCAGCTTGCCAATGACCAGACACTGTTCACCAGATATAAGCCGCACACTATAGGCATAAATACATGTCCCACCTTTATGTGCAGAATAATCTGAGTAATATTAACGACAAACCATGCTATCCAACAATCCCATTTCTTCAATGCGGAAAGAAGCTGAGCCACAAGTATCAGCGCCGTAACACAAGCATCCAGATAAGGGACCGGATCTCCCAAGGCCAATCTTTGTAAAAGTTCTCCCCATCCCCATGCCAGAAACAGCACGGAGAACACCACCAAAACCCTCTGCGGCCATGAGAGCGAAGTTACTTTCAACGCGCTGCTGTCTTTTTTAGACTGCTCATTCTCTGCGGGATGAGTCCAGCGCCAATGTCCCAGAATATTAATGCACAAGGATATAGGCTGAAGGAACAGATTCGCGTACAAATGTTTGTTCCAAAACAGCAGAGCCAGGGCCAAGGTATAAAGATACCCCACCCAGAAGTTATATTTACTGTTCCTTCCGGCCAATACCACACAGGTAAGACCCAGGACAGAAGATATTATATCAAAATAATTCATACCTGCTAACCGACTGAACCTTCGAGCGAAACAGACAGGAGTTTCTGAGCCTCCACGGCAAACTCCATAGGAAGCCTTTGAAGCACATCCTTGGCATAACCATTAACTATAAGGCTTACGGCCTGTTCCGGATCTATTCCACGTTGAGCGCAATAGTACATCTGCTCTTCGCTGATCTTGGATGTGGTAGCCTCGTGCTCCACTGTCGCTCGAGGATTGGCGCTTTTGATGACAGGAAAAGTGTGCGCCCCGCACGAAGAACCTATCAGAAGTGAATCGCACTGCGAATAATTACGCGCTCCGTCAGCGGAACGTCCCATCTGGACAAGTCCGCGATAGGAATTCTCGCTATGCCCGGCGCTTATACCCTTCGACACGATACGGCTCTTCGTGTTGCGACCCAGATGTATCATCTTGGTGCCGGTATCGGCCATCTGGCGATTGTTTGTAAGAGCCACGCTGTAGAACTCGGACGAACTGCCGTCTCCTTTAAGAATGGTGGAAGGATATTTCCACGTAATGGCGGAGCCCGTCTCCACCTGCGTCCAGCTCAGATGCGAACCTTCTCCACGGCAGATTCCCCTCTTTGTAACCAAGTTAAGGATGCCCCCACGACCGTTTTCGTCACCTGGATACCAGTTCTGAACCGTACTGTAGCGCACATCCGCTCCGGCCTCAACCACTATCTCCACCACAGCGGCATGAAGCTGGTTCTCATCCCGGCGAGGAGCCGTGCATCCTTCCATATAGCTCAAAGACGATCCTTCGTCTGCCACTATGAGGGTACGTTCGAATTGACCCGTACCGCTGGCGTTGATACGAAAATAGCTCGAAAGATCCATGGGGCACTTGACGCCTTTAGGAATGTAACAGAATGATCCGTCGGAAAATACTGCGCTGTTAAGAGCCGCATAGAAATTATCCCCGACCGGAACCACAGAAGACAGGTACTTTTTCACCAATTCGGGATAATCACGCACGGCCTCGGAAAAAGAACAGAAAATGATGCCCTTCTCCGAAAGCGTCTTTTTGAAAGTGGTGGCCACGCTGACAGAATCAAAAACAGCATCCACGGCCACATTGGAATATGCCTTGCCCGAAAGAAAGCCCCTTTCCTTTATGGGAATGCCCAGCTTGTCAAATGTCTTTTCGAGTTCGGGGTCTATCTCCCCGGATGAAGAGCCGCTTTTCTTAGGTGCGGCATAATAGACTATGTCCTGAAAATCTATCTTGGGTATACGCAGATGTCCCCACGTGGGAGGAGTCATCTTCTGCCAGCGCCTGAATGCTGACAATCGGAATTCAAGAAGCCATTCCGGCTCCCCTTTCCGCTCGGAAATCATACGGATAATGTCCTCGGAAAGCCCCTTGGGAACATACTCCTGCTCTATATCCGTTACAAAACCTTCTTTATATTCCTTGGAAGTTAATTCCTTAAGTTCTTCATTCATTTCCCTTGTAGTCCCTACAGGAATCGAACCTGTATTTAAGGTTTAGGAAACCTTCGTTCTATCCGTTGAACTAAGAGACCATAAAAGAGTACTGATTACTCAGCGCTCTTTTCAATTATCTGGCGTCCTCTATAGAAACCGCACTCTGGACATACGCGGTGATAGATTACTGTAGCGCCACAATTTGGACAAGTAGCAAGAGTAGGTACAGGCGCGAAATCGTGCGTACGTCTCTTGGCTGTTCTCTGTTTAGAGAATTTGTGTTTTGGATGTGCCATTTTCTTATTATTTTAAATTATTATTTACTTAAATACTTTATAGTCTCCTCGTTACATTCTCCTTCCGGATGCACTCTGCGAAGCGGAAGAGACGTAATGACATAATCATATACGTCCTGACCGAAGTCCAGTTCACCGCCCTGCGGGGTATAAGTCTCTTCAAACCCGGTCTCCACTTTCAAAGCCAACGGCTCAAGACACAGGTCGCAACTCACCGTGACAGTCCCGTCAATACGGCAGCTTATATCCACACTGGCCCCCCTGTTCCTTATCTTGCATTCCACATCAAGGTCCGCATCAAGAATGTCAGTATTCCCGAAACTTTCAAAGAACTTTTTATCAGCCAAGGCACTGAAAGATTTCTCTCCGGTGCCAATGCCATTAAGGTTTACTACAAAGGGTTGCAAAGTTAACAAAATATTTTCTAATATCAATCCACATTATCGCTATTTCTCTTACGGGCCAACGGGTCCAGCAAGATCTTGCGAATTCTCATATAATGAGGGGTTACCTCCACGAGTTCATCCTCCTGAATGTATTCCAAAGCTTCTTCCAATGAGAACTTGATGGCCGGAGGGAGAATAATCTTGTCGTCAGAGCCTGCGGCACGCACGTTAGTAAGTTTCTTGGTCTTACAGATATTGATATTGAGATCTCTCTCCCTCGTATGTTCGCCCACGACCTGTCCGGCATATATCTCCTCGCCCGGCTCCACAAAGAAACGCCCCCTGTCGAGAAGCTTGTTCATAGAATAAGCGCTCGAAGTGCCCGTCTCCAGAGACACCAGAGAACCGTTGTTTCTTCTCTCTATATCGCCCTTGTACGGTTGATAATCCTTAAACCTGTGAGCCACGACGGCCTCCCCCTGAGACGCGGTAAGAAGATTGCTCCTGAGGCCCATAAGTCCGCGGGTAGGAATCTCAAACTCAAGAAGCGTCCTGTCTCCGCGCGGCTCCATGTGTATAAGCGCACCTTTGCGTCGGGTAGCTATCTCTATGGCCGCGCCTACGAACTGCTCCGGCACTTCGATGGACAACTCCTCTATAGGCTCGCACCTCTGTCCGCCTATGGTCTTGTCGAGAACCTTGGGCTGCCCTACCTGAAGTTCAAATCCTTCACGGCGCATAGTCTCAATCAGTACGGAAAGATGGAGAACACCGCGGCCATAAACCACAAAAGAATCGGCCGTAAGACCCGGTTTCACCTTGAGAGCGAGATTCTTCTCAAGTTCCTTGTCAAGTCTTTCCTTAATATGACGGGAAGTTACATATTTACCGTCCTTACCGAAGAAAGGTGAATTGTTTATGGTGAAAAGCATGCTCATGGTAGGCTCGTCCACAGCTATAGGAGGAAGCGCCTCCGGATTCTCAAAGTCCGCAATAGTGTCACCTATTTCAAACCCGTCTATCCCCACTACGGCACATATATCCCCGCACTTGACCTCCTCCGCCGGAGATTTGCCAAGGCCCTCGAACACCATAAGCTGCTTGATCTTCTGCTTCTGGATGACATCGTAGCGCTTGCAAAGGCTGACGTTCTGCCCCACCTTAAGACTTCCGCGCGTAATCTTACCCACGGCGATTCTTCCTACATAAGGACTGTACTCAAGAGAAGAGACAAGCATCTGAGGCGTACCCTCAACTATCTGAGGCGCAGGTATTTCTTCAAGGATGACGTCGAGAAGCGGAATAATGTCCCCCGTTGGCTTGTTCGGATCCAAAGACATCCAGCCCTGCTTGGCTGAGCCATAGACTGTCTTGAAATCAAGCTGCTCCTCAGTGGCATTCAGATTGAACATAAGGTCAAAAACCTCCTCCTGAACTTCGAAAGGACGACAGTTCGGCTTGTCCACCTTATTGATCACCACTATAGGTTTTTTACCTAATTGAAGCGCCTTCTGAAGAACAAAACGCGTCTGAGGCATACACCCTTCGAAAGCATCGACCAGCAGCAGGACGCCATCCGCCATATTGAGCACGCGCTCTACCTCACCACCGAAATCACTATGGCCCGGAGTGTCTATAATATTGATTTTAACCCCTTTATATGTAACGGAAACATTCTTCGCCAAGATGGTGATACCCCTCTCGCGTTCCAAATCGTTATTATCAAGAATAAGCTGTCCCAGATTTTCAGGCTGACGAACAAGATTAGCCTGATATATCATTCTGTCCACGAGAGTAGTCTTACCGTGGTCAACGTGTGCGATTATCGCTATGTTTCTGATTTCTGTCATACACTACCGTCAATTCACAGGCTTCTGTCGTTACCTGTCTGTCGAAAAAAACGCGAAGTTGCCACAAAAGCAACTTCACTCCAACCGAACCGAGTAACCGTAAAATCTTTATCGCTTACTAAAGTCAGATTATCAAACTGTGCGCGAGATGAGACTCGAACTCACATGTCGTAATGACACTAGCTCCTGAAACTAGCGCGTCTACCATTTCGCCACCCGCGCAAAGGGAGTGCAAATATAATAAAATTATTCAGAATATGTAAGATATGCTCAAAATAATCCTGTTCGGAGCCAAAAAATAATTGTCCCCCTCCTCTCTTATTCGAGAGCAGGTCTCACATCCATATACTTTATACGACTCATATCCACCCCAAAGTCCCCATCCCGCGTCGAGATTGAAATGTTTGCTCAGCAGCCTCGAAAAACCCAACCAAAGTGAAGCACCGAACCTGTCACCCTCGCGGAGAAAATCGCCCGTCTGACTATATTCCTGATAAGTGGCATCTGCGCTTATCCACCATCCTGCATACAGATACCACGGCCAATACCTTGTCCCCACGGAAAAACTGCGCTGCCTGCTGTCTTGGGAATAAGGATTATACCTTGCACTTGCCACCAGGCTCCAATGCTGCGACACACCCACGGAAGCATCTATATTCATACCTCCGCCTTGAACATAGTCAGCCACGTTAGTGGAAAGAGCCACCTTATTATACTCCTGCGCCGCCAAAGGTGCTGCGCCTATTCGCAGCACCATCACAACTCCTATAACTATGAACTTTTCAATGTACTTCATCTGATTCTATAAATATCTGTTAAACGCCTCATTTATACTACTTTTACACTCCGGATAAAGAGTAATCAGACGCGAACGGAGATTCTCTTTCGAATGCACGTCCTGCATAAGTGCGGGAAATATCTTGAAACGGTTCAATCCTCTGTTATCCAGATAGATCAGTATCTCCGGATGAAACCAATATTTAGTTCCGAAAGTAGTCGTCCAGTCATCATACCTCTCCCTGTAAAGGATGTTTTCCATATAATAGGCCCACATCTCCCCCACTTCACAATACCCTGCATTATCTTCGGTTCCGGTCCCATAAGTAACCCCTCCCGAGTTAAGATAAGCCTCCAGAATAAGCATGGCATAACTGTCCCAATACGAGTTTCCCACCTGCATATAATGGCTCGCATGTGCCAATTCATGATGCACAAGATGATATATCTGACTATAGGACTGATAGTTCTTCGTCCCGAGGATTATATCCGGCATGAATAACTTTATTATAGGAAGATAAACCCCTATCACACTGCTTATCATATCCATATCCAGGATGGCTCCCTGATGGAGCATAAGCGTCGCGCTGCTTTCCATGAACCCTATGGTCCATATGGTCAGGTTCGCAGGCGGAGTCTTTATCTTCACCCCGTTCGATGAACAAGCCTCATAATAGTCATAAGCCGCGTTATTTATGGCGCACCTCTTGAAAATGGTCCCGCCCGACTTTTCGCTTACCGTAATGCTGCACCCTGTCGAAGGCTGTTTGCCGAGCGTAGATATGGATCCTTTCACAAAAACGGCATTGAACCCGAGCGTGAACCCCTTGCTGTTGGTATATACAAGTCTATAGCGCGGTTTGGACTTGAAACTTTTCTTCATCTGATAATTGCCGTCCTTATCAGTGAAACATCTGTCGAATTTGACGAACACGTTGCACGACACCTGAACCCCCGATACTCCCACCGTATCCGGAACATGATCCTTATCCACTATGCAGATCCTCCCATTCGGGATATGGGACTCGCTCTCGCCCTTCGTCATAGGAACGAGCATGTCCTCATTACCGGAAATCCTGTAAGCCTCGCGTTCCACGGCGTCCCAGTCCACCCAATCAAGACCAGCCTTGGTAACATTTTCAGCCTCCGCAAGATAGCATTTGTGCAGAAGTTCGCATCGGACGGAAGCGGGAGGTACAAAATCCGGAGAGACCACTGCATACTGCCACGTAATGTCATCTTCGGAAATCTGAGGGTCGTGATAATAATCCCCTTCTTGAACAATCTGATAATCAAGCGGATGATCAAGCATCTTGACACCCATCTTTTCGAGAGCGTCCAGATCCTCCTTACAGGAAGGAAGCAGTCTGACATAATGATCGGTGGCGCTGAGTTCCACCACTCCGGCCTTCGTGGGATAAAGCGCCGCGAAAGCCTTGGTCATATTGGCAAGAGAATATGGATCGTCAAGCTGCTCGCCGAGCACTATCATATCGTGCGAGACGTTATCGATGTCCGCCCATTGGACTGAACTGTCTGTAGGTAAAGATTCACGCGTACATGAAATGACGCTGACCGGTAGCCATAAGGCCAATAAGAATTTAGAAGTTTTCATATTCAAGTTTCATTTTCTGCAAAGGTATATAAAAAAAGCCGTGTAAGTATCATTTACACGGCTTTTTTCGTAAAACACTAATTAAAAAAACTTTATCTCCTTATTTTCGATGGCGGAAATGAGCGAATTGCCCAGTCGGCTCACTCCGAAGCGGAAAAGCGACTTGTTCATCCACTCTTCTCCGAGAATTGAACGCCCTATTTCGTAGTACTGAAGAGCTTCCTCGGCAGTGGACACCCCGCCCGCAGCCTTGAAGCCGACCTTCCGACCCGTCTTTTCATAATGCTCACGTATAGCCTTGCACATCACGGTGGCAGCCTCAGGCGTGGCATTCACGCTCACCTTGCCGGTAGAAGTCTTTATGAAATCCGCTCCGGATGACATCGCGAGCATAGACGCCTTATGAATCAAATCTTCAGTCTTAAGAATCCCCGTCTCGAGAATAACCTTGAGAATGACCCCATCAGAATGGCAGATCCCGGCTATCTCTTCTATCTCCTTTGAGGCAGACGCATAATCTCCGTCCAAAAAAGCATTGAGAGCGAGAACTATATCCACTTCATCCGCTCCTCCTTTTATGGCCAATTCCACCTCAGACTTTTTTACTTCAAGAAAACTCTGCGACGACGGAAAACACCCGGCCACAGTGGTTACATGAAGATCGCTGCTGACACGATTCTCCTTAACGACATGCGCGAAGTTAGGATATACACATATCGAAGCGGGAAGCGGATAAGAAGGATAGAGTCTATGAAATTCCGTAACCTTATCCACCAAAGCCTTTACACTCGTCGGCGTATCTTCCGGACGCAGGGTCGTGAGATCCATAAAGGCGAAACATTTTTTCAAAATATCAGTTCTGTTCATATTCAACGATTTAAGTCTATTATACTCTTACTCTTTCATTAAACGTGCTTTCCGGACGTTTTCATCTTCGTCATCGGCAGGGCCGACACCTCTGAACTCCGGAACTGCGATATTCCGCAGAAACGGATCTTTAGCCGCCGAGTCCGGCACCGGTATCTTTTCAAAAACTTCCACGCTGTCGACAGGAGTTTTCCCGGCCAATTCCACACTATCCACCACACTCACCGTATCGCATATGTGCCAGCGCATCATGGTATCTTCCGCCATCAGAGTCCGCAAATCGAAATCCTTGGGCACGTACGGCGAGATGGTCTGCCTTTTACTATAATAATCGCTCACCTTTTTCAGATAATTGACCTTTTTATCCAATCTTAATGAAGTGGTCTTCAATATCTTCGCGTAATCGTCCGGTTTTCGGATATAATGTCTTACAGAGGCGTCGTAATCCTTGAGCGAATATCCGTATTTACGGAAAATAGGCTCATAAAAAAGCGTGGTGTCAGCTTTAGTCCGTTCCGAATAATGCGAAGTCAGCCACTGGTCGGCGAGAAACATCTCGGCATAGATTTCAGAAAACTTGTCCTGAGGAATCACACGCCCCTTTTCCGAGCACGAAGCCAAAAGGAGAAGCGATACGAGCACAACTCCTATTAGACTGTATTTCACATTATTACGCATACTTTTTCAAGATTTGCCCAAATAATCATCCATTGCCACCTTAACCCAAGACACCTGAAAACTCAGAGCGACGGCCTAACGGAGCTGAGCTCCGAAGTTATTCTGAAATGCCGTAAAAATAGTGGTCATAACCTTCTCCACATCCTGATCGGTAAGCGTCTTTTCCGCATCCTGAAGAGTAAAACTCAACGCATACTGCTTCTTCCCCTGCGGTATCCTGTCCCCACGATAGACATCGAAAAGGGAAACATTCTTAAGCAGTTTCCTGGCCTGCTTGTAAGCAGTGGCTCTAAGGTCGGCATATGACACTCCCTCATCGAGCAGCAAAGCCAAATCGCGACGCACCTCGGGGAATTTGGGAAGTTCCTTGAACGACACCTTGTTGCGCTTTATAAGTTCGAAGAGCACCGGCCACGAGATCTCCGCCACATAGACATTCTGTTTGATGGAGAATTTCTTGGCAAGAGAAGGAGACACCTTACCCATAACGGCCAATACCTTTCCGCTTCCCGGCAGTTTGTAACACATACCTTCACTGTAGATATCGCTTGGAGCAGGCTCGTTCCACAGCTGATAAATATCTGCGCCAAAGCGTCTTAACAAAAGTTCAATATAGGATTTGAGTTCGAAATAGTCCGATTTGACGGCTCCGCTACGCCAAGTCTTCTCTCTGCCTCCGGTTATGGCAAGACAGAAATTCTGGTGTTCCTCATAACCTTCAAGCGTCTCACCGCTCTTTTCCGGAAGCCTCTGATAGACAGAGCCATATTCGAAGATCCGCATCGAAGGCATCTGGCGGTTGATATTATAGGATATAACCTCCAGCGCATTGAGAACAAGTGTCTGCCTCATCACGTTAAGGTCCTGGCTCAGAGGATTAAGTATCCTTACGCAGCGTTCGGAAGGAAATGTCGTAAGAGACGAATAATAATCTCCCTTGGTAAGGGAATTATTCATGGTCTCCACAAAACCATTGGCCGCCAAGAAATTAGATATGATGCTGCGAACAGCCTCAGGCTCCGGAGAAGGGGTGGCGTTCACGGACATACGCATCTGTGAAGGCAGTTCCACATTATCGTAGCCGTATATGCGGAGGATTTCCTCCACCACATCGCATTCCCTGTAAACATCCACCATATAAGTGGGGGCAAGAACTTCGGCCTTGCGTCCTTCACGGCCAAGAAACTCATAACCAAGCGAATTAAGAATAAGATCTATCTTTTCATCTCCTATCTCCTTCCCTATGAAGCGGCAGATGCGTCCATAATCGAGTCCTATCTTTTTCTTCTCCACAGGAGCAGGATAATTCTCCTGAATGTCCCCAACGACCTCTCCGCCACATAACTCCACTACCAGGTCCGCGGCATATTTGAGCGCGAACGGGCAAATGGCAGGATCGCAACCTCTTTCATAACGGAACGAAGCATCGGTGGACAACTGCTGCTTCTTGCTCGTCTTCCTGATGCTGCCCGGATCGAAATATGCGCTTTCCAAAAACAGGTTCACCGTATCTTCACTCACTCCGCTGTCTTCACCTCCGAAGACTCCGGCTATACACATAGGGCCATCCGAATTGGCGATAACCATGTCGCTGTCGCACAGTTTCCTTTCCACTCCGTCAAGCGTACGTATGAGTTCACCTTCATGCGCACGGCGGACTATGACCTTGCCGCCCTTTATCTTGTCGGCGTCAAAAGTATGAAGAGGCTGCCCGAAAGCGAAAAGAATATAATTGGCAATATCCACCACATTATTAATAGGGCGGCTTCCTATAGCCGACAGTCTGTCTTGAAGCCACTTAGGTGAAGGTCCGACCTTTATGCCCCTGACAGTGAGCCCCATATAGCGAGGTGCTCCGGCCGCATCCTGCACATCCACCGTTATAGGAGCTGCAGAACCGGCCGCAGAACCGGCTTTTCCGGCCTCGGGACGACAAAGTTCGCAAGGAATGCCGCGGAGTTTAAGATAGGCATAGACATCACGCGCCACCCCGTAGTGAGATGCCGCATCCACACGATTGGCAGTTATCTCATACTCTATGACCGCCCTCGTCGGAATTCCGAGGTACTCTTTAGCCGGAACCCCCACAGGAGCATCAGAGGGAAGAACTTTTATGCCGTCATGGCTGTCTCCTATGCCAAGTTCATCCTCCGCGCATATCATACCCAGACTCTCGACACCTCTGATTTTAGACTTCTTAATCTTGAAATCACCCGGAAGAACCGCACCGACCCTCGCGAAAAGGACTTTCTGGCCGGCCGTCACATTCGGAGCACCACAAACCACCTGCACCGGCTCTGCTCCTCCGTCATTAACGGTAGTGATATGCAGATGATCAGAATCCGGGTGTTCCTTACAGGTAAGAACCTCGGCCACCACTACATTCTTCAATCCACCTTCTATAGTCTCCGTCTCCTCCACAGAATCAACCTCTATCCCTATGGAAGTCATAATATCGGCCAATTGAGCCGCAGTGAGGTCACATTTGATGTAATCCTTAAGCCAATTATAATCCAGCTTCATATCTTTTTTATTTCAAATTATCTTCGTCAAAAAGAGTCTTTATAAACTCCTCTTTGTCAAACTCCTTAATGTCGTCTATTCCTTCCCCTACCCCTATATATTTTATAGGGATGCCGAACTGGTCCACAAGACCTACAGCCACTCCTCCCCTCGCGCTTCCGTCCAACTTGGTGAGCATCAGTGATGTTATGTTCGTCGCACGGGCAAATTCCCTGGCCTGTGCAAAGGCATTCTGCCCCGTGCTGGCGTCAAGGACAAGCATCACCTCCGACGGCGCCCCGGGCAAAGCCTTTCCTATGGAATTACGTATCTTAGTAAGTTCGTTCATAAGGTCCACCCTGTTATGCAGACGGCCGGCAGTGTCGATAAGGACCACGTCAGCGCCCTTCGCCACAGCGGACTTCACGGTATCATAAGCCACGGCGGCAGGGTCAGAGCCCATCTGCTGTTTTACGATATCCACTCCGGCCCGTTCAGCCCACACGCCTATCTGATCCACCGCGGCGGCACGAAAAGTATCCGCCGCACCCAGAACGACTTTTTTTCCTTCCTTGCGAAATTTATATGCCAATTTACCTATGCTGGTAGTCTTACCCACCCCATTGACGCCCACAACCAAAATGACGTACGGATGCAATGGATTATCCGGAGATATCTTTTCCTCCATTATGGAGGAAATCTGATCTCTTAGCATAGAGAACAACTCTTCCTTGGACATAAATTTGTCTTTGGAAACTTTCTCCTCTAAAGAATCTATGACCTTCAGAGTGGTGTCCACCCCCATATCAGATTCCACAAGAGCCTCTTCTATGGCGTCAAGCGTGTCATCATCCACCCTCGACTTGCCTATTACGGCTCTGCTGATGCGTTGAAAGAAACTAATCGCCATATCCCACAAATTTAATCTTTTTTATCCATTGAGCCAATTATTTCTGTCATCTACGTTACATTTTGTAATCGGTAAAAAATAAGTTGGTAAAGATTTGCGAAGGATTTTTTGAGTATAGATTGATTTTTGAAGATGGAGTGTACTGGATGTACTCGACTGATGAAAAAAGTAATATAGACCAAAAAGACAATCAAAGATTACCAAGTTATTTTTTAACGATTACTTTGCGCTTCCGGTTTTCGCTATAACCTATAAACCAAGGTCATATCGGTCCAAGACGATACGCACTTCGCGCTATCCCTCCCACTTCGTGGGCCCCTCTTTCACAGACCACGGGCGGTCAGCCGTCAATACCCATTCATAGATCGCGGTCGACCATCCGTCAACAAGCACTCTGACAGAGTCCATTTCGACGACCGTCTCGCTACGCTCGACCCCACCACTCACAAGTTCGTGGTCCCCCCTCTTCCGATGCCGAGGGCGGCACGGGTCCCGAAAAGAACTGCCTCTGCATATTCTTATCGGATTCACCGTGTCTGAATCTGAATGGCGTGAAATACTGATGATATGACTTGATCTTGTAGTGTCGTGTCTCTTTGTCAGAGCGCTGAAGAGCAATTTCAATAAACCAGAATCGAATGTGTCAACATTTCGGGTAATTCAAGATACCGAAAGGCTTTACGTGATCAGATGGGTTTCTAACAGATAGCCGGTTGTCCGCAATCTCAACAAGATAGAGATGGACGATGCGTCGGTTGGATTTTCAACAGGTTTCCGGACGTCTTGCAATCCAGGTAGTCCTCTGTGACACATGCCTTGTTCAGGTGAGGACAAAAACGGCGGAAAAGTTCCTCACCTGGCAGACCCACC
>CAVEIF010000020.1:9388-21425 GCA_963615835.1 Coprococcus eutactus | reverse complement strand
TGTTTACAACAACTTCCCTTGGCCTCAGATAGTCACCAATGCCCAAAAGAGCAAGATAGAGCAGACTGCACAGTCAATTCTCGATGCCCGCGCCCTCTATCCGGATAGCAGCCTTGCAGATCTCTACGACAGCCTGACAATGCCGCCAGAACTCCGCAGCGCCCACCGCGCCAACGATGCCGCCGTTCTCGAAGCCTACGGCTTCCCCAAAGACGCCACCGAGAGCGACATCGTCGCCCGCCTCTTCAAGATGTACCAGAATCTTACCAAATAATTGAACCCCAGGGAAAAGAACCTCACCATTCTGTCGGTTATCGCGTCAACTCGGTGAGAGCCACGCAATTCCACCAATGGTGCACGAATATACTGCACCAGTTCGCCATCCGTGGCTACGTCATCGATAAAGAACGAATGGAGAACGGCTCTTTCCTGAATGTCGATTATTTCTAACATTTGCTTTCAGATATACAAATTTTATTGCTATCTTCGCGCCGAGATTTTGAGCGGAAAGATTATCCGATAACGTTCTCTAATGGAGAATACGCCGAACTGCTTTATCAATAGGCACCAAGTAACGATAAAGATAATCGCTTGAATTCAATATCGGGATGTAGCGCAGTTGGTAGCGCACTACGTTCGGGACGTAGGGGTCGGGCGTTCGAGTCGCCTCATCCCGACCATTTCAAAAAGAGGCTGATCCAAAAAGGTCATCCTCTTTTTTTCAGTGGCTCCGCTCCTGACAGGGAGCACCGCTATCTTTCCTATTTCTCCAGAGATGTTAAACAATAATCAACAATGCAAGAAAATCTCCGCACATATAGGAAATTTTCACGATAAGGCCTAACTTTGCCCAGTTACACATCACTAATCCCGATAACCGATGGAAAACAGAGAGACAGACGGCGGAAAGCGCCGTACAGATACCCAGGAAAACAGAAAAGTGCAGATAGAGGTGGTACGGCACCGCGACCTGCTGACCATCCTTAGGAACCCGCGCATGACATGGAAAGCGATACTTTCACTTTTCCTCGTTCTCGTCATACTCTTCTTCGGCCTCGCCTTCGTGACACTGGCGATCAAATCCATATATCCGTATAACTCCATCTCCACCACGAAATACGGCGCGACCATCATCAAGAGCGAGGATAAGGAAGTGATTTACTGGCTTTTCAACACGGCCGACCTATGGGCCAATTCAGGTATCGAAGTGCACAAGAACGACGTCATCTCCGTGAGGGCCTCGGGAAAGAGCAACAACGCGATCCATCATCTTGTCAGCGACTGCATGCTTAACCGGGAGCCCGAATATGAGTGGACGGGCCCGGAAGGTTCAGTTACCGGAGGGAAAGATGCGGGCAGGAATGCCGACCGCGACGAGCAGAGGCGTAAATTCAGGATAGCACCCGGGGAGAACGAAGGGGTGCTGCTAATGCAGGTGATTCCGGAAAGGTATCAGAACAGAGAAGACAATTTCTTCAACACATTACATACTCCGCCGCAGTTCGTCGACGGGAATTCTCCCGACACCTCCGGCAGATGGAAAGGCAGCCCTGAGCCGGACATATATGTAATCGGAGCAGGAAAGAACGACCAGGTCATACGCACGGACGGCATTCTGCATTTCGCCGTCAACGATGTCGCGCTGACAGAACGCAAGATAGATGCGATGAAAAAGAAAACGGTCTATGACGAGCTGTCGATAGGTAAAGTCTATAAATATTCGGACACCATGACCGTAATCCGGAAATCCCGTGACACCATCGACTTCGTCAAAGTCGTCGACACCGGTAAAGACAAAGACGAACTCGACCTATACCGCGGAATAAACTATGTAGATGCATGGTTCGCGGACAATGTAGGTTCGTTTCTGATAGTGATTGAGCGTAAAAAGTAGCCGCCATGGGGAAAAGCATTAAAGACAGACAGCTGGAAAACGTCATCATGGACGCGCTGGCCTCCGGAACGGATGTGGAGATAAATGACGGAAGCCTTCTGGAATCAGTCTTTTCCGAATCCGGCGACTACGACGGCAATGGCTCCGGACGGCCGCATTTCGCGGCCTATGACCCTGCACGGCGATTCCCGCTTCTGTCCTTCATCTATCGGAACCTCTGCACGCTGATACTTCTTGCGGTCTGGGCCCTGTATTGGCTCGTATCCAAGACAAGCTCGCTCCTTACAGGAAGAAAGACGGATTATCGCTACTCCGTAAAGCTTAACGGGATTATACTTTTCAGCTGCATGGTCCTGACTTTCGTGGTCGTGGCCTCCATGATGGTATTCTTCATCAAGGACATCATGTTCCGCTCCCCAGAAATGAGCATCAATTCACGCGGAGCCATCGTTCTGCAGCAGCCCTGCAAGCAGGAATACTATGTCTATCTCATGAACTCCTCTGACACCTGTTCCGATATGGGGATCTCACTCTCGACCGGAGACAAGGTGGAAGTGGCCTATTCCGGGTCATTCTACTCGGACATCTGCGACATGGTGATATCTTCCTCCACCAACAACATGACTCAGTACACCCGCAGTCCAAGCCGCGTGCTTGCCGAGACGTCTTCACCGCATACGGAATCACAGGCAGCCTGCGTCAAGCGGCGAATACGTGAATCCCTGCTGAAAGATACCGCCGCCTATAATTTCGAACTGCGTCTTTCACAAAAAGTCGACGGGAATGTCACGGACCGGAAGGATCACTACGGCTCGCTTCTATGGGCAGTGTGCGGCGAAGCACAAGGGACAGCGGACGACTCGTCCGTGAATTGGCATGAACTTTCATTCTCTCGAAAAGAAGGCCTCAGAGAAAAATACACAGTCTGCAACCCTTCATTCAAAGCGGACCGTAACGGAATACTGTACTTCTGTGTAAACGACGGTTACGAGTGCCGCGAAGACGGGAAGATCCGTAAACCTCAATGGTCGGACAATCTCGGAGAACTCCTTCTTACAGTGAAAGTTACACGCCGCGTCCCCACCATCGGTGAAGAAATCCGGCACGCAGGTTCAAGCCCCGTCTCATTTTTCTTCCGCAGACCGTTCTCGTGGATGACCGTATGTTACCGATGGCTTGAGACCAATGTCCACCCCGCCGGCGTCATCGTCTTTTTTCTGGCTCTGTCCGCCATTTTTGCAGCCGACCATTGGACAGGAAGACTTCAGATGCGTCTCAGAAAAAGGCGCAAGGATTTTTAATAAGCGATGAAAGAATTTCTGGAAATATGCCATAATTACTACGGGAAGGTGCTGACTTTCGTCCGTTCACTCGTGCACGACAAGCAGGCCGCTCAGGACATCACGCAAGACATATTTCTAAAATTATGGAAGAACCGCGGTAAACTCAAGGGCATCAAGTCTCCGGACGATTTTCTCTTCGTCCTGTCGAAAAACGCATGTCTGGACTATTTCAAAAAAGCATACAGGCGCAAGGAGATTTCCGCTGAGATGTTTGACGAGTTCCTTATCTCCCGACTGTCATATAATCCGGACTCACAGATCAATTCAGCCTCCGAAATAAAAAGGCTGCGGGAACTTGCGGACAGTCTGCCGCCCAGACAAAAGGACATCTTTCTGATGAGCTGCTTCAACGGACTTACTAACGACGAAATAGCTTCAGTATTGGGAATTTCCAAAAAAGCTGTGGAAAATCAGCTCAGCCTTGCCAAAAAAAATGTAAAAAATTACAGTTGACACAGGGAGTTCTTCCCGTCTGTTTCGTCTTTACTATAGAACAGAAACAGATTTCACATGTCCGACCTGAAAAATTATTGGAACAATATCAATCCGCACGATGTTGACAACGCCGCTGTAGAAGAAGGCATCTTCAATATCGCCACGCGCATTCAAAAAGAAAAAACCAACAGAAGACGAATAATGGCGGCCGCAGTCATCCTGCCGCTTCTGCTTTTCGGCACACTCGCCATACGTACTTCCTTCCAACCGAACGCATCCACCATTCAATGCTATGCTCCCATGGGAGAAAGAAAGAGCATCACACTTTCCGACGGCTCTTCAGTTACATTGAATTCAGGGTCAACCCTGATATACCCGGACCGATATGCGAAAAAATCGCGCGAAGTGATACTCATAGGCGAAGCCAAATTCGAAGTATCAAAAAATCCACATAAGCCATTCATCGTCAAGACCAACAATTTTGACGTGCAAGTTCTGGGAACCGTATTCAACGTATCCGCCTATCCCGAAGACAACACTCCTTCGGTGGCACTCGAATCCGGTTCCGTCAAATTATTCAGAGGCAAGGAAGAGGTGCCTCTTTCCCCGGGCCAATTGGCAACTCTGGACATGGAAAAAGGTTTTGACATAGAACAAATAGACATAAGCAGAATAATGCTCTGGACAGACGGAGGATTTGCATTCAAACAGGCAGGCATAACAGACATATGCAGCTATATCGAGCGCACATACGGAGTAAGCGTCCAATGCAACACCCTGCTGCCTAAATACAAGGACACCAGCATTACGGCACGCCGCGATACACAACTCTCGCTTGACGATTTTCTCTCCCTCTGTTCCGCGCTCATACCGGACATGAACTATTACATAGAAAACAATATAATAACATTAAACTGACACTTTTTCATGAGACACAGATTACTACTTTCAGTATCTGTACTCCTGTTTCTTGTCGCCCCGCTGAATGCACAGACCATAACGATGCGCAGCGAAAAGACGACACTACGCGATGCTCTCGCCCTGATAGAACAGCAGAGCGGAAAACATATCGCGTATAACGAAGGAGTACTGGACCTATCCACTTCCATCACCCTCCCCCGCACGAGTCTTCCTCTTGAGCAGGCTCTGAGCGAAATACTGTCCCAGGCCAATGCCGTCTTCACCATTGAAGATGACCTAATCATCATCAAAAAAGGGCCGGACAGAATTCTGCGGACCTATCAGGGCATCGTCCTTGACGATGAAAACGAACCGCTCCCCGGAGCATACGTCTTCATAGAAGGCACCAATGCAGGCATCGCTACAGACGGAAACGGACATTTCAAAATAGATGCATACGAATCGGACAAATTGACTTTCTCCGCCCTCGGCTTCAAAACCGAAAATGTCGTATTGAGCAATGTAACGGACATTCGAATCTCACTGAAATCTGACAATCTATACCTTGACGATGCCGTAGTCATAGGATACGGTTCCATAAAAAGAAAGGACCTTACCACGGCAGTCTCAGTCGTTTCCACCAAAGATCTCGACACAAGACCCATAATATCAGCAGGTTCCGCACTTCAGGGCAAAGCAGCGGGCGTTCAGGTAATACAGCCGTCAGGCATGCCGGGGACTTCGCTTTCCATAAGAGTCAGGGGCGCCACCTCCGTCCAGGCTTCCAATGAACCGCTCTATGTAGTGGACGGAATCCCTACGGATGACATATCCAACATAGCCGCGGACGACATCGCCTCCCTTCAGGTGCTTAAAGACGCTTCTTCTTCAGCCATTTATGGAGCAAGAGCCGCCAACGGCGTGGTCCTCATCACGACAAAAAGGGGCGATGCCGGCAAGACCGAATTCCGGTTCAGCACCTTCCTCGGATTTTCAAGACTTGGGAACAAGATTGAAGCCCTGAATACGGAAGAATACAAGGACCTGATGAAAGAATTGGCATCCAAGACAGTAACCGTCCCGACCATTCCGGACAGCGAAACCCGCTATACGGACTGGACAGACGAACTCTTCGGGACCGGCGTCAACCAGAACTATCAGCTGTCCCTTTCGAACGGCAACGACAAACTTCGTTATCACGTGTCAGCCGGACACACCTCCGAAAAAGGTATAGTGAACAAGGCCTACTTCCAAAGAACCAACTTCAGAGCCAATATCGACAACGACATGTTCGATTATCTGAGTTCCAGTTTCAATGTAGGTTACTCACATAACCAAGGCCGCTCCGTTTACGAAAACAGAAGTTCGCTCAGAGCAGGCTCCATTCTCTCGGCCATAAACACCCCTCCTTTCATGCAGGTTTGGAGCAGCACAGACCCTACCATCTATGATGAGGATGCCTACGGCTCGCGTATTCTGAATCCTATGGCTGCCAATGCGGCCGACATGACATATTATACGGACAGACTGCAAGGCGCGTTGTCTCTCGACTTCAAGCCGTTCAAGGATTTTCACTACAAGGTTACATATTCGATGGACCTCAACAACTCCCGAGACGACTACTACCTCGACCCGCACAGCACTTCCGACGGTCGCTCCACCAAAGGCCGCGTAACGGAATCCACATCCAGAAACAGCGAATGGTTATTGGAAAACATCGTCTCATACGAACGGGCTTTCGCAGACAGACATAATCTGTCCCTTCTGGCCGGGTCATCGCTTCAGAAGGCCCGTTACAATGCAAATTCGCTAGCAGGATATGACCTTCCGGAATCCTACACTGACATACACAGCGTGGCTGTAGCCAATCAGTTGGATGAAGACGCCACTTGGAGCACGGCTTCCGCATGGTCGCTGGCCTCTTTCCTTGGCCGTGCCAATTATAACTACGACGACCGTTATCTTTTCTCGGCCAATGTCCGCTTCGACGGTTCTTCCAAATTCGCGAAAGGACACAGATGGGGCTGTTTCCCATCTTTCTCAGCCGCATGGAGGCTGTCCAACGAAGCGTTCATGACAGAAGCCAAGGATGCAGTGGACGATCTCAAAATCAGAGCAGGATACGGTCTCAACGGTAATCAGGGCGGCATAGGCAACTATTCCTATCTGGCATCCATGAATATAAGAAAGGTCCCTCCTACCACGGACAATTCATATCCGGGGATAGCCATCACGCCCAATTCGGCGTCCAATCCGGAATTGACTTGGGAAAAGACGGCGCAGTACAACATCGGCGTGGACCTCTCTCTGTACGAATCGAGAATAACCTTCACCGCTGACGCCTATTACAAGAAGACCACCGATCTGCTACTCACCGTCGCGCTGCCTGACAACGTGAACCTCCCGGGAGGAATCACACGCAACGACGGACAGATGGAGAACAAGGGCGCGGAATTCATCCTCTCCACCAAGAATCTGACCGGAGAGGTCAAATGGAACACCGATTTCAACATCTCTTTCAACAAGAACAAACTTCTCAAACTCGGTCTTAACAAAGTTTACTACTATGCCGAGATGTACTCTACCGGTGAAGCCGCCGTCATCCTAAAGGAAGGACTGCCGCTCGGATCCTTCTATGGATATAGATCACTCGGTGTCAATGTGGACACCGGAGACATAGACTACGAAGACATCTCCGGAAACGGCACCATCGGCCCGGAAGACAGAACGGTCATAGGATGCGCACAGCCTGACTTCATATATGGTTTTACAAATGATTTTTCATGGAAAGGACTTACACTCAGCATTTTCTTCCAAGGAAGCCATGGTAACCAGATCTTCAACGCCTCCAGAATAGACACGGAAGGGATGGTGGATTTCAAGAACCAGTCGAAAGCCGTGCTTTCACGATGGATGCGCCCGGGCATGATAACGGACGTTCCGCGAAGCGGCAATGTCGAGAATATTCACAACTCTTCACGTTTTGTGGAAGACGGCTCATACCTGAGACTGAAGACTCTTACATTATCGTATAACCTGCCGGCGCATCTTCTGCAGAAAACATTCATATCTGCCCTGCAGGTCTATGTCACCGGTCAGAATCTTCTGACGTTCACCAAATACAGCGGCTACGACCCTGAAGTCAACGCCTACGGCACCAACGCTGTCGCTCTGGGAGTTGACTACGGCACCTATCCTCAATCCAAGACCGTCATCGCCGGCCTGAACATAAGTTTTTAAGAAAGTCATGAAAAAATACATAATTGCCTTAACCCTGCTGTCAGTCTTTACCTCCTGTGAAAGTTTCCTGGACGAAAAGCCATTGGCGGAAATAACCAAAGAACAGACTCAGACGGAAGAACAGAAGTCGGCATACACCTCCGTGGCTGATGCCGAATCCGAATTGAACGGTGTTTACGCACTTTTTAAAACCGATATCTACGAAGCCTGCAACTTCTACATAGGAGACTGCATGTCGGATAATTGCTTTATAGGCGGAGACGGTATAGCCGAAGAACAGTTCGACAATATGGCAGTAAGCGCCACCAATTCTCTGGTAGCGCTGATGTGGTCCCAGTTCTATGCTATAGTAGGCTCGGCCACCAACGTCATAGAGAATGTCAAACTTATGGACAGTTCCGTCATAGACGACGACACCCGCGCGAGGATAACGGCCGATGCCAAATTCGCCCGTGCATGGGTCCTGTTCGACATCGTAAGATACTGGGGCGCCGCGCCTATGACACTTCAACTCATCCCATCCATCACCGTGGACAACATAGACACGTGGTATCCCGTGATGTACCCTTCACGGACGAGCGAAGAGGACATATACGCGCAGATTCTCGACGACTTGAACGAAGATACCATCAGCAATCTTCCAAGCAAAAGCACCGGAGCGTTCAGCGGCACACAGGGCGCAGCTTACGGACTTCTCGCCAAAGTTTACGCCACCATGGGAAAAAAGAGTGAAAGAGACTATGATAAGGTAGTCAGCCTGTGCGACGCTGTCATAAAACAGGGCTACTCTCTCGTTCCCGACTTCGATACTCTTTGGACGATAGACGGCAAATTCTCTTCCGAAAGCATCTTCGAAATGTATTTCTCGGATGTGGCGGAGCAGCACAACTGGGCATATTGGGTTCTTCTGACAGATGTTTCCGGCGACGTAGTGGTCTCATGGAGGAGATACTGCACTCCGACACAGGACCTTGTAGCCAAATTCGATAAAGACAAAGACGTCAGATACAAATCCTCAATCTATTGGACCACTGTACCATACGACATTTATTGGCCTGCCAATAATTATCCGTTGGCATATAAGATCCGCCAGAAAGAAAGCGACATCATCCTGCTGAGGCTCGCGGACATTCTTCTGCTCAAAGCCGAAGCCCTGGTGGAATCAGGTAAACCGACGGAAGCCATGGCCATAGTCAATCAAATTCGCGGAAGGGCCGGAATTGACCTTCTGCCGACAAGCCTTGACGTAGAAAAAGCCCGTCTGGCAGTAGAAAACGAAAGACAGCTCGAACTCCTGCTGGAAGGGCACCGATGGTTCGATCTGGTAAGAAACGAACGCATGGAAGAAGTGATGAAACTCTCTCACGACAAGAACGGAAAAGTGCGATTCACCGACATCCCTACGTGGAGAGAAAAACTTCCTGTCCCTCAGGAGCAGATGGACATCAATGAAAGACTTACACAAAACGAAGGATATTAAACCACTTTATTATGAAACATTTAACACTAATCATGGCAGGATTTGCACTTCTTTTGACTTCCTGCAGGAAAGATGAACCCGCATCCGTATCGGGAAATATCGCCCTCAGCGACGTAATCATCGCCGAAAGCATCAACGTCCCAGGCGACCTTTCATTCAAAGCAAGCCTCAAAGACGGAACTACAGACCTTTCCACTATGGAGATAAGCGCCGCGCTTGAAGACGGTACCGTTCTGGCCGAAAAAAGCATACGTACTCCCGGACACGAATTTACGGTGGAAGACGTCCTCGCCATTCCTTTTGCCGCGAACATGGCGCAAGGCTCCGATATTCTCGTAACATTCACCGGAATCAACATTAAGGGTGAGAGCGTCAATCAGACTAAAAAAGTCTCCATCGTAAGACCTGCCCTTCCGGACAAGCTGTATATGAAGACAGGAACCGACGTATTGGAACTTGAACTGACAGAGACAGCCAATGTTTACAAATCGCCTGAAGGGGACTATGAAAGCATCGTTTCCGCCGTATTCTCCACCGCTGAAGATTTTTCCGCGGCCGAATTCATCTGGGGGACATCGGAAAAAGAAAACAACGCGCAGATCTGCGCCTTCTCTGACGCCTCCGGAGTGGCGATTTCATACCCGTCCACACTTGTTCATCAATACATCTTCAATGCTCTCACCTTTGAAGTTACGGTAGCTGGAGACCAGTTGAACGTAAGTGTAAACGGCTCTGCCCTGTCTCCTCAGTCCGGGGTTCTTTACTCAAGCATCTCATTTACCAAAGGCGACGAAGTCAAGATAACAGGAATAAGCGATCTTGAAGGAGCATACAACAGGGATTTCTTCGGCAAGGAAGGGGACAAACTCACTTTCCTCCGCGAGAGCGGCACCTATGACGTATTCTATTCTCCTAAATATAACTACTTCTGGATCGCCAAAATGAATGCCGTGGCTCCGGAATGCCTGTGGATAATAGGACACGGATTCACATGCGCCACCACCTGGCATAAAGACTACGGATATGGCGGATGGGCGAATGACAATATCCTCACCATGGGGTATGCGCCAAGGATTGACGAGAATAAATATCAATGCTCAATGTATCTGAATACGGCCCACGAATGGGATTCGTTCGAATTTGAAGTTTATTCAAACCTTGACAGCGGCAAGGAAAACGGATTTGCGGGAAAGAGCCTGTCCGGATTCACAAAGGGAGTGGCACTCAGCGGAGCAGCCGACGGAAAGCCGGGTCTTACGAGCGATTCGGGATTCCAGGCAGGCTACTATGTGATCACATTTGACAACGCTACAGGAGACATCAACCTTGACCGCATCACTCCTTGGGAAGATGCAGGCAAATCGGGCATAGTCATAGGCGGCGTTGAACTGGACGTAGACAAGGACGGAGGCTTCGATTATGCTGACATTGAATTCACTACTGGAGCCGAAGTAGCTTTCAGCGGCATAGAAGCGAACGAACTTAACAGAGACTTCTTCAATGTCGCGGACAGCAAGGTTACCTTCGCCGGAGTGAGCGGAACCTATCAGGTAAAATACTTCCCGGCTTACAATTACACATGGGTCTGCGGCAAGGGCATGTCCTTCCCTGACTGCATCTACATTCTGGGCAGCGGAAAATGGGCCGCACCTGTATTCTCTGAGACGGCACTTTCGGAAGATGTGGCCTACAACCGTGACGCACCTTATTTCGTGGTAGCGCCAAAGACGGCGGACGGCACCTATAAGGCCACTATGAGCATGTCCCCTGTAAATATTGACGAAAGAGTCCTGCTTGAATTCTACAGCGACCTTTCATGGGGTCAGGAAGGGACGATGCCAGTCGCGCTTGGCGGAAGCGCAGCTTCGAAGTTCACTCTCGATACTGAAAAAGGCTGGCTCTGCGGCGTGGATGAAGAAAACAATCCGTTTGTGCCGGGCAATTATCAGATGATAATCACCGCATCCTCACAGGGACTGTCCCTTGATATCACTAAAATTGATTAAATTCGTAAACTGAAACGATGATGCTGAAGACAGTGATATTTCCCGTTCTTTTATGCCTTGCGACCGCGTGCGGCAAAAATACCGCCACGGAAGCGAAGACCATAGAATCTGACATTCAAAGACCCGCCCTCGAAGGAAAGATGGTCTATCACAGTTACACCTCCTACGATGCCATGGATTCCAAAATGTATATCTATGATTTCAAGGAGAACAGCCTATGCGAAATCAGCAAGGGCTGGACTATGGTAAGCCACCCTATGAACGGACATTTCTCACCTGACGGGAAAAAGATAGTGTTCATGGGGATAGGAGCCAAGACACGCTCTTGGGATATCTTTCTTTACGAACTGGGCTCTAAAGAAGAACCTTTGAACCTTACGGACGAAGGAAACTACAGGGACGAAGACCCGAAGTTCTCATATCTAGGGAACAAAGTATGTTTCAAGCGTAACGACAGGCTCTCGGAGATCAACATAAAGACGGGAACCATCACTGTCCTTTCAGATAACGACGCGGATACGGATCCTTACAGCATGCCCTATTACACCACCGATGACACCCTCATGTTATTCGGTGGAGGGCATAATCCGCATTCATATATAGGACTTTTCGACATCCGTACGGCCACTTCCACCAAACTCTACGATAAAGTAAATACTGTGGAATACTACCCTGTCACGATAGACGACAAGTCCTTTTACTACACCTGCCACGTCTCTGCCACGGACACCCACGACCA
>CAVEIF010000020.1:0-9277 GCA_963615835.1 Coprococcus eutactus | reverse complement strand
TTCCACCCGAAAAGATTCCAAAGGGGGATACGACCTCTACATAGCTCACGAGAAGAGCGGCTCCATCTATTCCCTGACAAATTATAATTCACTGATAAACACCACCAAAAATGAACTTGGCCCGGATTATACTTCCGCTCGCTAGCACCGCTCTGCTATGTGTCGCATGCTGCTCTTCTCCCGAAGTCATCTGGAAAGAAGGAGAGACTCTTTCTGACGGAAAAGCCATCCACACCATAACCGTGCGCGGGACACGCGCGCTGCGGGGAAAAGACTGGGCAATATGGTGTTCCCAGATGCCCATCGGCGTAAAAACCATCAAAGGATCCGATGCGGTTTATGAGCCTGTTCAGGCCAATCTTTACCGCATCACTCCCCTTCCAACCGGCACCGCCGGCGATTCTCTGGTAATCCGCTATGAAAGCGATCCGCTTAAACGCCACTCTTGGGCGCCTGAAGGATTCTCCCTGCAGAAAGGCACTGCCGTCAAAAAACTTTCCTGTCGATATGAATTCCTACCTCTCGCTCCTGACGGAGACAAATGGATGGAATACAACCACTCCCTTACAGTATCCAAAACATCATCCTTGGATATAATCCCATCCCTTAAGAACCGCTCCTGCACGGCCAGGCCTGAAGGATGGTACAAAATATCCATCTCCGACGGCATTCCTGACATAGAGGCCAATGACGCTGACGGTCAGTTCTATGCAGAAGTGACCCTGAAGCGGATAAAAGAAAACCTTGACGGCAAACCACTTCCGGACACCACGATAGAGGATTGGCCCGATTTTCAATATCGCGGATTCATGCTGGATGTCGCCAGAAATTTTACCACGAAAGAGAATCTGTTCACCCTCATAGACCTGCTTTCCTCATACAAGATAAATTATCTCCATCTGCATCTTTCCGATGATGAAGGCTGGAGACTTGCCGTGGACGGGATAGAAGAGCTGACCGGGATAGGGGCCCGGCACTCGCTTTGGCCACAGGAAGGAATACAGCCATCCTACGACGGCAACGCTGATCCTCATTCAAAAGCACTCTCCAACGGATACTACACTAAAGAAGACTTCATGGACATACTGCGATACGCCTGGCAGAGACGCATACGAGTCATCCCGGAATTCGATACCCCCGGACACAGCCGCGCCGCCATCAAGGCGATGGCTGCAAGGGCGGAAAAGCTTCACGACACCACCTTTCTTCTTCAAGACCCCGACGACCGTTCCATCTACTGCTCCGCACAGGGATTTACGGATAATGTGATGAGCGTGGAACTTGAAAGCGTCTATACCTTTATGGGGAATTTATTTGACTACATCATAGGACTTTATGCCGCTGCTGACGTCCCATTGAAAGCCATACACATAGGAGGAGATGAAGTGGCGAAAGGAGCATGGCAAGGCAGGGACCTGCATCAGCAATATCTGGGCAGAGTGGCGGATATAGCGATTGAAAAAGGCGTGAAGATAGCCGGTTGGCAGGAACTTGGAGAATGTGCCGACAAGGATGTGGCGGACAAACTTAAAAAGGTCCTTTTCATGACCAATGTCTGGAATACTGCATGGAGCGGGGGCTCAGAACTTCCATACCTTCTGGCAGACAAAGGATACCCTGTCGTGCTTTCAAATGTGGATTATACCTATGCAGATCAGGCCTACTCGTCAAACAAGGAAGAGATAGCCCACAGTTGGGCCCATTACATAGACGACACCAGAGCCCTCACTATTCCGATTCGCGGGCATTCTAACGTAATAGGCATTCAAGGTCAATTATTTACAGAGACCATACGCAGTTTTGATGACGTTTGTTACGATATGCTCCCTAAAATGCTCGGCGTTTTCGAACGGGCCTGGAACTCATCCGACGATGTCGATCCTTCCCATTTCTACAGCACCGTCGTTTATGGCGAAATGCCACGCTGGGAACGTCTCGGACTCCGATTTCATATCCCGCAGCCTGGCCTTGAGATAGAAAACGGGGAAGTCAGGACATATTCTCTGCTCCCGGAGGCTACGGTGGAGACAACACAGGATGGCGACTGCATTCACGCACGCGCACGCTATGGAAAGCAGTACAGCGCACGCACCACTTGCCGTAAAAACACGAAACTCAAATAAATGATTAGCGCTTGAACACCGATGGAAAATAAAAGATTGGAAAGTCTGGATGCCTTCAGAGGCTTCGACATGATGTGGATTATGGGCTTTGAGACCATAGTCGTGGTTATTTGTTCCATGTTTCCCGGGGCAGGGAGCGATTTCATATCCGCCCAAATGGATCACATGAAGTGGAACGGTCTGGCATTCATGGACCTGATCTTCCCTACTTTCCTTTTCATCGCAGGCATCTCCTTTCCTTTTTCACTTGCCAAACAACGGAGTCTGGGACACGGCGGCGCCCGAATTCACCTTAAAATATTTCGCAGAGCCCTGATATTGGTTCTTTTAGGCATTATTTACAATGGAGCTCTCTCAAGTCTTGACTTTGCGAATATCAGATATTGCAGCGTTCTCGGAAGAATAGGATTGGCATGGATGATATCCGCTCTTCTCTTCGTTCACTTCGGAAAGAAATGCCGTATCGCCATCTGCGCCGCACTGCTTACAGGATACTACCTCCTTATGCAGTTCTGCCACGTCCCCGGCTTTCCCCAGGGCGCGGATCCGTTCTCTCCGGAATGGAACCTGGCCGGCTATATAGACAGGAACATAATGCCGGGACGACTATATCTCGGCACATTTGATCCGGAAGGACTGCTGGGACTTATGCCGGCTACGGCTACTGCCATGATGGGTATGTTCACCGGAGAATTTGTACGCGAATCCGGGCATTCCGGAAGAAAAAAGACTGCCCTTATGCTGCTTGGAGCCATAGGACTTCTTATCGCGGGACTTCTGTGGAATCTTATCTTCCCTATCAACAAAAACCTGTGGAGCAGCAGTTTCGCCCTCGTTGTAGGATCTTACTCGCTATTTATGTTCTCCGTTTTTTATTTCCTGATAGATGTGCGCGGACACAGAAGATGGGCTTTCCCGCTCAAAGTGATAGGGATGAACTCCATAACCATCTATCTGGCTATGGCTTTTGTCGATTTCGGATATACCGCGGGAAAACTCTTTAAAGGGATGGCATCCATGATGCCCGGTGAGACGGCCGGACGTCTCGTTCTTTGTACGGGAGTATTCCTGCTGGAATGGGGATTCCTGTATTTTCTTTATAAGAAAAAGGTGTTTCTTAAAGTCTAGACAAATTCCTTTATCTCCTGCTCCCTGTCGAACGGGCACACAAGGATACGGCCGCCCTTCACTGCGATGATATAATCCTTAAGTCCCACGGCGATGAGCCTTTGACCGTCCTCTATGACGCAAGTGCAGTTCTTGCAATCGTGAAGTTCCACGTCTCCCACGTTTTTGCGGAATTTTTTAAGCGAGCCCCACGTCCCCAAGTCGCTCCAACCCAGATTCTCGGCTATCACGTAGATATATTGGCTTTTTTCCATCACCGCGTAGTCTATGGAGATCTTATCGCAGGCAGGGAACAGTTCTGAAAGTTTTTCCTGCTCTTGAGGAGTGTAGAAATACGGCTGCAACTGATCCATCACGCCACTGATCTGTGCGGCATGCGATTTCAGTTCAGAAAGTATGGTGCCCACCTTCCACACAAATATGCCGGCATTCCAGAAATACGAGCCTGAGGAAAGATAAGACACGGCCGTATCAAAGTCAGGCTTTTCACAGAACTGCTTAACTTTGACTACTTTACCGCTCACGGCCTTGCTTGCGCAGATATACCCGTAACCTGTCTCCGGACGAGATGGTTCAATACCGATGGTAACTATCCTCGGATCCTTGCTTTTACCGACAAAATCTATGGCCTTGCCGACCGTTTTTCTGAATTTCTCCTTTTTAAGGACAAGCGCATCCGAAGGAGTAACCACCACTGTAGCCTTAGGATGATGAAGAGAAATTTTCCTGCACGCGTAAGCTATGCACGGTGCAGTATTACGACCGACAGGTTCCAGAAGAATATGTTCAGAAGGAATGTCGGGCAGCTGCGACTTTACTATATCCGCATAATGTTCGGATGTCACCACCCACATGTTCTCCGCGGGACAGATGGGAAGAAATCTCTCCACCGTCATCTGTATAAGGGTCTTGCCCTGCCCAAGGACATCCACGAACTGTTTCGGAAGATCAGGGGTGCTCAAAGGCCACAGCCTTGAACCGATTCCCCCGGCCATTATCACTATCTGTATGTCGGCCATCAGTTATCAAGTTTTGAATAAACGGAATTATTGCTTTTATATTCAGGGACTATGGCCTTCATCTTACGCACGGTCTCCATGTCATCATAAGTGCCCGCTATATCTATCAATTCTTCTATCTGACCCTTTACATCAGCGAAGTCATATTCCCTGACCGAAGCGACACGTATCTTTTCATGAAACGAAGGCTTTGTGGTTTCCTGTTCATTAAGAAGCTCCTCATAAAGTTTTTCCCCGTCACGAAGTCCGGTATATTTTATCTGCACGTCTGTAGCACCGCTGAGCGCTATCATGCGCTTGGCCAGATCAGCTATACGGACAGGCTTCCCCATATCGAAGACCAATATCTCACCGCCTTCACCCTTGGTCCCCGCTTCAAGGACCAATTTGCACGCCTCGGGGATAAGCATGAAATAACGTATGATATCAGGATCCGTAACCGTCACGGGACCTCCCGCGGCTATCTGATTTTTAAAAATGGGAATCACCGAACCGTTAGAGCCGAGAACATTCCCGAATCTGGTGGTTACAAACTGGGTATGACCTTTTACAATGCCTTTTTTCTGTGCTATGTCGAGACTTTGAACATATATCTCGCATATACGTTTCGAACATCCCATGACATTGGTGGGATTAACCGCCTTGTCAGTGGATATCATCACGAACTTCTCCGCTCCGAATTCCACGGACAGATCCGCTATGTTCTTGGTCCCGCGTATATTATTATGAACGGCCGTACAAGGATTATCCTCCATCATAGGCACATGTTTATACGCTGCGGCATGGAAGACATATTGCGGACGATAAGTTTCGAAAATCCTGCGCATTCTGGACGCCGAATCTATGGAAGATACTATGACATGCGCCTTGATGCCGGGAAACTCCTTGGCCATCATAAGACGAAGATCGTGCTGAGGAGTCTCGGCCTGATCTATGAGAATCAATTCAGCGGGAGCGAAAGATGCGACCTGCCTTACGATTTCACTTCCTATGCTTCCGGCTGAGCCCGTAATCAGAATTCTCTTACCCTTCAGCGCCGCACACACCGATTCCAAATCCACCTGTATCTGTTCCCTCGGAAGCAAATCCTCGATCTTTACGGACTGAAAACTATATGAAGAATTAACGGTTTTCTCCTTATCCGTAAGGCGCTGTTCGAAAAGAAGTTCCACGCCGCAATCTATGATAGCGTTATGTACTTCCTCCTTTTCTCTCACTTCCTCAATCCTGTTTGCAGGAATGAGCACGGCCTTGATCTTATTGTTAATCAGAAACTCCGGGAAGTTCTTATGGTATGAGATAACCCGGACACCCAGAAGATTATCCGATTTTGTTCCGCCATCCTCCGGATCTATAAAAGCCACGATGTTATATCTTGCCGGCTTATCGCTCCTAATTCTTTTCCCCAAAGACACCCCTCCATCTCCGGTGCCGTATATCAGAACATTCGCCGCATTCTCCGTACGGAATTTGTCGTAAAGCACCTTGGCCATTACCCTGACAGTCCACATCACAAAGGTCGCGGACAGAAACGCAGTAAGGACATATTTGAAATTGAACAGAAGGTCAGAGTGCGAAGACCAGAGGAATTGAGAAAAATAGAAAGCGGCGGCCGAAGTCAATGTGGCGAGTCCCACCCTTTCCAGATCTCTGAACGAAGAATAGCGCAAAATCCCCGTGTAGGTCCGAAACACCCTGAATGAAACGACATGCAACACCATGATTACTGCCATCGCACGTAGCAACGGATCGGGATCACTTATGAAATCCGTTCTGCCCGAATAGAAAAAATAAGTTAAGAAATAGGCGAAAAGTACAATACAGCTATCAACAAAAAGTACCAGCCAATATGGTAATGTCCTTTTACTGAAATACCAGTTTGTCAAATAATATAATCCGTTCTTTTTTTTCATCTGTCAACTCACTCTTTACACTATGCCACCGGCCAATCTTCTAAAAACAAATCACTTTATTTTTAACCAGGTACATAGACACAGAAATGCAAAGATACAAAAAACAGGAGAGTTTCGAAAAAAATTCTCTGAAACTCTCCTGCTCAGCAAACAAACGATAAAGCGCCTGTTACAATTCGTTCAATTCAGCGACCGCCTCGTCTTTACGTCCCACTACGATATCCTGGTAGTCCTTAAGTCCGGTACCTGCCGGAATAAGATGTCCGCAGATAACGTTCTCCTTAAGACCCTCAAGATGATCGACACGGCCACGGATGGCAGCCTCGCTGAGAACTTTTGTCGTCTCCTGGAATGAAGCCGCGGAGATGAAACTGTTCGTACGCAATGCGGCACGGGTGATTCCCTGAAGAACAAGTTTCGCCGTAGCAGGTCTGGCCTCACGGGCGACCATAGGCTTCAATCCCTGACGGGACAGAGAATCATTCTCGTTACGAAGTTCCCTTACTCCTATGACGGCTCCCTGTGAATACTTTTGAGAATCTCCGGAGTCTTCGACGTAATATTTACCATAAATGGCGTCATTTACGTCCATGAACTTCATCTTGTCGACAAGTTCCTCCTGGAGGAATTCCGTATCACCGGCATTGGTGATCTCCACCTTGCGCATCATCTGGCGTACGATAATCTCGAAATGCTTGTCGTTTATCTTCACACCCTGAAGACGATAGACGGCCTGAACCTCGTTCACTATATATTCCTGCGCCTTTACAAGTCCGAGAATGTTAAGTATGTCCGAAGGAGAGATGCCGCCGTCTGAAAGCGGGGTTCCTGCCTTGACATAGTCATCCTCCTGAACAAGAATCTGCTTTGTAAGAGGCACAAGGTAATGTTTCTCGACACCCGAACGGTTCTTCACTATAATCTCGCGGTTACCCCTCTTGACGGTGCCCATTATAACCTGTCCGTTGATTTCGGAGAGGATGGCAGGACTGCTGCTTGGGTTGCGCGCTTCGAAAAGTTCCGTAACTCGAGGAAGACCTCCGGTAATATCGCTCGCCTTACCGAACGCACGAGGGATCTTGATGATGATGTCGCCGACCTTTACTTTCTGGCCGTCCTCCACCATAACGTGAGCCCCTACAGGAAGGTTATACTGTTTGATGATGGTTCCTGAAGCATCCACGATGTCCACAGCCGGACTCTTGGTCCTGTCCTTGGACTCTATGATGACCTTGTCGTTGGATGTCGAATATTCATCGGCTGAATCCTTGCGGAAAGTGACTCCCTCCACCAGATTCTCGAATTTGAGCTTTCCGGCCACTTCCACGATGGTATTGGCGTTATAAGCATCCCACTCGCAGATACGGTCCCCCTTGCTCACCTTGTCGCCATCCTTGAAATAAAGGACTGAACCATAAGGAATATCATATTGAGAGAACGTAATACCCGTGTTTTCATCCACTATGCGGAGTTCTGTCATACGTCCCACTACTACGGTCTGTGTTCCCTCTTCGGTTTCACGCTCGATCGTACGAAGCTCGGAGAATTCAAGACGTCCGTCATACTTGGAATCTATGCTGGAGTCAGCACCTGATGAAGACGCGGTACCTCCGACGTGGAAGGTACGGAGGGTAAGCTGTGTACCAGGCTCACCGATGGACTGTGCTGCGATGACACCGACCACTTCACCCTTCTCCACCATACGGCTGGTGGCAAGGTTACGGCCGTAGCATTTGGCACATACGCCCTTGCGGCTTTCGCAAGTAAGCACAGAACGGATCTCCACGCTCTCTATAGGAAGAGAATCTATCAAAGATGCCTGTGCTTCGCGAATCTCCTCTCCGGCACGTATGATAAGTTCACCTGTAAGAGGATTGAAAATATCGTGCACTGAAGTACGTCCGAGAATTCTCTCACCAAGTGACTCCACTACAGTATCCTTATCCTTGATGGCTGTAGCGACAAGTCCGCGGAGTGTTCCACAGTCCTCCTCAGTGATGATGACGTCATGCGACACATCCACGAGACGACGGGTAAGATAACCTGCATCAGCCGTCTTGAGGGCAGTATCGGCCAAACCCTTACGTGCACCGTGTGTACCGATGAAGTACTCGAGCACGGTCATTCCTTCCTTAAGGTTAGAAATGATAGGATTCTCGATAATGTCCGCACCGGACGCTCCCGCCTTTTGAGGCTTGGCCATAAGTCCACGCATACCGCAGAGCTGTTTGATCTGCTGGGTGGAACCGCGGGCTCCCGAATCAAGCATCATGAAGACAGGATTGAAACCCTGCTGGTCAGAAGAAATCTGCTGGCCTACGATGGCGGTAAGATTATTGTCGACCGCCGACCAGAGATCCACAACCTTATTATAACGCTCCTGATTAGTGATGAATCCCATGGCGTAGTTCCCCTTGATCTCTTCTATCTTCTTGTAAGCCTCATCGATAAGGGTCTGCTTCTCGGCAGGGATTATGACATCGCCCAAGTTGAACGAGATGCCTGCACGGAACGACTGGTAGTAACCGAGATTCTTGATGTCATCCAGGAATTTGGCCGTGCGTGTAACACCGGTGTGCTTGATGACGTCAGTGATGATGGTACGCAGAGGTTTCTTTCCCAAAAGAGTGTTGACGTAAGGAACCTCGTCAGGGACATACTGGTTGACGATGATACGTCCGGCAGTGGTCTCCACGAGTTCATATCCCTTGGAAAGATCCTGCTTGTCCTTAGGAAGACGGACCTTTATGAGGGCGTGCATATCTATCTTCTTCGCATCGTAAGCTATAATGACATCCTCCGGTCCATAGAAGCACATTCCTTGGCCCTTGGCACCCTTACGCTCCTTGGTGATATAATAAAGACCAAGCACCATATCCTGTGAAGGCACGGTGATAGGAGCGCCATTGGCAGGATTAAGGATGTTGTGCGATCCGAGCATGAGAAGCTGAGCCTCCATGATGGCTGCATTGCCAAGCGGAAGATGCACGGCCATCTGGTCTCCATCGAAGTCGGCGTTGAATGCGGTACAAGCGAGAGGATGCAGCTGTATGGCCTTGCCTTCTATCATTCGAGGCTGGAATGCCTGGATACC
>CAVEIF010000019.1:0-22635 GCA_963615835.1 Coprococcus eutactus | reverse complement strand
TGTTGGACTTGTCCAGATAGACAGCCTTGAAGCCGGAGTCGCTAAGCAGATTGACATAGGTCGACGGCGACAGCTCATTGAATTTTGAAGTAATCATACGTTTAAAGTTTTTAATGGTCTTTCCCGGGAGTAGGGCACCACCTGAAGTCCCATTTGTGAGACACTCTCACCGGCACTTCCCCACGAAAGACAAGTTTAATAATACAAAGCGTAAACAAAAGATAAGCAAACGCGTTTTGTTTCAACTGTTTACGCTGCAAATATAGGAATAATTCCCGAACCTGCAACATTCCCTATGACGGTCGCTGGCATCCTATAGGTATATTTTTCTGCCAAGCCATAGGACATATCGGTTCAAGACGGCTGACCGCCCGTGGTCTGTGAACGGGAGGGGCCCACGAAGTGGGAGGGATAGCGCGAAGCGCGTACCGTCTTGAACTGAAATGTCCTATGGTGTTCCCGTGCCGCCCTCGGCACCAGAAAGGGGGGACCACGAGCTTATGAGTGGTGGTGAAAATTATCCAGGACCTCTTTCAAGTACGGTCCCGTAACGGAGCGAGGGTCGACGGCGACCTGTTCCGGGGTTCCTTCGGAAAGAATCCAACCTCCCTTTGAACCCCCTTCCGGTCCCAAGTCTATAAGATAATCGGCGGATTTAAGCACATCCAGATTATGCTCTATCACTATCACGGTATTCCCCTGATCCACTAATTTCTGAAGCACGCCCAGAAGTATCTTCACATCCTCACTATGAAGCCCCGTAGTGGGCTCATCCAACATATATAAAGTCCTCCCCGTAGCTTTTTTCGAAAGTTCAAGTGCGAGTTTCATCCTCTGGCTTTCACCTCCGGAAAGGGTGATGCTTGACTGGCCCAGATGCACATAGCCAAGCCCCACATCCACAAGCGTTTTAAGTTTGACCGCTATCTTAGGAAGGCTCTTGAAGAACTCGTAGGCTTCGGATATGGGCATATCCAGAACATCGCTTATGTTCTTCCCCTTATACAAGACGCTCAAAGTGTCCTCCTTATAACGTCTCCCCGCACAACTCGGACACACGACATTCACGGAAGGAAGGAAATTCATCTCTATCTGCTTTATTCCGGCACCTTTACATTCATCACAGCGGCCGCCCTCCACATTGAAGGAGAACCTTCCGGCCTTGAATCCACGGACCTTGGCATCCGGAGTCTGCTCAAAAAGAAGACGGATATCCGTCCATACCCCGGTGAAAGTCGCAGGATTGGAACGCGGACTCTTGCCTATAGGGCTCTGGTCTATCTCTATGACCTTATCTATATTCTCCAGCCCCTCTATCCCGTCATACGCAAGCGGCTTCTGTTTAAGATGATAGAATTTGCCTTTAAGTATAGGCATAAGAGTCTCATTGACAAGCGTCGACTTGCCTGACCCGGACACTCCACAGATGCCTATAAACTCGCCTAAAGGAAAACTTACGTCCAAATGCTTCAAATTGTTTCCCGAGGCTCCTTTCAACGTGAGGAACTTACCTGATCCGGGGCGCCTTTCAGAAGGTATCCGGACGCTGCTATGAACCTCACGCGCAGGCCCGCTGTAACAAATGTTGCCACCGTTCACCCCGGCCCCCGGGCCTACATCCACTATCCAGTCCGCACTCTCCATAGTCTCCTCGTCATGCTCCACCACGATCACCGTATTGCCTTCGTCCCGAAGCTTCTTAAGCGAAGAGATAAGTTTTCGGTTATCTTTAGGATGAAGGCCAATGGAAGGCTCATCAAGAATATATATCACGTTGACAAGACGCGAACCTATCTGAGTGGCGAGCCTGATTCTCTGGCTTTCCCCTCCCGAGAGTGACGCCGTGGCGCGGTCAAGAGTAAGGTAATCAAGGCCCACGTCCAGCAGGAACCTCACTCTTTCGCCAAGTTCTTTCAGTATGTCCCTTGACACCTCCCCGGCCTTTCCCGTAAGTTTGGAAGGAAGCGTCTCAATCCACGAACCAAGTTCGCTTATCTCCATGGCACTTACCTGAGAAATGGTCTTGCCGTCTATCCTGAAACACTTGGTCTCCTCCTTAAGACGCGTGCCTCCACATACCGGACACACCACTTTGTCCTCTATATCATCCACGACCCCTCCCCACGTAAGCATCTCGGAAAAAGCCCCGTCTCCGACACGAAAATACTCGTCCGACCCATAAACAAGAAGCGACAGCACCTCATCTGAAAGGCCGGAAACCGGATCATATAGAGAAAAACCGTACTTTCTGGATATGGCGTGGAGAATTTCAAACTTGCGGTTTGAACGTAACGGCCCGAGCGGCACGATGGCTCCGTCCGCTATGCTTTTCTCCCTGTCCGGAATGATCTTATCGATATCCACATCCTGAATCACGCCAAGCCCCTTGCAATATGGACAATACCCTTGAGGAGAATTAAAAGAAAAACTGTGCGGCGCCGGTTCCTGAAGAGACACTCCGTTCAGCGGATCCACCAGATGCTTGGAATAGTGCTGAACCTGCTCCGAGTCCGCATCCCAGACAGACAGGCTTCCCTTTCCCATCTCCAAAGCCGTGGCCACAGAATTTCTGATGCGGGACAAATCCCCCTCGTCCGGCTTCATCTTATCTATGACAAGTTCTATATTGTGAGCCTTGTAACGGTCAAGTTCCTCCACGTCAGCGAGATCGCGCAAGGAAGAATCTATCCTCACCTGGGCATATCCCTTTCTTCGCAGACTGTCGAAAAGCTCCCTGTAATGCCCTTTTCTTCCCCTGACGAGAGGCGCGAGAAGTATGCATTTGCGTCCCTTATATTTTTCCATAATAAGGTCCACTATCTGCGAATCAGTAAAACGCACCATCTCCTGTCCGCTTACAGGCGAATAAGCCGTGGAGGCTTTGGCATACAGAAGCCTCAGGAAATCCGAAATCTCCGTAATGGTGCCGACCGTGGAACGGGGGTTGGAGCCTGTGGACTTCTGCTCTATGGCTATGATGGGACTCAGTCCTTCTATACTTTCCACCGCCGGCTTTTCCAGCACGCCTATGAATTGCTTGGCATAAGGGGAAAGGGTATTGAGGTAGCGCCTCTGTCCTTCCGCATAGATGGTGTCAAATGCCAATGAGGACTTTCCAGATCCGGAAAGTCCTGTGATGACCGTGAAGCACCCTCTGGGTATGTCCACATCAACATTCTTCAGATTGTGGACATTGGCGCCTCTTATGGAGATGAATTTATTTTTGGAACACGCGCACATAATCTACTTCCAAAGCGCACGGAAGGCAGGATTCATCCACCCCTTGGGCACCGCCCCAGCTTCCTCCCCACGCAAGGTTCAGAATGACATAAAACGGATTGTCAAAAGGCCAATAATCATATCCTTTGCCGTTGTTCTTATATGTAAGAATCGCTTTGTTGTCCTGATAGAATGTGATGGCGTCTTTGCTCCACTCCATGGCATAGACATGGAATTCACTCTGCGCGGTGGAGATGTAACGCTCCGCATGTTCAATGGAAGTGCCTCCATTGTTATATCTGGTGCAATGGATGGTCGAACTGCAGTAGGAAGCGTTGTATCCTACCTCCTCCATTATATCCAATTCTCCGTCCTCCGGCCACGACCTGAAGTTCGAAGGCATCATCCAGAAAGCGGGCCAGGTACCTCTTCCCGCGGGCAGTCTGAGGCTGGCTTCTATCCATCCGTAAGTCCAGCTCTTGCGCGTATTGAGCCGGCAGGAACGTACCTTGCCGTCTATCTTTTTAGCATAAATCTTAAGTACGCCGTCGCGCACGTCGGCTATGTTCTCGCCTTTGTAAGAGCCTGCCACATAATCCTGAAGTTCATTGTTCCCCCAGCCTCCGGAACCGGTCTGGTACTTCCAGTCAGAAGCGGAAGGAAGCCCTTGGTAATCGAATTCGTCGTGCCATACCAAGGTATAGCCTTCCGGGACCCTGATATCAGGGTCAACGTCTATCTTCTCCTGCCCGGCCTGCACTACAGGCACGCTGGCGTAGGTAGCATTACACTTTATGATAATCTCCCCCGTCCGCTCAGAATACTCTGAATTTCTCTTCACTTTGGCTGTAACCGTGCCTTCCGTTCCGAACACATACGGAGGCTCTATATTGCTTATCCACTCCGTATCCGAGTATATGGCGAATTCATCTGATGCCATAACTTGGAACTCCACCTCCCCTCCCGTCGCAGGAACTTCAAGAGTGGCAGGGAAGAAAGCGATACTGTCCTGCGAAAAAGACTCAGAATGGCTGACATTACAAGATGACAGCAGCAATATGGCTAAAGAAACAATTATCAAGGTCATATAAATAAAAAACAGGTGGAGCCGGTAATCCCTTTCCAGCTTCCACCTGCAAAATTAAACAAAACTACTTGTAATATTGGATGCTTATATCCTTTAATTTTATAACGGTTCCTTCAGCTACGCCTCCGAAGTCGAAGACAAGCTTTGAACTCTCATAAGCAACTCCCTGAATTCCCGTCGCGTGGAATACGCGAGCCTCACCGGCCTTGACCTTGACATCAGGTTTTGTCTCCCATACAATATCAGCGGTATCTTCCGGTCCTGTAAATTTAAGATACATGCCCGGATGATCCGTATTGGACTCCACGGTGAATGTTATGGCGTACTGCTTGTCCGCCTCTATCGCCAGATCTGAAGAAAATATGAACTGCGCCTTCCAACGATCAGGAGCAGCTGTAGGATAATTGAGCGTATATACTCCGTCCTTCACATCATAGTTAAACTCAAGCTCCTCCCAGTTCGGTCCTCCATAATATGTCTTGCTGATCTCCACTTTCGATGCAGCCCAAAGGTTTGCAGGGGTGGCGAGATCGAACACGAAATCCTCATCATATTCATCCACATAACCTGCATCCGGGTCTACCGGTTCAGGGTCAGGTTCAGGTTCGCGCTCCGGCACGTCCTTGGTACCGTCATCATTGGCATTGTCCTTAAGGACGATATTGCCGACCGTGATTTCAGATCCGGCAGGGCATCCTCCGAAGTCAAACACCATCTTGACATCAGGAATATCCTCCTCAACAGCCTGTTTAGGCCACCAGAAAACATAAGGTTCGCCAGCCTTTACAGCCACTCTCTGCTCAAACAGATAATTGCCATCGCTTTTGCCTGCTGTGAGCTTGAAGGTAACTCCCGGAAGATCCGTTGAAGAACAGATTACGCAAGAGAAATCGTAAGTGTTTCCGGCTGTGAGAGTAATCTTATGTCCCTCGGTAGGAATGACGAAGAACTGCGCCTGCCACTGCTGCTCTGTAGCCTGCTCATAAGTCATGGAATAGGTATTACCCACCTGAATGACCTTAGGGTTATCGACCTGGGTCCAAGATGAAGTAACTGCCGTATATTGGCTGTATTCGTGATGACCGTCAACATCCACGTCCTTCCAGAGATTGAATTCGCTGTCATACTTGAAGCCGCCTGTAAGATCCTGGCCACCCTTGTCGGCAGCGATGACCACTTCCTTCTCGGAATAGTCGAGAGACTGGCCCTTGCTGTTGCTTACAAAGAGACGAACCTTGTAAGTTCCTTTCTGATAGAACGTCTTTTTGAAATTGTCCCCTGTGCCGGCGAATACGAACTCTCCTGTCTCGTTAGTATGCCAGATGGGCATAAGTCCCTTCACTGTGGAAGGAAGCGAGAATGTGGCTTCGTTAGTCTGCTCGTTGACGGTAACGTTAAAGTCTATGTTCGCTGCGGAAGGAAGATCTGAAGACGGATCGTTCTTCTCATTTTCTTTTCCGCAAGAGGCCAATGCCACGAGGGCGATGCCTAAAAAAATTAATGATTTTTTCATGTCTTATTGGTATTATATTAGTATTCATTCTGTTTGAGTGTGCCCTGTGCAGCATCTATCTCGGTTGACGGGATAGGGAGGTACTTCTTGGACGCACTCCAAGCGACGGTTCTATATCCGTAAGAGTCAGGGACCAGCACGCTGGAAGCCAAATCCCAGCGGATAAGATCCCAGTAACGTTTACCCTCACCCACGAACTCGAGAGCGCGTTCCTTCTGTATGTTGGAAAGCGTAAGGCTCAATTCGTCCGCAAGTCCGGCTCTCTTGTGCACCTTGTTGAGCCATAGAGCGGCATCCGAGGCATCCGTCCCTGTATAAAGAGCGAGTTCGGCGGCATAAAGAAGAGCTTCGGAATAGCGGTAAAGCCTGAGGTTGTTGCCGAAACGCATGTCAGGTGCGCCATCGCCATTGGATTCGTCAGCCGCAGCTCCCTGATATTTCTCCAGGAAATAGCCCGTGTCCTGATAGCGTTTCTCATATTCGTAAGCACTCGCATCAAAGCATGTCGCCTTGCGACGCACATCCGCAGCGCTGAACATTTCGTAAGTCTCCTTCCTTACAGGACAGAATCCCCATCCTGCGGCGTGATTTTCAGTATTGGACTTAAGATTATATGCCCCGATGAGACGAGGGAGGATGGTTCCTCCGGCAGCAAGCACGTTATCATAAGAGCGCACCTGTCCGTCAGTCTTGTATCCAACTTCCCAGATGGATTCACAGCACCATTCGCCATCGAGAGTGAAAAGCTTCGTATAGTCATACAGGTCATATTCCCCTGAAGCTATCACTTCCTTAAGATAGCTGAGAGCCTGACCATACCTTTCAGTATCCTTCTGATAAAGAACCACCTCCGCATAAAGCATGGCCATTACGGCCTTCGTCGCATAGCCGGCCTCCGCATCAGGACGCTTCATAGGAAGAGCTTCAAGCTCCGCACATCTGTCAAGATCCTCGATAATGTAAGAATAGATCTCATCTGCCGTATATTGCTTGCCGATAAAAGGACTTTCGAGATTCTTGTCGTAATACACGACATTGCCCCAGAATTTCCAGAGCCATGTGTAGTAATAAGCCCTGAGCAGATAGGCCTGTGCGAGGAAAGGTTTCGCACCCTCTTCATCCAGATTGCCTGCATTTTCAGTCCAGCCCACATAAGTCAGGACATCGTTGCACCTCTTCACGCCCGAATATGCATCGGTCCATATGGAAGTCATGCAGTTCTTGGCATCAGCGCTGTAATTCATCATCTCATGCCAATATTTGTTGTCAGTGGCGTCAGCGCCGCCCACCCAAATCTGGTCTGCCATAATGTCGCTCATGATGAGAAGCGGATTATATTGGCCCATAGACCAGTCTGTCCAATGCAAAGGACAATATGCGGACACCATGGCTTCCTGCAGATGAGGGAGCGTAGTGTAATAATCCTCTATAGGATCCTGCGTAGGGTTCTCCACGGTAAGGAATTCATCCCCACAAGAAGAGCACAGAACCGCCGCCAAGGCCGCCAAAACATAATTTCTGATGTTTCGTATCATAATTCTATCTCTGCTTCAATTAAAATTTAACATTAACTCCGGCCGTAAACGTTCTCGCCTGCGGATATACTCCGTAGTCTATTCCCAGAGAAGTGCCTCCGGAAGATATTTCAGGGTCGAATCCGTGGTACTTCGTGAGCGTCAGCAGATTCTCCGCAGCCACGAATACTCTGAGATTGGAAATCAGTATTTTCTGAGTAAGGCTTGACGGAAGAGTATAGCCGAGCTGTATATTCTTTATGCGGCAGTATGAGGCATCGTAAACATACAGGTCGGATGACACCCAGTTGACGCTGTCGCCTATCACGAAACGAGGATACTTGTTCGAAGTGCCCTCTCCGGTCCAGCGGTCAAGCATATAGGAAGGAAGGTTGACGCTCTTGATATCGGTACGTCTGGTACAGTCAAATACCTGATTGCCTTGCGTCCCCTGGATAAGCATAGAGAAATCAAATCCTTTGTAGCCCGCCTGAAGGGTAAGACCATAAGTAAAATCCGGAGTGCCCTTACCTATATAGGTACGGTCAGCGTCAGTTATCTTGCCATCGCCGTCCATATCGACAAATCTTACATCGCCCGGCACGGCCTTAGGCTGAATCATGGACACTGACCCGTCCTCGGCAGTATGCAGATAAGAATAAACTTCTTCTTCGCTCTGGAAGATGCCGTCTGTTTTCAGACCGTAGAAGAACGGAAACGCATAGCCGTTCTCGGCACGTGAGATGGTGCCCGTCCCCTGGAATGAGTCATAATTGGCATATCCGGTATCGTTGCCATATTCTATAAGCTTGTTCTTGAGGTAACTGGCATTGGCCCTGACTGCGAAATTGAAATCTCCTACAGCCTTCTTGTAGCCGAGCTCGATTTCGAAACCGCTGTTGGACATGATGCCGACGTTGCCCATAGGCTTGCTTTCTCCCACATACGAAGGAATGGCCTGAGTCATAAGCATTCCGTCAGTCTTCTTGTCATAGTAATCAAGTGTGAGGGTGAGCGAATTATCGAAAAATCCCAAATCCACACCGAAATCGGTCTGAATGGATGTTTCCCATTTCAAATCAGGATTGGCAAGTCCGCCGGCCTTGGTGCCGATGATCTCGCTTTCTCCCTTTCCGATAATAACATTATTGTTACCTTCCGTAAGGACGGTATAAGCGAAGTTGCCTATGTTTTCATTACCGTTCTTACCCCATGAAGCACGAAGTTTCGCGTTGCTGAGTTCAGGTATGACTCCCTGCATGAAATTCTCCCTGTGAAGATTCCATCCGAGTGAAACCGAAGGGAAAAGCGCCCAGTGGTTGTTCGAACCGAAGCGTGAAGAACCATCCCTGCGCAACGTGGCCTCTGCCATGTAACGCTCTGCATAGTTGTAACTTACGCGTCCGAAGTAAGACGCCAGACGGGACTCTGCATTAGGCGCAGCCCAACCGTTTCTGTCTCCGTCCGCCTGAAGTCCGTCCGTGTTATCGACGTAAGGCTTGTTCAGATTCTTGAGATATTTTGAATAAGCCCCCACATAAGAGCCGCTTGACGATTTGGCTGATTGGCCGAGCAGAACGGAAAGCGAATGCTCCCCGAATGTCTTCTGATAAGTCAGCGTGTTTTCAACCTGCCATACGAGGCCCTTGTTCTGCTGAGAAGTGGCCGAGGACTCAACCGCCTTCTGCGATGAACTGAGGTAATACTTAGGAGTATAACTGTCCGAACCCCAGAACGAAAGATCCGTTCCGAAAGAACTTCTGAACTTAAGGTTCTCCATTATCTGAAGTTCCGCCGCGAAACTGCTCACGAACTTGTGGCTCCAGCCCTTGCTCCCCGGAAGAGAAAGCGAGGCGACAGGATTGACCATTTCATTGTAAGATCCGCCCGGGATCATGAACATCCTGCCGTTGGAGCCGTAAAGCATAAGATCCGCCCCGTAAGTGGAAATCTGCTTGGCAGCCTCCTCATCCGTACAATACACGTTCAGAATAGGAGAAAGCGCTATGGCCGAACCGAGCGGAGAACCCCATGTGGAGTTCGTCTCTATGCCGGTGGAATTGATATTGGCATACGCGATATTAGCCGTGAAATCCAACTTGTTGAGGAAAGCCCTTTCGGACGACTTGTCGAAAACGTGATAGATGTTGTTGCTGCGGAGCGACAGTCTGTCGTAATTCGAACGTCCATAGTTCCCTCCGACGATACCTTCCTGATCTATATAGGAAAGGGAAAGGTAGTAATTCACTTTGTCGCTTGCACCTGACACGCTGAGTTCATGCGAAAGCTGCGGAGCGTTATAGTTGAACACTTCATCCTGCCAGTCCGTCCCCTGTCCGTAAGCGGAAGGATTGGAATAGATGGGAGCGCTGCCGGAGTTCATGAGACCCTCGTTCACCATCATGGCATACTGCGAGGCGTTGAGCACATCCAGCTTTTTCCATGGGCTTGACAGTCCGTAAGAGAAAGAATATGAGATCTGAGCATCTCCCTTCTCTCCCTGACGCGTGGTTACGAGTATGACACCGTTGGCCGCGCGCGCACCATATACGGCACCCGAAGCGGCATCCTTGAGAACCTCTATGCTGGCGATATCCGAAGGGTTGATATAATCTATGCCGCCTTCTATAGGCATACCGTCCACTATATAGAGAGGATCGGAATTGTTGATGGTGCCTGTACCGCGGATGCGTATCTTTGAAGCCGCACCCGGCTGACCTGAAGAAGAAGTCACATTCACACCTGCCGCAAGGCCCTTGAGGGCATTGTCAACCCTTATAGGAGCGGCCTTGCCCAGATCATCTGACGATACCTTGGCTATGGAAGCCGTGACGACGCTCTTCTTCTGAACGCCATAACCCACCACTACGGCATCCTCCAGGAAGAGCGCGTCCTCCTCGAGTATGACAACAGCCGCCTTTGAGATTTCCACCGTTACGGATTTGTATCCGAGAAGAGAAATTTCGATTTTCTGTTCGGGATCGACACCTTCAAGTGTCCATGCACCGTCCAAGTCTGTCAAAGTTCCACGCGTCGTACCCTGCAGCACTACAGCGGCGCCGACGACGCTCTTGCCGTCAGCTTCCCTGACCACACCGGAAAAACTCTGCGCATGAGCGATACCGCTCCCCATTAGCATAGCCGACAGGAGAACCAGAACAGTTACGCAAAAACGTTTTTTCATTTTTAGATGATTAATTGATTATTGTTTTTAAGAATTTTAATATCCGCGAATGCAAAATTAACAATTTGTATTATCTCAAATGCAATTTAAAAAGAAAGCAATAACAAAAAGTAGATTTCTAAAAAATCAAAAATCTACTGCTCAGCAAATTAGCTTTGCAAAAAAGTTGACTATTTGTGAAGTCCGATTTTCATCACCTGCTCATCGAAAGGCGTATCCCGGTCTATAGCGCACATTTTCATCTGCGTCTTATAGTTGTAAATCGTATTGACGGAATAGCGAAGAAGCGAAGCGATATGGGTGGATCTATTGACTCCGAAACGGATCAGCGCATAGATACGAAGTTCCGTATTCAGAACCTCCCCGTTGCGAAGCGTGATTCTCTTCTCCGGAAGAAGAAGCGCGTTGAATTCCTTCACGAAATCCGGATAAAGCTGAAGCACGGCCGTATCAAAGGAAGTATAGAAATTCTTAAGTTCCGCGTCCATCTGGCTGCGGCTTATGAAAGGCCTCAATTTGTCCAGATATGCCGAACTCATGGAAAGAGAAAGCGCCAGAAACTCCTGTGTGGACTCCTTGGCATCGTACAGAGCCTCCACCGCTTTTTTCAGCTTATAATGGTTATATGTATGCAGCGCCACGAAGAACAGCAGGAATACTGATATGATTATCAAGATGATGAATCCCACCCTCATCGAATGCTCCGTCTCGTCCCGCTCTGCGGCATAGGCCTGTTCTATGGCTGGCAGAGAGCGCACAATCTGCGTAAGACGGAGATTGGCATTATAATAGACCGCATCTTCCAGAGCCTTCTGCGTATAGGAAAACGCTCTGTCCACCTGAATGTTGCGGGAAATCAGATTCAGCGCTATGCTGTATATCGCGGCATTGTCCATGGTAGCGCAGAAGATGTCCGATTTGGCCGACTCGCTGTACCAATGTATGACACCGGGATAATCCCCCGTTTTATCAGCCACCACGCCCAGATAATACGCGGCCTTGGCATATTCATGGGAGAACACGCTATATTTCGACACCATCTGCAAAGCCGTCTGTCGGGCCTTTTCGAACTGCTGGGTACCCATATGATCCATAAGGAGCATGAATTCGTAATCAAACGTGCCTTTCGGACACGACTCAAGATATCTCCCCCTGTAATATCCCGCTTGTCCGAGCAATCCCGCCCTGGGCCTGCCGCTTACGGAGACATAATCATTGCAGAAACGCTGTCTGAGATCGTACCACAGCAGAAGCGATTCCTTTGAGAAAGACAAGGTGTCCAAAGCGGAAAAAATGTCCTCACTCTCCTTATAATATCCTCCCACGCAATAAATGGAGGCCCTGCGAAGACGGCATTGGTTATAAAGGTCTTTATTTTTCAACGCCAATGCGGTTTCCTCCTGGACATCCAAAGTCTGCACACATTTGTCGAACTGGAATGCAGAATATTCCTCATAAAGTTCCGTGCATAGCTCGTATCTCCGCTCAAGGTCCTTCACTTCACGAAGATCCAGTTCCATCCTCTGAAGACGGCTTTCCTTCTCATAAAACCAGTTCGCACTGCCCTCCATCACCCTGTCAAGGGCGGCAAGATCCTCCCTGATATCATAAGATTGCGCACTGCAAACCACACACAGGAACGCCAAAACGCACGTTACCAACTTCTTATCTGCGAATCTATCCATTTCAATCTCTTATTGTAATTTTCAAGGAGCCAATCAACCTCCCCTTCATACGAACCGGTCACCCTGGCATTAGGCCATACATATGTAGACAAAATGGGCCAACGCTGAAAATTTCTTCCGGGAGCCTCTCCCAACAAAGAGACCTGCTCTTCTATATACTGCGGAATACTCTGCAGCAGAGGATAAACTTCCTGCCAGCGAGCCTTTACCTCGGACGTGAATACCCCGTCCATAAACAGCCTGTAATACCATCCGTGATAGCGTCCTATCGCACCCTGGTCCTTTACCCACCAGCCTTCCCAAGTAGGCAGACCATCTCCATAATAATCACAATTACCCAACGCTATGTCGAAATCCCAGACATGGTACATTTCCAATTTTCCGCCCAAGGGCAAGGTGAGAAAGGAGCTTTTACGCAAATTCCCGTCCACATTCTTGGTCAATTCCTGGACAATGAAATTATTTATGAACGAACGCTTGTCCATATATTTGTCATAGACGCTGTCAAAGTCCTTGTTCCACAGCGCATCTTCGAAAGACCTGAAAAATTCCCGGGCATAGTTTATCTGCTCTTGCGAGGGCACATCAGGGTCGGAGAACATCAAAGGAGCCCCATGCTGCGTGGTCCAGCAGACATTTTCATCTTGGGACTGGTCGATTTCAAAAAGGATGTCCCCCGCATCCACATCGATATCCACTCTTTCCTTGGACACCTTCTTATGCTCGGAAAACAAATATACCCCGTCGTAACGTCCGTTCAGATAAACTTCCACCGGATACATCTTCGGAGTCCAGCTGAAAGAAAGCCTGCGGGATATCTCCATAGCCACGGCATTCCGGAGCAGAGACTTGTCGCAATAATTGGCCAGCAGACACCACTCCTTATCGTTTGACATATCGAAAAGCCTCTGCTTTTCGCCGAGTTTGATCTTATACGACTTCTTCGGCATACCCCAAGTGGAATTGCCGCGTCCACGTATCTGCATCACGGACTCGAAATCCGTCTCATCCCAGAACAGGCGGGACGGATTCTTTATAGTGATGGTGCCGGTCTTGTAGTCCTGCCTGCTCGTTATCTCGCCACCGTCCGAGGTGGTAAGATATATGACAGGTATCTGCACGCAGGCTTTCTTAATTACCAGATGATTCCCGTTGCTTATCCATATATGCAATGACCTGTCAGTTGAAAAATAAAGATAAAACGGTATGGCTTTCCTGTCCGCGAGAGCTTCATTCCTGTATATGCCCGTACTGACACCTCCGACCATCCAGCATCCGTCGGCTCCTACGGCGACCACCTGAGCAGAAGAGACCGTCTCCCTATCCACCACGACATCGTTCAAGGACATGACCAAAGTCTCTCCCTCGGAAGTAACCAACACGATTGCAGCGTCTTCCAGAAGAGCATCCGAATACTTCTGGGAAGATTTGTAGAAATCATACATACGGACATACCCGTCCGGCTGCTCTGCATGTCTTTGAGGCAAATTGTCCTTCTTACACGAGAACAACAGTAAAGCGCTCCCGGCAAGCAGGGCTATGCGCCCTATTTTAAGATTCATAGATCCGGCTATTGTTTTAAAAAATCTTCTATGTGGATGAATTTTATCCCTATCTTTTCGCTTCCGCCGTCTTTTGACGGATTATCCCCTATCATGACACAGTCCTGCGCCTGAGCCCCGATTATCTCAAGGGCCGTACGGAACACACAGGACGCCGGCTTGTATCCGCCGAGCGACGGGGAATCAAGAAAATGCGTAAAATACGATTCGTCTATGCCTATCGCCCTCAGCTTGTCCTTGATACGGCCATAGTCGGAGAGAATCAGCATACGGTCTCCGTCCCTGCGAATCCTGTCAAGACGCTCCTGAATTCCCGGTCTCCGTGCGCAATGTTTTCCGATCTGACTTACCATAACAGGCATATACCACCCCTCATACCATTCACGAGCTTTCTCCACACTGCAAAAAGCATATCTCGCGATACCTTCATACAGCGTTTCATAATCCACCGTTCCCGTTTCAAGTTTTCCGAGCTCTTCGCGGCTTCTTTTTTCCGCGAGAAACATCCTCAGCGGACGGAAATCACGCAAAGCGCGAAGAATCATCCACTTCTTCAAGCCCTTCTTATCGTAAAGGGTGCCATCAAGATCAAAGATATAAACCACGGTCTCTAACTGCGGACTCCACCGAATTTATCCGTCAATATCGCACTAACCTCATCTATGCGACGGTCCAGTTCTTCGCGCGTGGTGGCCTCGCATATAAAACGAAGGTAAGGCTCCGTGTTTGAAGGACGTATATTGAACCACCAGGTAGGATATTCAAGTCTGAAGCCGTCGAAATCCATGAATTTCTGCGGTTCTCCCTCGCTTTCGCGGAAATGCTCGCACACGGCCTTCATGGCTCCCGCCTTATCTTCGAGACGGAAATTGATCTCTCCGGAATTCTGATACCGTGCTATACGGCCGATCTGTTCGCTGAGTGTCACGCCTTTCTTCTTTAGAGCCGAGACTATGCGAAGCACTATAAGGGAGGACAGAAGTCCGCTGTCTGAATAGAAAAAGTCTTTAAAATAATAGTGCCCTGCCAGTTCACCACCCCAGAGGCCATCTATTTCGCGAAGCTTAGGAGCGGCAAAAGCACGGCCCACCCTCCACGTATGGACATCTGCCCCATACGCGCCAAGATATTCAGCGACAGCCTTGGAACTTCTTATCTCCTGAAGTACGACAGGATTCTTGGCACCTCTCTCATCACAGAAATAAAGAGCCATAAGCGCTATCACCAGATCCGGAGCCACGAACCCTCCTTTCTCATCGACGAACATCACTCGGTCGGCATCTCCGTCATAGATTACACCTATATCAGCGCCCGCTTTCCTGACTGCTTCCTTAAGAGGTTCCACATTCTTGGCCACCAATGGATTAGGCTCGTGATTAGGGAAACGTCCGTCTATCTCGTCAAAAAGATACTGCGGGCCGTCTCCGAAAACCTCCTTGGCAAAAAGATTCGCCATGCCGTTCGACAGGTCAAAGACTATATTCAGATTAGAGTAATCGCCCTTGAATTTAAGCATGAAGTCAAGATAATCCTTATGGATGTCGAAAGGATGGACTTCTCCCCTGACTTCAGAAACCGGGGTAGGACGATTCCCGTCTATCCATTCCTTTATCTGACCCAGCCCGCTGTCATAGCCAACCGGAAGAGCCTGACTGCGGGACACTTTCATGCCGTTATACTTGGCGGCGTTATGCGAAGCCGTGATCTGGACAGAAGCATCGAAACCATAATTGGCCGTGGCGAAATAAACCATAGGGGTACTGGTGAGGCCGAGGTCATATACGTCCGCTCCGGCATCGCAAATCCCCTGCAGCAGAGCATCGTGAATCTCCGGCGAGGAAACGCGGCAGTCCCTGCCCACCGCTATCTTTCCCGTTTTAAGAAGTTCAGGCAGGAAATACCCTATTTTATATGCTGTATTCTTATCGAAATCCTCTCCGTATATTCCACGGATATCATAAGCGTGAAATGCTCCCATAGTTCTACTTGATTATCGTTTTATATTGTGTTCTCACTTTTCCCCTAGCGATATTCTGGAGTTTGCCCTGTATCATCTTCCGGCGGATAGGCGCTATGAGGTCCGTAAAAAGATGACCGTCCAGGTGGCTCATCTCGTGCTGCACCATACGACAGTCAAACTTATCGAATTCCTCCACCTTTTTCTCGAAGTTTTCGTCATAATACTCCACCTTGACGGATTTCGGCCGAGTGACATCATAATAAAGATTTGGCACGCTCAGACAGCCTTCCTGATAATCGCACATCTGTCCGGACTCCTCCAGCACCCTGGGATTAATCATCACTCTTTTGAACCCCTTAAGATACGGCATCTCCTCAGAAAGCCCGTCTCCATCCACCACTAGCACTCTTTTGGATATGCCAATCTGCGGCGCCGCAAGTCCGCAGCCATCCGCAACCTTAAGCGTATCCCACAAATCCCCGATCAGAGAAGTCAGAGCTTCCCTGTCATTCAAATCGGCCTCCTCCGAAACCTTACGCAGCACCTCGCTGCCATATAAATAAATAGGTCTTATCATTTTCTTTTATCCAAATAGCTCTGCAATATGATGGCAGCGCTTATCTTGTCAACTTCCTTCTTATCTCTTCTTCGCGAGTACTTCATCCCCCCGTCTATCATAGCCTTATGCGCCAATACCGAGGTAAACCTCTCATCTTCAAGCGTTATGGGCACCTGCGGAAAAGCCACCTGCAGCTTCTTCAAGAAAGCGTCCACCTGAGGAGCCGTCTGTGCCGGAGCACCGTTCAGATTAAGCGGATAGCCCACCACAAAACGCACGATATGCTCTCCCGCATCCTCGTATTTTTTAAGATAATCTATTATCTTTGCAGACGGCAGCGTATCCAGGGCAGAAGCGAAAATCTGAAGCGGATCACTGACAGAAAGTCCCGTCCGTGCACTCCCGAAGTCTATACCTATAATTCTGTCCATAAATATGCTGCAAATTTAGTAAAAGTATGAAAAGTAAAAAAAATCAGGATACAGAAAACAGGCTATTCAGACTTACATTGGCCGATAACGCCACCCACGAGGAGATATATGCGATAAAATTCAGCAAATTAGGTTTTTTCTCCACGATAGCGCTGCTACTGTGCGTCATTATCGGAGCCGTATATTCCATTCTGGTCTTCACGCCGCTCCACTACTCCATCCCGGGTTATCCTGATGCCAATTTCCGCAGCCAGGCACTCTACAACGCCGTCAAGATCGACTCCCTGGAGAGCGCCATGATACGCTGGGAACTTTATGCCGTCAACATCAACCGCACGCTGAACGGAGAACAGACCCTTTCCCTGGAAGAAGTAACGGACAATTCCCACATAGTCCCGTATCTTGAACAGAAGAACATCAACTACCTTCAGAAACAAGATTCCATACTCCGTGCAAAGGTCAAGGAAGAGGAGCAGTTCGGCCTTTCTTCGGGAGCCAAACGGGACCTTCCTATAGAGGGAATACATTTTTTCACTCCTCTGGTAGGAGTCATCTCCAACGGATTCGACCTCTCCACACATCCCGCAGTGGATATCACCGCCCCGGCCAACAGCGTGGTAAAAGCATGTCTGGACGGAACGGTAATCTATTCCGGATGGAGCAACGAATACGGCTACACCATTTCCATTCAGCACGATTCGGATCTGGTGTCCACATATAAGCATAACCGAAGTCTGCTGAAAAAACAGGGAGACAAGGTCAAAGCCGGCACACCTATCGCTTATGTGGGGAACACCGGAAGCACATCGAACGGAGACCACCTTCACTTCGAACTCTGGTATAAAGGTTCGGCCGTCAATCCTACTCTTTACATTTCTTTCTAATGGACAAAAGAAGAATCGCCATCTTAGGCTCCACCGGCTCCATAGGCACACAGGCGCTTGACGTCATAAGAAGACATCGCGACCTGTTCGAAGTGGAACTTATAAGCGCCCATAAAAACATAGACCTGCTGACCTCCCAAGCTTTGGAGTTCGATGCGGCCAATGTGGTCATCTGCGACAAGTCTCTCTATCCGGAATTGAACGAAAGACTTAAAAACACTGACAGCAAGGTATTTACCGGAATAGACAGCCTGTGCTCCCTGGTCAGGTCCTCCAATGTGGACATAGTGGTGGGCGCCATGGTCGGCTTCAGCGGCCTAAGGCCCACGCTTGCAGCCCTTGAAGCCGGAAAGATAGTGGCATTGGCCAATAAGGAGACTCTTGTGGCCGCAGGAAATATAGTGACGCGCACCATGAGGGAGCACAATGCCGTGATACTGCCGGTGGACAGCGAGCATTCCGCCATATTCCAATGCCTTCTCGCAGCGCAGGGCAATTCCATCACCGGAGTACACCTCACCGCCTCCGGAGGTCCGTTCAGGAATTGGCCTAAAGAAAAGATAAAGGCAGCCAAGGCGTGCGACGCTCTCAAACATCCCAACTGGAGCATGGGGGCGAAAGTAACCATCGACTCCGCCACGATGATGAACAAAGGCTTCGAGATGATAGAGGCCTGCCATCTGTTCGATCTGGATCCTACAATGGTAAATATAGTGGTGCATCCGGAGTCCATAATCCATTCCATGGTGGAATTTGAAGACGGCGCCGTAATCGCCCAATTGGGCTGGCCGGATATGCGCGAACCTATAGGACTGGCACTCAGTTTTCCGCAAAGGCTTGACATAGGAAACAAAAAGCTTGACTTCGCGCAAATAGGAAGTCTGCATTTTGAAGCCCCCGACGAGACGCGGTTTCCGAATCTGGCCCTCGCGCGCTCAGCTTTCGGCAGAGGCGGAAACATACCTTGCGTGCTGAATGCGGCCAATGAAGTGGCGGTGAAAGCGTTTCTGGAAGGCAAACTAAGTTTCTACGGCATAACCGATCTGGTGGAACATTGCCTGAACGGTGCGGACTTTGTAGCAGATCCAAGCCTTGAAGACATCTTCGCCACTCACGAACAGACCATAAAAAAAGCACAGGAATTGGTTTAGCAATGATAATTCTTTTTAAAATAATACAGGTCGTTCTGGCTTTGTCGCTGCTTATAATAGTGCACGAAGCCGGACATTTTCTTTTCGCCAAGCTGTTCCGCATCAGAGTGGAAAAGTTCTACCTTTTCTTCGATGTCGGCGGCAAATCCCTTGTCAAATTCAAAAAGGGTGACACTGAATTCGGGATAGGCTGGCTGCCTTTCGGCGGATACTGCAAGATAGCCGGCATGATAGACGAGTCCATGGATCTGGACAGTATGAAAAAAGAGCCTCAAAGCTGGGAATTCAGGACACACCCTGCCTGGCAGAGACTTTTCGTGATGGCCGGCGGAGTGCTTTTCAACTTCATCTTCGCCATTCTGACTTACAGTGTCATATGCGGCATCTGGGGCACGGCATACATCCCCAATGAAGATGCGCAGATATACCCGAATGAATTGGCCCGGGATATGGGATTCCGCGCAGGAGACAAGATTATAAGCATGGACGACTATGTTCCGGAAGACTTTTCCACGCTGCAGGCCGACCTTGTGCGCCGTGAAGTTCATCAGGTCAAAGTGCTCCGCGACGGCGACACCACGAACATCTATATGGATCTGAACCGAACTTCAGAATGTCTTTCCTCTCCTATGATGTTCTCCCTGGCCATGCCGTTCATAGTGGATTCGGTGGCCTCACCGGCCAATTCCGCCTCTCTGAAGAAGGGCGACAAGATACTTTCCATCGAAGGGCAGGACGCACGCTTCTTCCAGGACGGACTGGAGCTGCTGAAGGCCAATGCAGGGAAAGAGGCAAATGCGCAGGTGCTGCGCGACGGGAGGATTCAAAACATTACTCTTCAAGTAGATACACTTGGCAAAATAGGCGTGTACATTATGCCTCCGCATGTGGAGAGATTCCATTATAATGCCACGCAAAGCCTGGCGGAAGGAGCAAGAAGGACAGGGAGCACGATAAGCGGTTACCTGAAAGACCTCAAACTTGTCGCCACTCCATCCACCGGAGCATACAAGTCAGTGGGGAGTTTCATAGCCATTGGTCAGGTATTCCCCAACACTTGGGACTGGTATCAGTTCCTGTCCATCATAGCACTCCTTTCCATCATGCTGGGGGTCATGAACCTTATCCCCATCCCCGGACTTGACGGCGGACACATAGTGTTCACTCTTTATGAGATGATAAGCGGCAAAAAGCCTTCGGACAAATTCCTCATCGTGATGCAGATGATAGGAATGCTGCTGCTTATCATGCTGATGATGCTCGCATTCAGTAATGACATATCCTCTCTTTTACGATGAAAAGATCACTATACTTTCTGCTTCTCTGCTGCATTCTTATCTCTTCAGGATGCAAAAGCCGCGGAACGCTTCTTCCTTCCATCAGCGGCAAGGCAGGCGAAATCCTGCTCGTGATTGAAAAACAGGACCTTGACGGGGCTCTAGGACAGACCTTACGGGAAAGCCTTGAAGATGAATATCCGTATCTTCCTCTGGTGGAGCCTTCCTACACGCTCATCAACACCACACATTCCGGGTTCATAGAGATGTTTCAGGTTCACAGGAACATCATCTACTTCGACATCAATCCGCAGATACAGACTCCCGGGGTTACCGTCATACGCGACCGTTGGGCCGCGCCTCAGATAGTAGTCAACATAGCCGCTCACAGTTCCGAGGACGCCATCGCGCTCTATAAAGAAAACGAAAAACTCATCATAACATCCATAGAACAGGCCGAGCGCGACAGGATCGTACGCAATTCCCTGAGATATGAGAACAAGGATGTCTCCGCTCAGGTATTTCCCGTGTTCGGAGGCTCGGTAAGAGTGCCTTCAGGATTTGTTCTGCGAAAAATCTCCCACGATTTCGCCTGGATAGAATATAGCACGCGGAACTACAGCGAAGGCATATTCATCTACCGCTATCCTGCCGGCAAGGACGCACTCAGCGGAAAAACCATCATAGAGCAAAGGGACAAAGCGCTTGAAGAGAATGTGCCGGGACCGGACGAAGGCTCATATATGAAGACGGCATCATATTGGACCCCTACCACGGAATATATTAAATATAAGGGAAGGGAATTCGCCCAGACACACGGACAATGGGATCTCGAAGGTGCTTTCATGGGCGGACCGTTCGTCCTGCATAGCTTTTACTCTCAGGACGGAAGCGAAATCATAGTGCTGGACGCCTGGGTCTATGCACCCAAAACCAATAAGAGACAACTACTTAGAAAGGCTGAATCCATACTCTACACGTGGACCTGGAAAAAGGAAGATGGAAAGGATGAATAATTTTGCAGAATAAAAATTAATCCTTATATTTGCAATCCTTTTGGTCGGTTCGTATAACGGCTAGTACTCAAGATTTTCATTCTTGCAATAGGAGTTCGATTCTCCTACCGACTACGAAAAATAAAAAAGAATAATATGGCAAATACAGCTTCAGCAGACAAAGCAGCTCGTCAGGGCGAGAGGCGCAGATTGCATAACAGGTATTATGCAAAGACGACTAGGAACGCGATTCGCGACATCAGAAACACTACAGACAAGGCAGCAGCAGAAGCAGCGGCACCTGCAGTTTTCGCTAAGATTGACAAGCTTGCTAAAATCGGTGTAATTCACAAGAACAAAGCCGCTAACCTTAAGAGTGGCATCCAGGTTTACATCAACAGACTCGGTAAATAATCCGACCTGCTTTCAGATTTAACCCCGACCTTCAGACAAGGCCGGGGTTTTTGTTTTTGGGACATTTACCTGTTGAAAAGTTTTTAACGAATGATGATGATGATTTCCCGAGTAAGACGATTCTTTTATGGTGCTAAGGACATATCGGCTCAAGACGGTACGCGCTTCGCACTATCCCTCCCGTTCACAGGGCACGAGCGACCAGCCGTCAACAAGCACTCTGACAGAGTCATTTCGACGACCGTCTCGCTCCACGAGTTCACCGTTTACAAGTTCGTGCTCCTCGCTCTTTTCCGATGCCGAGTATTTTATTCGGCCACGGCAGAGGTTTTTCTACGCAGTCGCTTCGCGACCCTATCCGGGAATCGCAGAGGCAGTTCTTTTCGGCGACCGTCTCACTACGCTCGACCCCACCACTCACAAGTTCGTGGTCCCCCCTCTTCCGATGCCGAGGGCGGCACGGGTCTCGAAAAGAACTGCCTCTGCATATTCGTAATCGGATTCGTCGTGTCTGAACCTGAATGACGTGAGATACTGATGATATGACTTGTTCTTTGTAATGTCACGTCCCTTTATCAGAGCGCTGAACGGCCATTTCAATAAAACAGAATCGAATGTGTCAACATTTCCAGTAATTCAGAATACCGAAAGGATTTACGTGTCCATGTAGGTTTCTAACAGATTGGCCGGTGTCCGCAATCTCAACAAGGTGGTGATGGTCAATGCGTCGGTTGAATTTTCAACAGATTTCCGGACGTCTTACAGTCCAGGTAGTCCTCTGTGGCACCTGTCTTGTTCAGGTGAGGACAAAAACGACGGAAAAGTTCCTCACCTGGCAGACCCACCTGCCTCTGACAGCCCTCTATGGCACATACCCCGTTCAGGTGAGGACAAAAACAGCCCAAAAGTTCCCTACCTTGCATGAAAGAGACTTTTCTACTTCGCAAGGTTCTTCCGCCATTCACATAAGCGGGCGGTAGGAATAGTCAGATCGAATAGCCTTTCCTTCGCAGTCGCTTCGCGACCCTATACGGGAATCGCAGTGGCTGCCTCTGCATATTCTTAATCGGATTCGCCGTGACTGAATTGCACATTCCGCTAATATTTCAGCGTAAGTAACTATAAGACTCTCAGTAATTTGTATTTTTATCCGTGTAAAGCTTGTTTACACGGCTCTTTTGTTCTATGTTTGCTGTCGAT
>CAVEIF010000018.1:0-24663 GCA_963615835.1 Coprococcus eutactus | reverse complement strand
CAAGACGGCATCCTTTTAATCCGCCGCCAAGTCCGACAGCGGCATACGAAGGCATTAGGCACTTTTCTGACCCGTAGTGATATCCGACTCTAAGAGAAAACAGATCCCGATATCCCGCCGCAGCCCCGACAGAAGACCCAAACCCCTGACTCGCGAAATAATAATCCGAATCGAAATAGGCCCCATAAGAAAGAATCCCAAGAGACTTTCCCTCATAACCCAAGGCCAATTTGGCCGAGCCGGGTAAAGAAAATTCAGCCCCGGAAGCCGACTTGACCTTTCCACCCAGAGACATCGCCCCCATGGCGACCTTAAATCCCGAAAAATCGACCGCCCCCACCAGATCCGCACAGACGGCATCATAAGAGTACTCCTCTGAGAGCGTCTCGGACAGATGATGCACGTTCACGCCCACAGACAGGACAGGAAGAAGCCTATAAGCGGCACCCGCGCTCAGAGATGATTGAATCGGAGCAAATGTCCCCGTCATAGCCCCGTCATAGCCATAAACATCCTGCAAAGCCCCCGAGCCATATACGACCCCGGCACTTACCGAAAACTTCCTTGATAACTTATATGCCAAGCCTGCGGCGCCGTACGAAGTCCCCGACGCAGCCCATTTATTATAGGACAACGCACAATGAAACCTGTCCGGCGAATCCAAAGGAGCCACAGGATTGGCCATGGAGGAAAAAGCTGCCGATGAAGCGCTTGTAAACCCCGCACCTGCCAATCCTTGATTAAAAACGTCCTGACTTACGCGTCCGAAGGCCAATGCCTCACCAGACTGCGCCGATGCCAAAGCCACAGGCATAAGAGCCATGACTAAAGAAACCACCTGTCTTCTAAACCCCATTTTCGAAAATACCGTTACTTTCCTGTTTCTTATGAATCTTCCCTGCTATAAAATCTTTCAAAACTGCCCCTGAGCCGACGCACTATAGCTTGACTATCGGCTTTACGGTTTTCTTGCCGTCAATCATCACCTCCACCCTGTACACTCCAGGTGCAAAACCGCTCATATCCACCTCGGCCGGACTGAAGACGCTGCTTTTCGACACGTTTTCATAGACCGTGGCACCCGTGGAAGAATAAATCTTTATCGACGTGTCCGCCTCCCCTCCGCCTGACACTTTCAGGATGTCCGTAACGCGGGTCGGATATACGTCAGCCTCAGCCTCAGGGTCGCGCACGCTTACCCTCAAAGTCAGCGCCGCCGCGGCTCCTCTGGCATCTCCGGCCGTTATCATAATCACATCGCTGCCATAATTCATGGTGGTCAGGACAAACCTCTCTCCTGTCGAATTCAGATGCGCGACTTTAGAATTGGAATGCTCCATGCTGAATGTAAGCGCATCTCCGTCCGGATCCGAAAAATAATCCGACACCATAAACGACACGCTCTGCCCCGCACGGTCAAAAAACTGATCGTCAAAGCCTTTGAGCGCCAGCGGAGCACTGTTCTCAAGTATCACGAGGACCAATTCGCTTCGCGTCGATGCACCATACTTATCCACCGCCTCCAAAACCAGCTTATACTCTCCGGACTCCTCCTGCACCCCGTCAACCGTAACATAATAATGTCCCTCCGAGTTCCGTCCATAAGTAAGACTTGCCAGAGACGGAGACGAACTTACCGTCACGTCAAAGGCGTGTCCGTCAGGATCCCGGACGTCGAAAAGCGCCGTAAACTTCTCCGTTGCCTTCAAGCTCCACGGCAGGGAGGTAATGAGTTCCATCTCTGGGGCGCTGTTCTGCGTGGTGGTTACTTTTTTTACCTCCGAAAGTTCTCCGTAATTCCTGTTGTAATCATAACCCGCTATGGCCACGTAATAATCAGCGCTGAATTCAAGACCATCTATACAGCCGCTTATCGCATCACCGGATGCCAATTCCTCCGTGTTCACGCTGCTCGATCTCATCGCAGACGGCAAATCGTTCAAATCCAAACCTTCGTAATCAGACTCCTCCCTGCTGGCCAGAAGAAGATAGCCGTATGCCGGCGTCCCGTCCACAGAAGTCCCCACGGTCCAATCGAATTCTATCCTTCCGCCGCTTCCCTGCACGGAATAATCCTCCACTCTCTCCGGCACACTTTCATCCCCATAGATAAAAGCGCCATAGGCATCCACGAGAGGGCCGATCTGCGAATCCTTGACAAATTCAGCATTGGCCCCGCCAAGAAGCCTTTCGACAAGCATGTCAGCCGTAAACCCCGCTCCGCCGAAATAAGACACCAGCAATGCCGCCACTCCGCTTACATGCGGACAGGCCATGGAAGTGCCTTGAAAACTGTCATAACCTCCCGGAACCGTACTGAGCACCTGAGGGCCGACCTGTACATCTCCTCCCGGAGCAGCGATGTCCACCCAACTGCCATAATTAGAATAATGTGCTCTGGTCCCCAGCGAAGACATCGCCCCCACCGCGATGACCTTGTCATAGGCGGCAGGCCAGCCTACAGACCAGTTGTCATTGCCCGCAGCGAAGATGACCACTCCGCCCTTCATGGGACCTGTCTGATTCCCGTCCTTGTCCGTGCCGGCGTTTTTGATGAAATAATCCACCGCCGCCTTGTCCGCACTGCCTATGCCGCTTTTTTGAGCCGCGCCTTCGGTCTCGAAATCATATCCCCAGCTGTTCTGCGATATGACTGCACCATGGTCCGCGCCCCACACTATGGCCGAGGCCGTATTTCCTCCCAGATCATCCCCCGTGGCGGTATCCGTGCGGAAGACCTGACATGAAAGCACACGCACGCCGCCGCTGCCATCCGACCCGCCTGCCACGCCGCAGACTCCGACTCCGTTATTATTGATGGCCGCTATAGTTCCCGCCACATGCGTGCCGTGATCATGAGCAACTATATTGGCATTATTATCGACAAAATTCCAACTTCCGTTCCTTCCGCCGGGGATGACGACAGGGCCCAGATCCTCATGTGTAAGATCCACGCCGCCGTCAACCACCGCCACTATGACATCGGACGAACCGGCAGTAAAGCGGTTCCACACAGGAGTCACGTTGATATCCGCCCCGGCCTTGTACAAAGAACCGGACCCGGGATTATGATAATGCCATTGACGCGAAAGATAAGGGTCATCAAAGGCAGGGACCTGCGAAAGAAGCTTTATCTTATGGACAGTCTCCACCTTCGAAACGCCCTTTACTCCGGCAAATACCTCTCCCGCCTTAGTCTGAATAGCCCGGGACGGGTCATATTTGACATACCAATACCTATGAAGACCCGCAGCGCGATGCCTCTCCTCCCATTCTCCGGCATCGGGAAACACCCTTTCCAAAGAATTGACGCCCAGAGATGAAAAAGCCCCGTCTATCTCAGAAATGCCCGTAGCCACTGCCCCGCCGGCTTTGGTAAACACGCGCATGACGAGACTGTCCGAAGTCTTATCATCGAACGCCACCATGAGAGTGACAGGGTCCCGCTGCGAAGACTCCGAAGGCTGCTGCACCATTTCACCCGCATCATGGCTGCATGATGTCAAAAACCCCACGCACAACACCACGGCCGCCACCATTTCGTAAACAATGCTCTTTCTCATACGCTCTTCTTATCATTTCTCCGTTCCCGCATTTTCATGCTATGTAATCAAATCAACCTTTTCTCTGCGGGATTTTACGCCAAAGTCAGCCCCTCCGCAGGAGAGACTGACCATAGGCGAATTCAATCTAATTACTACTTGGTCTTGACCATGACCGTCTCCGCCGGGATGGCGCCATATCCATATTCTGTTCTTTCGCCCGCAGGATAAGAATATAACCGTATAATGACTCTCGTAGAGAATGTTATACTCTTGTCTCCGGTGTTTAGTATGACATCCTGAGTGTAATCATCCGCATTTTCCAGACCCAAGAAATGAGGTCCTATAGAGAAGTTTAATGCGTTGTATACCTGATATGAATACAGACATATCGTCTTGTCCGCCGCGCTGTAGTAACCGTAAATATCCCCGCCCACAGAAGTGCCAAGTATGTTCGCAGAAGACGAGGCCGGTATCTTCAGACAACACTCCGGATAATATTCGGCTATCTCGTCCTCGTCCTTCTCGATATCATACTCTTCTATGTCGAACGCTATGGTATTCTTCTCATCCGTTCCCTCAGTGCTCCAGCTTCCGAAATATGCGCTGACCGCATACTCAAGGTCGTTCACGGTAACACCGCACTGCTTGGTGCCGCTAACCACGACTCCTTCCGTAGACGGCTCGCCCAAAGCGATGGAAAAATTCTTTCCCTTGGTAAGCTTGGTATCATACACGAGCTTGATCCAGATGCTGTCGTTCTTCTCCTTGTCCGAAGACAGACTCACAAGCCCCGTCTCGTTAGGAGTCCCGTCCTTATATACTATCGAAAAATCCTCCCCCTGCTTGGCCGTCCCGTCAGTCACGATAAACGAAACCTGACAATCACCTTCCCCGAAAAAAGCTACAGGTATAGCCACAATTCCGTCATCCTCATTAAAAGTATAACGTGTCGTGTTCAGCGTAACATATTCTGCCGTAACGAACTTCGCCTCATTGCAGGAGCAAATCGCCGCCGCGGCCACAGCCGCCGTCAATATATTGTAAATTACCTTTTTCATAAACTATCCTTTTTTACTCTGCCGCCGAATATCCTTCATTCTGTATCAGATTGACATTGACCTTCATCTCATAAGAAGGAATAGGCCAATTGAAATGATAATCTCCGGCATCAAACACCTTGGCTTCGTAGTTGTTGTTGACATCGGCGAGAGTCATCACGATGTTGTTGTCCAATGCCCCGTCCTGTGCAGGACGGCCGCTGAAGCCTTTCTTCCATCTCTTCATACATTCAAGCCTGCATCCCTCGCCCACGGTCTCCTTAAACCATTCCTGCTGAACGGCGTCCGCAGTGAGAGAAGCCGAAGGAGTCGCCTTTCTGGCATTCTGAAGAGCATTGAGAGCGGCCAATCCTTCAGCTGCAGTCGCACCTCCGTTGAGAGCCGCCTCAGCTGCTATAAGATGCATCTGAGCGATAGTGAACGGCCTTGGAGCTATACGTCCGCTATGAACTCCGGAAGCACTCAAAGCCTTGTTTCCGATAAACTTCGTGAACACATAGAACTTACCTTGAAAATAAGAGCCGTCGCACAGGAAAGCTATGTCACTGCAGTCGTTGAACCATACCGCGAAACGGATGTCTCCCTCCTCATACGCATCCACAAGCGTCTTGCTCGGAATATATCCGGATGAGAAACAGTCTTCGGTAGGGGACGAAGCGTCCGTAGAATAGTAGATGTACTCGCTGTAGCTGTTAGGAAGCTCAGTCAGAGCGACATGCGGAAGAATGATGGCTTCGGCACCGGCATCATTGGTATATTCTGCCGTAAGGGCCTCCACCGTAGATGCCAGAGTATAAGTTCCGCTTGCGATAAGAGCGGACGCGTATTCATAAGCCTTGTCATACTGCTTGGTATCCAGATAATAGTTCGCATATACGGCGTTCACCACATCTATCGTGAAATATTCCACTCCGGCCTCTCCGGCATCCTCCGCGAGGATAAGCGCCGCGTCATCCAAATCCGCCTTTATCTGATTATAAACCGCTTTCACCGTAGCGCGTGCCGGTCTTTCCTGCTGATCGTATTTGAGCACCAGCGGAACGCACAGAGCACTCTCCGCAGTGGTCTCGTCGAAAGCGTCGCCGAAACGTCTCGCCAGTCTCAGGTAAGAGATGGCCCGGGCCAATTTGGCCTCTCCGGCGATATATGCAGCCGCATCCTTTATGTCTTCAGGAGCAGTCCCTGCGTTCTCTATGATGACATTATAGTTCTTGATGGCTATATAATTGTTATTCCAGAAGCTCCCTACATAGTCATCTCCCGGAGTGAAACCGCCGTCCGTACGGTGAATGCCGCCATAACGGTTACCATAGTTTCTCGTGGCGTTGAAGCCGTCGAACATAAGGTCATCCGCGATGTCATAAGTTCCCCCGAGAAGAGCACGGAAATTGGCATATATGCCCGTCTCGTAACTTATCACGTCTTCTTCGGTCTGTATGAGAGATTCTCCCTCCACTAGAGGAATGGCGTTTGACGGATAATAGTCAAGGTTGCATGATGCAAGCACGCCGAGAGCGATGACCCCTGTATATATTTTCGTAAAATTCTTCATGATTGTTATCTCCTGTAGGTTTAGAATGTAAGTTCAATACCACCCAATACCTGACGTGTGTTGCCCGGAAGGCCTATCGTAAGGTTACCGTCCACTTCCGGATCGAGACCGGTGTACTTGGTGAGAGTGAAAAGGTTACGTCCGGTTACTGACAGCCGGACACCCTGAAGCACGCTGCTGTTCTTGAACCACTTGGCAGGGAGGCTGTATGCGACGACAAGACTCTTCAGACGAAGGAAGGAAGCATCTTCCAGGATATGAGTGTCGAACTGCATCTCGTAACCCTTGCTCCAGTCAGGATATTCCGCATTCCTGTTATACGGAGTCCAGAAGTCGCTCACGCTCTTGGACGTGTTGTATCCAAGGAAATAGGCCGGATTGGCATAAAAGAATGCATCGTTATTGATGAGATATTTGCCGCAGAAATATGCGAAATCGGCATTGAGCGCGAAACCCTTCCAATATGCGTTGAATCCGAAACCGCCGGATACCGGAGCATTGAGACGGATGCCGGTGTTCTGCGTAAGTTCATCCTCGTTGAAATCCTTGGTGGTCCTTGCCGGATCCTTCGTGCAGACGTCCTTGTCCTCGCCCGGAAGATACCACATAGGAGCGCCGTCCTCCGGATCCACGCCGGCGTATATAGGATAATAGAACATTATAGGCGACCCTACCACATATGCCAATCCCGTATTGGCTATCTCCCATCTCTGTCTGCCGTCGAAAAGTTCAGTAATCTTTTCCTCGTTATAGTTGAACGTGGCATGAAGATTCAGCCCGTAATCCTTTCCTTTGAGGACGTCCACTCCGAGAGAGATGTCCACACCGGTGTTCTGCAGGGCGCCGACGTTGCCGGTAACTTCGCTGAAACCTGTCGTATATGGCTGAGGGACATTCAGAAGCATGTCAGAAGTCACTCTGTTGTAGAAGTCCAGATCGAGATTCACCTTGTCGAACAGACGTGAAGAGAGCGATACTGTGAGCAGCTTCTGCTTCTCCCATATGAGAGATTCGTTGGACGGGGAGCTCAGGTAGGTATAAGTGTTGTCATTATACTTGGCGCTGGACACTGCCACTAATCCGAGATGGGTATAGTTGCCTATGGATGCGTTACCCTGGGTACCGTAACTTGCCTTGAGACTCAAGCTGTTTATCCAGTCAGAGTGCTTGAGGAACTGCTCATTGCTTATCTTCCACATTCCGCCCACTGCCCAGAACGGAGCCCAGCGGTTGTTCTTTCCGAATCGTGACGATGCGTCGTAGCGGAATGTTCCGTCTATGAAATAGCGGTCGCCATAGCTGTAATCGGCATGAGAGAAGAATGACAGGAATGAATATTCAGACTGACCCTGACCTACGGTACGCGTGGAAGCCGATCCGTTCTGTATGTCCATAAGGCGGTCATCCGTAAAGCCCTGGGCGGACAAGTAGTTGTAGTTATAGCTATATCCTATCCATTCCTGACCCAGAAGCACGGAAAACGCATGCTCCTTTACCGACTTGGCATATTCCATAGTATTGGTGAGAGTATGCTTCTGTGAGTATTCGTTGTCAATATACCTCTGAGTGGTTGAAGAATAGGCATTGGACGGAAGCATTTTGAAATCCTTCTTAAATACATACGAATCCGTTCCCAGACGGGATGATATGGTAAATCCCTCGAAAGGATAAATCTCCAGGAACGCCGCTCCGTTGATACCTACCTTCTTATTGGAGTCCTGCCTTTTGTCCACGAAATAATTCTGGTTGAGGACACCGACAGGGTATTTCTCGGCATATTCCACTCCGTTCTCATCGACTGCCGGATATAGCGGGTTCAGAAGATACGATGCACTACCTGACAAATAAATGTCGCTGACGTCAAAAGATGAGTTGTTCCAGCTTCCGTTTTCTCTGGTGGATGTGAGGTATCCCGTCACGTTCACTCCGGCCTTGAGCCATTTGACAGGCCTTGCCTGAATGTTCGAACGGAGGGTATATCTGTCATAGAAGTTACCTATGGTGGTACCGTCCTGATGGAACTGCGAAGCGCTGAACAGATAGGCTGTCGTCTTGCTTCCGCCTTCTATGGTGACGTCATTCTGATACTGCGGGGTGATGATGTTCTGCAGATATTCGTGCCACTTGGTGTTGGCGTCATAACCCTTGCTCGTGTATGTGGTATAGATCTGGTCCGGAGTCATGAGGCCCGACCTTATCCAGAAGTCCTTAAGTTCATCACCGCTCATCAGGTTATCATAGAACTGGACATTCGAAAGCGTGGATATTCCGTACTGTGAAGTGGCTGTAATCTTGGCCTTCGTGTCATATCCGCCGGACTTGGTGGTGATATATACGACGCCGTTGGCACCCAGTGATCCGTAGATGGAAGTGGATGAAGCGTCCTTGAGGACACTGATCGTCTGTATGTCGTTAGGGTTCATCTGCATGACCATGGTGCTGGTGGTCTGCACGCCATCGACTATGAAAAGAGGCGCGCTCGAACTTGAAAGCGATCCCACACCATGTATTTTCAGGGAAATGGAATTATCGCCCGCTACACCGCCGGAGGAAATCACCTGCATACCTGCCACCTGACCCTGAAGCGCGTCAAGAGCGGTCTGCGCGGGAGCGTTCTTGACGACCTCCGACTTGACGGTCGCCACGTTACCCACTATGTTACCCACCTTCTTGGCGGAACCGTATCCCACTGACACGGCGCCCTCAAGGACGATGGCGTCTTCGTAGAGAATCACGTTGATGACAGCCTTGCCGCCCACCGGCAGTTCGACCGTCTGAAATCCCATGGCCGTGAACACGAGAACCGCGTCTTTCGCCACGTCAATCGAATAGTTGCCAAAATCGTCCGTTATCGCATGATTGGACGTACTGCCTTTCACAGAGACGGCGACTCCGGGAACTTCCAGTCCCGTATTCGCTTCCGTCACCACACCCGTCACCTTAACGGTCGTCTGCGCGAAAGCGACTGACCCGACGAGAAGAAGTGCAAAGGCTGCTGATAAAAGTCTGAATTTCTTCATAAGCTTCGACTTTGTTAATAATTAATAATACACTATACTGTTTGTTAGAACTTTCCTGTTCCCCTGTCCCGAACCCCGTGCTCCGCCGCACTGCCGACCTTCCATCCGTGCACATATTAACGGGCGTTTTTTAGAACAAAGACTTCCAAAACCGCGGAACTGTTTCCACGATTTTCGAACTAAATCGCGGATTTGTTTCCGCGTTTGCGAACGTAAGCCCTTGAATTCTGTAAAAAAGTGCATCTTGTACCGATTTATCACTTATATCAATACAAGAAAGAATCATCATGAGCACTTATGCCTACGTAAGGGTCAGCACACAGATGCAGCCCTATGAAAGTCAAGAATTTGAAATCAAGAATTGGTGCACGAAACGGTCCATCACCATAGACAGGTGGGTGACGGAATCAGCGTCCGGCACCATATCATGGGAGAAAAGGATGCTCGGGAAGACCATACGCAGGATGAAGCCCGGAGATCTTCTCGTATGCTCCGAAATATCCCGCCTCGGAAGAAACATGCTGATGATCATGTCCATTCTCAACGTCTGTTCCCAAAGGCAGATTAAAATACACACCATAAAAGACAATTTCGACCTCTCGGACAGCATCAATTCCAAGATCATCGCGTTTGCGTTCGCCCTCGCGGCCGAAATAGAGCGCAATCTCATCTCCCAACGCACAAAAGAAGCACTTGCAGCCAAAAAGGACTCCGGGAAACAGCTTGGCCGCCCTAAGGGATACTCTACTAAAGTTAAAAAGATATGTGATGAGAGGCGGGAGATAGAAAACCTTCTCAGTTCAGGCCAATCCTTAACGGCGGTGGCCAGGCGTTATAAAGTTCACCGGAACACCCTCACACGATGCCGCAAATCGAACTATGCCCAGCATTGAATTTTGCTGCCAACTTCTGTTTTTTTTGATGCGAAATTTTATATATTTCGGTAGGAAAAGTGGCAAATCAGTTCTAAAAGTCGGTAGGAAAAATGGCAAATCGGCCCTGAAAGTCGGCAGGAAAAGTGGCAAGTAATTATGTATCAGCGTAAAATAGAAAGCAAATTGGCCGAATGGCTAAGAAACAAGGACAGAAAGCCTATTGTCATTAAAGGTGTAAGACAGTGCGGGAAGACAAGCAGTGTTCTGAAGTTCGCCGAAGACAACTTCAAGAATGTCGTTTATCTTGATTTTCGGGAACATCCGGATTATAAGACCTTTTTCACCCCGAATCTGGAAATTGATGCTGTCATTATGCGCATAACAGCCGCTATGCCGTCCATTGTAATAGAACCGGGAGAGACCTGCTTCATATTCGATGAGATTCAGGATTGCCCTAAAGCTCGCGGCTCCCTTAAATATTTTCATCTTGACGGAAGATATGATGTTCTATGTACCGGTTCCTTGCTTGACGTAAACGGATATAAGACTCCCGAAGAAAAACGCGAAGAGATTGTCAACATGTATCCCATGGACTTTGAAGAATGGTTATGGGCAAATGGAATAAAAGACATCCATGTCAATTATATAAAGGAGTGTCTTTCAAATGAGCAACCTGTAACGGAGGCTATTCATAATCGTTTTCGTGAACTCTTGACGCAATACGCGATCGTAGGCGGAATGCCGGAAGCGGTCAAAGCATTCGTGGAAACGAAACAGATAGGAAAGGTTCTTGCCATTCAAAGACGGATTATCGATGATTATAAAGCCGATATGGTAAAGTACGCCATACCGTCGGACAAATCAAGAATACGTGAATGTTTCGAATCCATCCCCGGTCAGCTCGCTCGTGAATATAAAAAATTCCAATACTCATCAGTGCGTCCAAGAGGGAGAAGCCGAGAATATGAAGGGTGCCTGCAGTGGATTGAAGACGCCGGCATCATAAAAAGGTGCTATAATACCAGCATTACCGAACTTCCATTGGACGGTAACCGGATTATGTCTGAATTCAAGGTGTACATGGCGGACATAGGGCTTCTCGTGGCGATGCTTGAAGACGGCACGCAGGCCAGTATTCTTAACGGAGACCTTTTCGCTTATAAAGGAGCGATTTATGAAAGCCTTATCGCTGACATTTTCGGTAAAATGGGGCGCCGGCTATACTATTTTCACAAAGACTCCAATATTGAACTGGATTTTCTCATTCGATATAAGGGCCAATGTGTCCCTGTTGAATGTAAGGCTTCCACAGGTAATGCAAAATCGCTCAAGACTGCGCTTGCCAATTACGACAAATATCACCTGGACTGCGGAATAAAATTGGGAGACTATAATGTGGGGCGCGCGGGAAAGATACTCACCCTGCCCGCATACATGACTTTTCTTCTTACCGACTATTAATCCTATAAAGTATAGACACTTACACTTTTAACGGGGATTCATCGATCGTCGTTCATAAATTAAAAGTGGGGTATAGTCAAGTTAAACGACATTTTAAGGCAAATTAAAAAAATTTAAAAATTTTTATTTCGTTCTATCAAGCAAATTTTACTTTCAAATCGCAAGTTTTATCAGCTCTAATATAATGATTTGTAAGCAAATTCTAGTAATTTGCTCTTATCTGCTTGGGTAATTGGTTGTAAAACAACTCAAAAAGATTTGCATTTCTAAAATTTAATTTCAAACTTTGCATCCACGCGCCCTAAAAAACGCCCGTTAAATAGTGCGGAGAACAAGGGCCGGAAAAGTAGTAGTGTGCGATGAAAGTACAGGGAAAAGAAAGCCTAAAGTTATCTTGAAAAAGTAGTGTAAATCGCAACAAGGTATTATTAAAGTTTAACAAATCTAATGAGCTTATCATGAGTAAAAAATTATTCTCATTAGTGCTGTGTCTTTTTTTGAGCATAGGCGCAGCATTCGCTCAGGCCACCGAAGTGTCCGGAATAGTTACCGACAATAATGGCGAACCGGTGGCCAGTGCAGTTGTCCAGCTTAAGGGCAGCACAAGCGTCTATACGATGACAGACGCTATCGGAGAGTTTACCATTTCCGTTCCCGCCGACGCGGTGCTGGTTGTCAGCAGTTTCGGATTCATTACAGAGGAAATCCCCGTCAACGGCAGGTCAACCCTCATCATCTCGCTCAAACAGGACACGCAAGTCCTCGAAGACGTGATCGTCGTAGCCTACGGAACAGTCCGCAGAGAAGCGAACACAGGTTCTGTAACTTCCATCAAGAACGAACAGCTGGCCCAGGCCCCTGCGACATCTGTCGATAAGATGCTTTCAGGAAAGATGGCCGGCGTATCCATAACCTCAGGCTCAGGACAGCCGGGTTCCTCTTCCACCATCCGCGTCAGAGGTATATCCTCCATCAACGCAGGCAACGAGCCTCTCTGGGTGGTTGACGGTATTCCGGTAATGGCCAGCGATTTCCGCGCGATGTCCAACACCGGAGACAGCGGAGGCACCTCCACCACCTTCCTTAACCCTAACGATATAGAGTCCATCACCGTCCTTAAAGACGCGGCTGCCGCTTCCATCTACGGTTCACGCGCCGCCAACGGTGTCATCCTCGTAACCACGAAGAGCGGAAAGGCAGGCAAGGCCAGATTTACGGCCAGAGCCAAATTCGGCGCACAGCAGCTTATCAACGACCATAACCTCCGTCCTCTTACCGGACAGGAACTTATCAACTACAGACGCGATTGCGCCATAAACGCCGGATACAATCCTGACGATCCTTCTTCTCAGTATTACTATCCTCAGTCGCTTCTCGAGAACGGCACCACCAACTGGTACGAGGAACTCACCAAGTTAGGCTCCGTTCAGGAGTACGAGATCAACGCCACCGGCGGTACCGAGAGATCTTCTTACTACTCTTCAGTATCCTACCACAAGAACGACGGTGTCTTCTATGGAGTTGACTATCAGCGTTTGACCGCACGTGTCAATGCTGACATGAAGCTTACAAGCACCCTCAGCAGCGGCGCGAAGATCAACCTCAGCTATGCAGATGCCAATTCCGGTCAGATGGGAGACCTCTACTATGCTAACCCTACCGTGGCCATGTGGACCATACTTCCTTGGACTCCTATGTACAATGCTGACGGAAGTTACAATGTCAACATCACTGAGAACTCCAAGACCAACCCAAGGGCCACTGCTGCATACGACAGGGACAACGATAAAGACTACAGACTCCAGGGCTCCCTCTATTTCGAGTGGAAACCTGTCAAGCAGCTCACATTCAAGACCAATAACGGACTCGAGTTCGTCTATGTGGATTCAAAGCAGTATTGGTCACCTGAGACAAATGAAGGCACAGCCACCCTTTGGAAATATTGGACCAAGGATATCCGCTACACCACTTCCAATACCGTTACCTATGACGACAAGTTCGGAGATCATTCTCTCCGTCTCCTCGTAGGCCAGGAAGCCATGGTTGACAACATCGACATGCTCGGAGGCAAATCTCCTAACGTCAACCCTCTCATCCCTTATCCTAACACCTCTACAGCGGCAGAGGATAATCTGTCATACTCTCTTACGGAAGAGTCTCTTCTCTCTTTCTTCGGTATCGCAGACTATAACTTCGACAACAAATACTACCTTCAGGCATCAGTACGTGCAGACGGCAGCTCCCTTTTCGGAGAGTCCAACAGATGGGGTATATTCTGGTCAGCAGGTGCTTCTTGGAACATTAATAAAGAGAAATGGATGAACTGGACCAAGGATTGGCTCAGCGCACTCAAGCTCAGAGGTTCCTATGGTGTAAACGGTAACAACAACATCGCCGCTTACAGAGCATACGGCACCTACGCTACCGTCCAGTACGCAGCATACACAGGTATGGCACCGTCTCGCGCAGCTAACCCTAGCCTCTCTTGGGAAAAGAACAAGACTTGGAACTTGGGTATTGACGGCGGACTGTTCGACGACAGACTTACGGGCAGCATAGATGTCTATGACAGAGAGACTACCGACATGCTTCTTTCAAAGCAGGTTCCTTATACCACCGGTTTCGGAAGCAACTTCATGAATGTCGGAGCCATCAGCAACAAGGGTCTTGAATTCCAGCTTGAAGGCGTGATTGTCCACAACATGGATTGGAATTGGACCGTAGGATTCAACGTAGCGTTCAACCGCTCGAAAGTCCTTGACCTCGCAGGTTCAGAATATCTTACCGTCAGCGATTCGCGTGCCAGCTCCAACAGCGGCACTCCTGTAAGAATCGTTCCTGGGAAGAGCCTCTATACTTTCTATACACGCGACTACTACGGAGTGAACCCGTCTAACGGCGATCCTCTCTGGTACGACGAAGACGGCAAGCTTACATCAGACTCTTCAAAGGCCCGCTACGTCTATGCAGGCTCACCTGAGCCTAAGGCCACCGGCGGATTCAACACCTCGCTCACATGGAAAGGGTTCACTCTGTCTTCATACTTCGATTTCGTATATGGAAACAAGGTGTACGCAAGTGCCAACTGGGACACGGACGGTGCTTCCATGACAGAGAACGCTTCTACCGCATCCCTTAACTACTGGACCAAGCCGGGCGATACAGGCGTGCAGCCTAAGCCTGTCGCAGGTGCTCCGAAGCGCGCATACGCAGCTTCAACACGACGCATCCAGGACGGAAGTTACCTCCGAATCAAAGATATCACTCTCTCTTACAATCTTCCGGAGAAGATCACCAAACCTATCAACGTTCAGGGAGCCCGCATCTACGTGAGCGCATTGAACCCTTACACCTTCCACAACATCAAAGGTGTGATGGATCCTGAACTCGGTGCTCTCGGATACACCATGAGCGCATCACACTCAATGGTCAAGTCAATTGTCGGCGGTGTGGAAATATCATTCTAAACAGGAATTTATTATGAAAAGGAATTTATTATATATAGCAAGCGCAGCGCTTCTCTTGGGAGCGACAGGATGCTCCGACTTCCTTACCAGAGACCCTAAGCTTCAGCAGAGCAGTGAGATAACTCTGTCCTCCTATGACGGTCTGAACGACGCCACATGGGGAGCATACTACTACCTCACATCCAACGCATGGTTAGGTGGCGACTGGGTTATCGACGCGGAGATGCGTTCCGGAAACGGAAAGAAATCAGGCGAATGGAACAGTGGCCGTTGTGTTCAGCCATACACATGGAACTACACGGAGACATCCACTTCCCCTATATGGGCATACTGCTACTACACAGTGTCTTATGCCAATAATGTCATAGATAACCTCGATGGCAAAGCCACAGGAGATGTAACAGAACAGGATCTGAACAACCTGAAGGCTGAGTGTCTTTTCCTCAGAGCCATCTCACACTTCTGTAATGTCCTTACATACGGACAGCCTTACACATATTGCGTAAAGAATGACACTGAAAGCCTCGGAGTTCCTTATGTCTATCATACGGACCCTGAAGGAAGGCCTGCACGCGAGACGGTCATCTCCAACTACGAGAAAATCGTGGCCGACCTGCTCGAAGCTGAGAGCATCATCGACCCGGATTATGTCCGCTCAGGCATAGCCGACCCTGCTGCAGCAGTGAACATCCACACCATCCAGGCCCTCCTTTCAAGAGTTTACCTCTACATGGGTGAATGGCAGAAATCAGCCGACTATGCGACCAAGGTCATCACATGCGGAGACTACGCACTCTGGAGCCAGGATGAATACAAGACCGTATGGGGTGCGGAAAAAGGTACCGGCGAAGTCATCTTCGAAGTTTACGGCAAGCGTACAAACGCTTCCTACGGCAGCTGGGAGGACCTCTCATATCTTTGTAACCCGAACGGCTCAGGAGATCCTCAGGCAGCGCAGCCGCTTCTTGATCTCTACGAAGAAAATGATGTCCGTCTTCAGCTCTACAAGACCGATTCCGAAGGCGCGTCAGGCATCTATTGGACCAACAAATATCCAGGCAAGGGAGACAATGCAGCTCCTGACTGCAACAACGTAATCATTTTCCGTCTCTCCGAGATGTACCTTAACCGCGCTGAAGCCATCATGCATGGAGCTGTCATAGAAGGCACCACGGCGGTAAAAGACCTCAACACGATCTCAGGAATTCGCGGCGGAAAGACTTACGCTTCTGTAGGTCAGACAGATATACATAACGAAAGACGTATAGAACTGGCATGGGAAGGACATTACATCTATGACCTTGCGCGCTGGGGTGAAGGAGTTAAGCGTTCAGAAGCGGACTACCCTCTCTGTACCAACAATCTTAACGTTGATTTCCCAAGCAAAAAATGGGCTCTTCCTATTCCTAAGAGAGAGATTGATTTGAACAAGAACCTTGTACAGAATGAATTGTAAGATTATGAAAAGGACATTAAAATATATTACAACGGCTCTTTTTGCAGCAGCCGCCTTCAGCGCCTGCGACAAGAATGATTACCCGGTATTTGACGACAAGAATGCATTTGTCGCATTCGACAAGGTCGAGGTCTCCATTTCTGAAAATTACTCCAAGGACGGAGCGGTCTATAAAATCCCTGTAACCCTCGCTTCAGTAGCAGGTCTGGAAGAGACCGTGGCTTTCGAGATAGTGGAACCGGAGTCCAAAGGGGCTAAGGAAGGAGTGAATTACGAACTCCTCACCACTTCCAAGACACTGTCTTTCAACGCAGAGAACAGAACACAATACATAGAGTTGAAGACCATCTACGACGGCGTTTACACGGGCGATCTCAAATTCACCATAGTGCTTAAAGAAAGCGAGACTCTCGCCACCGGTTCAGAAGATGAATGCGTCGTTACCATCAACGATGAAGATCATCCGCTCAGTGCCATTCTTGGAGCATACACCGCCAAGGGAGACAATTATTGGGATGGCGCTACTACATGGACGATGACCTTGTACAAGGACGCCGACGATGATCACAAAGTATGGTTTGACAACCTGTTTGGCCTTGCCAGTTGGGCAATAGAAACAACCAGATTCTACGGTACGGTTACTGACGTGGATGACAACCATAAGATCATCAACATACCGTTCGGACAGGAAAGTGTTTACAAATACTCCAACGGAAAGCCTGTAACACTTCTCGGTTTCGACGGCAATAACGCTTATGATTCAGGTTCAGTAGATGTGGCCGTTACGATAAATGATAGCAGCGTCACGCTTGACTTCGGCGATGAATGGGGATTCTGGATATGGATTGAAGGTGTCGGCAACCTCAACATCACTAATCCGGGCATAATAGCCGAGAAAAACTAAAATTCAGAGCAAATCATGAAAAAGATATTATTCAGCATACTCGCAGCAGCGGTCGTAACCGCATCCTGCACCAAATTCGTCGAGGATGCTCCCATCGTATTCATCGATGCGGAAAGTCCTGAGGTAACGGCTGAAACGTCCGGTGATGAACAGATCTTCATCACCGTGACGGGAAAGCAGAGCACAAGTTTCTTCTCTTATGCAGTGATTGAAGGTCCGGCAGCCAAACTTGACTCCGTTTCTCTCCTGAAAGGATCATACGCATCCAGTGCCATAAAACTTGACGGCAACCCTGTAGCCGGAGTGGTAGATTTCTCAGAGGAGCAGACAGTTTCCATCAAATTAGATAAGCTTACACCGAACACCACCTATACCGTATATGCCGTGGCATCCAATGCACAGGGAAAAGTATCTTCCGTAGCGACGGCATCCACCACCACAACTGATGCTACCGCGCCTCAGCTTATATATGATGACTACGAAGATATGGAGAAAGACGGCGTCCTGGCATTCGCCATTCCGTTCGATGACCCTGTCAAACTGGGTGCAAACCCTGAAGTGACGGCACATTTCTTCGCCCGCTACGTGGGTGAGACATCAGGCACCTACTACATTCTCACAGAGCAGAAAAGCGTGAACATCCCTTCAGCCTCTCTGGTTACCGACGGGAATGTCCTGTACGTATTTGTTCCAGAGGAAGAGTATATCCCTGGAGCCTATGTGTCCATCACATATACGGAAGGTACCGTGGAGAACTACCTCGGGGCTAAATGTGCGGCATTCGAAAAAGCGACCGTAGCCTACAGTTCAACGGATAGGCAGGTGATATATAACGGTATCTGTTCAAGATACGCCACCACCACTTTCGCCCTTTCACTCAATGAAGAAGGCGACGCGGACGACTCCGATGACGACACCCAGGATAAGGTCGATGATGATGACGAAGAAGATGAAGATGAGAAGAAATATGAGATCTTCTCTGACTGGAAGACCCTCGTAATGAAGAGTTATGCCCAGACCGAATATCCTCTTGCCGTCAAGCAGAAGACGACCGTAGCCATCTCAGTGGTGGACGGTGACGGCAGGACCGTTTCCTATACCGGCACTCAGTTCGGAATTCTCAACAAGGCTGAGGGCATAGTAGGCGTGGCACTTGACGAAGACCCGGGATTCGGAACATATATCTCATATACGATAGCCGAGGAGTCATTGATAGACATCTATGGAAACACTAACGAGGAATTCAAGATCGAAGACGGATATTTCTGCTCATACGGCTACACCCTCGATGACATCATCGGAACATACGAAGTGTCTTCTTATAACGCCTTCACGGGAACAAAATCACCCGTTTACTCTTTGGTAATCGAAGAATCCGATGATAAAGAGAAAGGCAACATAGTAATTACCAACTATCTTGACATCGAAGGAAAATTATATGCGACATTCGATGTTGACAATGGTGTCTTCTCTATAAAAGCATACGAAATATTCTCCGGAGATGATACGAAAGGCTATTGTACTTACTTTTATAAATCCGCAGAAGCCGTATTCAGCGTCCCTGTTGCCGGAACCATAACAAGTAATAATTACATTGGAGCCGCAATTATTGTTGATGGAGACCTCACTGTCGCAACGGACAGCGCAGGAAATGACCTTCTGCTATATTATTTTACAGCAAAAAGACAATAAATCCTGACGCCTACTCTGGTTTAATCTCAAAGGAGATCGTCCCGTCCATCCGGGGCGTCTCCTTTTCGCAGTATTCGGAGACAAAGGTATTGGCAACAGGCCTTTGTTCAGTATCAAACACGATAAATTATTGGTTATGAAAAGATTAATACTCGCTATCGTTTCTTTGGCAACATCGCTTTCCGCTCCGGCTCAATCGCCTACCACCACATATCCCTACCTCTATCCGCGCTTTACCGACGGACAGGTAGTGCTCGACACCGGGAAAAAAGAGCCGAAAAAGATGAATATCCACCTTCGTCGCGACGCTCTGCATTATCTTGACGACGGCATCATAAAAGAAGCCTTTCTCAAAGATGTGGCAGCTGTCGAAATAGGAACAGACGTATTCCTCCCCGTAAACGGCAGGATGATGAAAGTAGTCGCAAAGAACGACAAGGGATGCATCGTGGAAGAGATACTCGGAGATTTCGAAAGTTCACAGGAAGCAAAAGGAGCATACGGAGTATCCTCCACCACTTCCGCTACGATGAAGCTCTCCTCTATTCAGACGGACAGCCAGATAAACCAGAACTACATGAACATTCTGAATGAAAAGAAAAACGGAGTGGAGCTCCGAACAGAACACACCTACTACGCCGTCTGCGGGCTGAAGCGCGTAAAGGCTACCAAGAAAGAAATCACCAGATATGTCCCTGAAGAAAAACAGGCGGAATGGAAGGCTTTCCAGAAAAAGCATAAAATCAAATGGAAGAATCCTAACAGCCTTCTTACGGTCCTGGATTTCCTCTCAGAACTTCAATAACGGTTTATAAAGCATGAGAACATTAAGATTTCTGTCCGTGGCGGCAATGCTCTCCCTCGCAGCGTCATGCAGCGTAAAAGAAGACATCTTCAGTGAAGAAAATAGAATACAGGAGAGATCCGAGGCATTCGGAGAAGGACTTTCGGACGATGCGCTGCTAAAAGAAATGAACATCAGGGTAACTCCTGAACTGGAAGCGTCCTTCACCGCAGCGACAGGAGCGGACGGCTATGTGCGCCTGTCAGAATACGCATCCCTTCAAAAACAAGGAGTGGTGCGTATGCGCCGTCTCTTCCCTGATGCGGGAGAGTTCGAAGAAAGGACTCGCGCCGAGGGGCTTCATCTGTGGTACGTACTGACCTACGATGAGGAGAAATCCATGACCAAAGCCTCCGCCGGACTGTCCATTCCCGGAGTGGAAGAGATAGAATACTGCCCTAAGATAGAGATCGTCGGCCATCCTGAAGTCCTGGAATATACACCGTCCTTACGCTCCGCGTCTTCAGAAAGCGGCACCGCTCCCTTCAACGACCCGGGACTGGACCAGCAGTGGCACTACTATAATAACGGTTCCGCATCATCCTCGGTCAGCGGCTGTGACATCAACGTCTTCCCTGTCTGGAGGAACTACTCCACCTATGCCAAATACACCGGGGACATTATCGTGGGCGTCGTGGACGGAGGGATAGATTACACCCACGAGGACTTGAAAGACAACATGTGGAACAACCCGGAGAAGACCGGGGACAATGTCTATGGCTACAACTTTGCAAGCAGCACCTACAACATCCACGCGGAAGACCACGGCACGCACGTGGCCGGAACCATAGCGGCGGTGAACAATAACGGGACCGGTGTCTGCGGTGTGGCAGGAGGCGATTCTAAAGCCGGCATCAAGGGCGCGAAACTGATGTCATGCCAGATTTTCGATGGAGACAAGCAGGGTAACGGAGCGGAAGCCATCAAATGGAGTGCGGACCATGGCGCTGTCATATCTCAGAACAGTTGGGGCTATGTGGACTTGACGGAGACCCCGTCAACTCTCAAAAGCGCCGTGGACTATTTCATCAAATACGCCGGGCTTGACGCGAGCGGTAAACAGACCGGCCCCATGAAGGGCGGGATAGTCATCTTCGCAGCGGGCAACGACAACACCACAGCCTCCGGAAACGATTACGAGAAGATTCTTAATGTCAGTGCCGTAGGGGCAGACTACAAAAGAGCCTACTATACGAACTACGGCAGCTGGTGCGACGTGTCGGCACCCGGCGGCGACGCGAATAAAGGCAATTATGTGCTCAGCACTCTTCCCGGAAATAAATACGGCAAGATGCAGGGAACTTCCATGGCATGCCCGCACACTTCCGGAGTGGCGGCGCTGCTTCTCTCCCGCTACGGCGGCTCAGGCTATACGTGCAGCGCACTGCGCGAGAGGATAGAAGGGAACCTGACCGACATATCGGCGCAGAACCCCGGCTATTATCTCGGCAAGGGTCTGATAAATGCATACAAGGCCATGGCCGGAAGCGGCGGAGCCGCGCCACAGACTCCTACAGGACTTAAAGTCAGCGCCAATTCGAACAACATCAACTTCTCCGTAAATGTCCCTTCAGATCCGGACGACGGTAAACCTACTTCCATCTATATCTATTACGCCAAAAAGGATTTCACTTCGACAAAGGGAGTGATGTTCGGGATGTTCTATGTAGAAAATCTGAAAGCGGGACAAGCTCTTGAGGGAACCATATCCGGAGTGGATTTCAATACGGAATATTATGTGGCGGCACTTGCATGCGATCTGGCAGGAAACAAATCCGACCTTACATCTACCGTAAAAGTCACCACGGGAGAGAACCACGCGCCGGAAATCAATGCCACTACTTCCACAGAATTTCAGTTGAAGCCTCACGAAAGCGCCGTAGCCGAATTCAGCATAACTGAACCTGACGGACATTATTACACCATCTCTCTCGAGAGCGGCTCTCAGGCCGCCACGCTTGACACATTGGTCCGTCAAAATCCGAAAATACGCATAAAGGCTTCGGATGCGCCTGCCGGCTCATATACCGCTACGCTCACAGTTACGGACTTCTATGGTCTTTCCGTCGAAGCCACTGTCAACTACGAAATTCTCGAAAACCATAAGCCTGTGACAGTAAACGAATTGAAAGATATGATATTCTATTCGAAGGCGGCGGGAACTACAGAATTGAAAGCGACGGACTACTTCTACGACGAGGACGGTGAAGAGCTTTCATACACCTTCTCTTTCAGCAATCCTTCTGTCGCGAATATGACCTACGCGAAAGAAAAGTTTCTTCTGACCCCGATGAACTACGGAATCACCGAGATTTTCATCACCGGAACGGACGTGCGTGGGGAAAGCGTAAGTTCGACGTTCAGAGTTATGGTAACCGACGGGGTAAAAGAGGCCACCCTCTACCCTAATCCTATGCAGGATATTCTCAACATACGTGTAGGAAAAGAATACGGGAATGTGAGCGTCAAGCTCATATCCGGAACAGGAGCTGCGGTCATCGACCGGTCTTTAGGAGCGGGTGATCCGTTCGAGCCTTTCAAGATAGATGTATCTTCACTTTCAGCCGGAGCATACACCGCGGCCGTAAGCCTTGACGGCACCGTCATCAAGTTTAACACCGTAAAACTCTGACACGCTATGAAAAAGACATTGATTTTCACATTACTTACCGTCCTTGCCCTCCAGAGCACGCTTAAGGCTCAGACCTTACCGTCGCTTCTCTGCGGCTCCGATGCCGCCACTCTCGGAACGGCATGCACAGGTGTAGCCGCCAAGGCAAACGCCTACGCGATAGAAAATAACGTGGCGGCCATGTCTATGGGAGATAAAAGACTCTACGTCGGAGCATCCTACGGAATATGGCAGCCTTCATACGCTGACAACAGCATCATCAGCGCTGCCGGCAGTTTCAAGACGACTGAGAGACTCGCCATAGGAGCCTCGTTCAAGAATTTCTCGTATTCACCCTATGACATTATAACGGAAAGCGGAAGCGCTTCGAGAGAGGGCTCCTTTACGCCTAAGGAATTTAACGCGGCCATCGGGGCATCCTTCGCCATCACTCCCGCGCTTTCCTTAGGAGCGGCCGCCAGAGTTCTTGAATATTCTCTTTCAAATGATGTCTCTTCTACCGTTTTAGGACTGGATTTAGGGCTGTGCTACACCCTTTCCGGACTTAGGGCCGGACTTTCACTGAACAACTTGGGCTCCGGACTTCCTTCGCTTCTTAAAGCAGGAGCGCTTTACGGTCTGCAACTCGGAGAACAGTCCGCCATCTCATTTCAAGCGGAAGCGGATTATATGTTTTCAAGCGCATTCATGGCCGGGGCCGGAGTGGAATATGCCTTCAAGGATTTGGCATTCCTTCGCTGTGGTTATCACTACGGAGACGCGGCCAAGACCATTCCTTCCTATGCCTCAGCGGGATTCGGAGTGAAATTCGCCCAATTCAGCATAGACGCGGCATATCTGTTCGCATCGGAAGTTCTCGGCGGAAGTTTGAGTCTTTCTTTAGGATATAGTTTTTAACCGAAAAGCCCCCGCTGTAATGGCGAGGGCTTTTCAGATTATCTACTGGAGATCAGTAATCACTTACTTAAAAGATCTCCTCCTTATTTTCTTCAAAATTATCGCGACGCGGCTGGTCATCGGACTTGTTCTCGCGACGGAACGTGCGCTTTGGCCCGCGCTCACCGCCGTCTCTTCTCGGTCCTCTGTCAGAATCCCTGCGAGGTCCGCGAGAATCGGAATCTCTGCGAGGTCCACGGTCTGAGCGAGGTTTGCGCTCTGGCTCCACGTATCCTTCAGGCTTTTCGGTAAGGGCACGCATAGAAAGGCGCATCTTGCCCGTCTTGGCGTCTATCTCAAGAAGCTTGACATCCACTTCGTCGCCTACCTTGAGCACATCTTCCACCTTCTCGGTCTTGGTCCAGGCTATCTCACTCACATGAAGAAGGCCTTCCTTGCCCGGGAGAATCTCCACGAACGCACCGAAATCGAGTATGCTTACGACCTTGCCGTGATAAACGGTTCCCGGCTCCGGTACTGCACATATTCCCTTAATCCAGTCAAGCGCCTTCTGCATGGCTTCCTTGTCGCTTGAAGCCACATCTACAACACCCTCCGTGCCGCCGCCCGGAAGCGGTTCCTCAGTAATGGTGATGGTGGCACCGGTTTCTTTCTGTATCTTCTGAATGGTCTCTCCGCCCTTTCCTATGACTGCACCGATAAATTCGGCAGGAATGCGGATCTGCTCGATACGAGGAACAAACGGCTTGTAATCCTCACGAGGTTCAGCTATGGTCTTGAGCATCTCGCCCATAATGTGCAGACGTCCCTGACGAGCCTGTTCAAGAGCTTTCTCGAGAACGTCGTAAGAAAGTCCGTCCACCTTTATATCCATCTGAGTGGCCGTGATACCGTCCTTGGTACCTGTCACCTTGAAATCCATATCTCCGAGGTGATCCTCATCTCCGAGGATGTCGGTAAGAATGGCATAACGGTCATTAGGGCAGGTAGCGTCCGTGATAAGACCCATGGCCACACCGGCAACAGGTTTCTTGATCTTCACGCCGGCGTCCATAAGAGCAAGACAACCGCCGCAGACTGAAGCCATGGATGAAGATCCGTTGGACTCCAGAATATCTGAAACGACACGTACCGCATAAGGATTCTCCGGTGCGAGCGGAACGACAGGCTTGAGAGCACGCATAGCGAGGTTACCATGGCCTATCTCGCGACGGCCCACACCGCGCTGAGGCTTGGCTTCGCCCGTAGCGAACGGAGGGA
>CAVEIF010000017.1:0-26753 GCA_963615835.1 Coprococcus eutactus | reverse complement strand
TGGTCCAGTCGGTGGTCTCTTCCAGAAGCCGTTTCACTTCTTCTTCCGGCAGGGTGAGGGAATTACGGAGCTTTCCGCGGGTCTGATGGTTATAGATGAAGGTTTCGCCTTTCGCTTCCGCTTCGTTGCGGAGTGCCCCGAGCTCTTCTGAAGAGTCGAAAGCATAGTAAGCCCAGCCTGCGTCCACAAGCTGCTTGGCATACTTGTAATAGATGTCCCTGCGTTGAGACTGTCTGTATGGCGCGTGCGGATGACGCTCTGAAGGGGTCTCCACCACGTTCCCGTTCTCATCCACTCCTTCGTCGGGGATGATTCCGCACCAGGAGAGGGCTTCTATGATATACTTTTCCGCTCCCGGAACGAACCGGGCAGAATCGGTGTCTTCGATTCGGATAATGAAGTCTCCGCCTTTCTGTTTGGCATATAAATAATTATAAAGTGCTGTACGAACGCCGCCCATATGCAGCGGACCTGTAGGGGATGGCGCGAATCTTACTCTTGTACGTCTCATTTCTGTATTCTTCTTATGGCTGGTATTGTTTCTATTTCTTTTAGCTCATCTTCATCGGTGCCAAGCATGGCCGGCTTGTTTTCGGGATCGTATTTGATCTTCGATTTGCTCTCAGTATTGAAGCCTATGTGCCCTGAGCCGAAGGTATTGGTCGTATCTTTGAATTGGATCATATTCTCATCCGGATTATAGGCATAGTTCTGATCTATGAGAATTATGTCGCTCTTGCTTATCTCAGGGGCGAGAATGGTTCCTGATTCAAAGCCCGTCGCTATGGCCGTAATCTTTATCTTGTCCTTGAACTCGGGGTCTTTGCTGAAGATTATTCCGTATTTGAAGTTGTTCGCGCCGCCGGTGTGGGCCGCTATCATCTCGTTCAAGGTGTCCAATTCCTCCATGGTGATGCTGTCCTTATTCGCTCCTATGGTGATGTTAAGCAGAATGTTTCTGGCGGTTTTGAGGTCGAAATCATTAAGCAGAGGGGACGTGAACGCATTCTCCACTGCCTGTTCAAGTCTTTTTTCCCCCTGCCCCACGCCGCTTCCCATAAGGGCCATGCCGCTGTTGCGCATCATATTCTTTATGTCTTTGAAATCGACGTTGATATAGCCCTTTATCTTGATGATTTCAAGTATGCTTTTGACGGCGGTGCAGAGTATTTCGTCCGTCATGGGGAATGCCTCGTGGACGAGAGTCTTTCCGTAGAATTTGTAGAGATTGTCGTTTTTGATGATAATGAGACTGTCCACGTTCTTTTCGAGTTCGTGGATGCCGTCTATGGCCTTTGAAAGCTTCTGCCTGCCTTCAAAACTGAAAGGAAGGGTAACTATCCCTACGGTAAGTATGCCCGCGTCCTTGGACATCTTGGCGATGACCGGTATGGCTCCCGTGCCTGTTCCTCCGCCCATTCCCGCCGTAATGAAAAGCATCTGGGTCGCGTTGTCCAGAATTTTTTCTTTTATGGCGTCCTGGCTTTCTATGGCGGCATTACGTCCTGCGACAGGGTCTGTTCCCGCCCCAAGACCTTCTCCAAGCTGTATTTTGGTAGGTACGTCACACGCTTTGAGGGCTTGTGCATCGGTATTGCATACGATGAAGCTGCACCCTTCTATGTTCTGCCTGTACATGTAGTTGACGGCGTTGCATCCGCCGCCGCCGACTCCCATTACCTTGATGATGGAGTCTGATGTGCTCCAATTGAGAGGCATTATCACATCTAAACCGTTATCTGTTTCGCTCATTTTTTCTCGTTTTGATCATGGTCCCCTTCTTCATTCCCGTCATTGTCCGCTCCGTCGCCTACGGTATTGTATATGTTGTCGAACAGTTGGCCTGAAGTACTGAGGAACTGTCCTAACCAATTGGACTTCTTCGGGTGCTTTTTCTCTTGTTTCTTCTCCTCGGCTTTAACCTTCGGCTCTTCTTTTGGAGCAGGCGCATCTTCTTCTTCCGGCACGGAATCAAAAATCTCCGGGCTCAGCGGGACTTCTTCTTTAAGTGCGCAGTTGATATGGCTGTTACGGCAGGCCGTTATGAGCATGCTCTCCGCCGTGTTGTCTTTCGGAGAAGAAAAATGCTTGGGATAGGCTATTCTGCATGGAAGACCCGTCATGTCTGAAACAAGCGCGCTGCAGCAGTGGACAAGCGATCCTCCGCCGCTCAGGATTATTCCCGCACGCAGCTTGTCTTCAAATCCGCTCTCTCCTATGAGATACATTACGGAGGAGATTATCTCTTTCATGCGGCAGCTGACTATTTCTGAAAGATATTTGACAGGCAGCTGCTGGCTTTCTCCCGTCGTGGAGTTATTTATCTTCAATGTTTTGTCCGAAAGGGTCTGAAGCCTCTCCGGGGCGCAGTATCCATAGCCCAGCTTGATGTTTTCGGCCAGATTTTCAGAGATGTTGCATTCGGTATGTATGTCTTCGCTTACGACTTTTCCCCCGAAAGGAAAACTCTGACAATACCTCATCGCTCCTTTATGACAGACGGACACGGTGGTAACGTCCGAGCCTATCTCCACAAGCGCCGCACCTCTGTCCCTTTCCTCGTCGGAGAGAATGCACTCCACGTCGCAGACGGGTGTGAACTCGTAGCTGAAGGCCGTTATGCCTATTTTATTGAATACCCGGTCTATGTTGTCCTTATATCTTTTGGATCCGGTGAAAACCAGAAAATGGCCTTCAAGGAAACTGCTTGTCGAACCTATTATCTCACCTTCGCTGACGTGCATGAAGTCATCGGTGGAATAGGATTGGGCCAAAATGCTGTAGATGGTCTCCGCGTTCTTGTCGAGAGAGGATTCCAATTGGCCCGAAGCCAGTTCCTGCAGATTATGAATCTCCTCCTGGGTGATGTAGCTGTTGCTGTCGTTTCTGACTGCGCGGTGAGTTATGTTCTCCGCCTTGACGTTCCATCTCGGAAGATTGACCACCGCCTTGGTAATCATGAGACCCGTCTTTTCACGGGCATGTTCCATGAGCTCCTGCAGCGGGGCGGCGGCTTTCTGGGGATTGAGTATGTTCCCGCGGGATATTCCGTCCGACGGCAGGTCTTCCTTAAAGAGGACTTCTTCAATGTCAAGATTTTTAATCCGGCATACGCAGAGACTGACCTTGGAGGAGCCGAAATCCACTATGGCTACATATCTTTCTTCCTGCATATTATTTGTCCTTTATATTTTAAGTTTACTGTCTTATATTCATTCGACCGCGGCTGTATGCGTGAAAAATATCTGTCAAGACGGGCTAATTTCATATCACGGTCGTTAAAGTCCCCAAAGATAATTCTCTCTTTTTCGGAAAGCAAGATAAAATCGTCATTTTCTGCAACTTCATATCCCTTTATCGTATCCGCCCATCTGGGATTGTGCGACAGGTAGTGCACCAGATCTATGGCCTCCGTAAGCCAGCGTATGGACAGGGCTTTGTCCGTGGGGCAGAGAATGACGGGAACATCGGCGTCGTAATGCCCGCTTAACGGGAAGACTATCCCTTCGGCGTCGGCATAATAGCCCTTGCCTTTGTCGTCGAGGATTTTCAGTACCGGAGTCCTCTGATAGACCGTTATGTGAAGTGTTCCGTCTCTTGTCACCCAGGCTTCGCTCTTCTTGATGGATGGCCGGATGTCCAGGATTTCTTCTATGCGCTGCAGATCTATATCCTGTATTCTCTTGCCGATGACCACTTCGTAGCCTCCTTTCAGATAATCCGCCACGTCCGCTTGCGTTATGAAACATTGTTCTCCGGGAAGCTGTACTTCTACACTGTTGCAGTCTATCACGGCGTTCTCTCTTCCGGTCACGGCGATCATGACTCCTGTCCCGGCAAGGGCTGTCAGAAGCAGAAGGCTGTAGAACCAGTTCTTTAGAGAGAGTTTCATCGGCTAAAAAGTTCTGTTATAGGATTCACAAGTCTGTCTATGTTTCCCGCACCGAAAGTGACGAGCACGTCCGGAGATGCCGTTTTAAGCCAAGGCAGAAGAGCATCATACTTGAGAAGCCATTTTCTCTTGCAATTTACATCTTTAAAAATTATTTCGGAAGTAATTCCCGGAATAGGTTCTTCCCGTGCAGGGTAGATGTCCAGCAGCACCACCTCGTCGGCTAGGCTCAAGGCTCGGGCGAATTCGCCGGCGAAGTCTCTGGTCCTGGTGTACAGGTGAGGCTGGAATATGGCGGTGAGCTTTCTTCCCGGGAAAATCTCCTTTATGGTCCTCAGACTTGCTTCAAGTTCCGCCGGATGGTGGGCATAGTCGTCTATGTAAGTGAGAGAAGGTGTGTTTATATGTTCTTCCAGTCTCCTTTTCGCTCCGAGGAAACTGCCTATGCCTTCGCGTATGTACTCCGGCTCCGTTCCATGAAGCAGGCAGATGGCCGCTGCCGCTATGCTGTTCTCCACATTCACGAGTCCGAGTGTCCCTACCCGTATGTCTTCTATGACGCCTTGCGGACAGACCAGATCGTAGGTGTAATGCCCGTCGGAGGACAGTCTGAGATTTTGTGCATGGTAATCGGCCTGCGGATATGACGTGTGGTAAGAGGAAATCTTCGCACTGAACGCTGAAGGGTCAAGCGGCAGGCCCCATTTGGCCACGATATGTCCGCTTACCTGTGAGGCGAATTCGCGGTAGGCCTGCTGTACGTGCTCGAGGTCTCCGTAGATGTCCAGATGGTCGGCGTCCATTGCGGTTATGGCTGCTATCTGAGGGTGAAGCTGTAGAAAAGAACGGTCAAATTCATCGGCTTCCACCACTACCACATCGTTGTCTTTGAAAAGGAAATTGGTTCCGTAATTTCTGGATATTCCGCCCAAGAAGGCGCTGCACCCTTCCGGAGAAGTCCGAAGAATATGCGCTACCAGGGTGGAGGTGGTGGTTTTCCCGTGTGTTCCGGCTACCGCCAGTGTCCGTTGACCTTCGGTGAGTTCTCCCAGGATGCGGGAACGCTTCACTACCTTGTAGCCGTCGCCGAAGGCTTTTCTAAGTTCTTCAAGATCCGAAGGAATGGCCGGCGTATAGACTATGAGCGTCTCTTCCCTGTCAGATGGGACAAGGTCCGGTCTGTCTTCGTAATGCACTCTTATCCCTTCTTCCTCAAGTTCGTGCGTGAGCCGGCTCGGTGTGCGGTCATAGCCGCTCACATCATAGCCTTTATATTTATAATATCTGGCTATGGCGCTCATCCCTATTCCGCCAATCCCTATGAAATATACGTTTTTCATTTTCTATTCAGATTTCTTTGCCACCAGCCTGTAAGCCTCATCCACTATAGTCTGAGCAGCATCTTTCAGAGCGAGTTTGAGTGCGTTCTTTTCCATTTCCGCCAATTCTTCCTCCTTGTGTACAAGGGACAGAGCTTCCTTCATCAGATGTTCCGGAGCGTCGCTGTCTTTTATTATCCTGCCGGCGCCTTTGTTCACGAGAGCCATGGCATTGTGTGTCTGATGGTCTTCGGCCACATTCGGAGATGGAACGAAAATGCAGGCCTTACCTGCCACGCATATCTCCGAGATGGAACTTGCACCGGAGCGTGAGATTACCAGATCCGCCGCTGCATATGCCAGATCCATTCTGTCTATAAAGGCGCTGTAATGAATGTTCGGGAGGTCCTTGTCAGCCATAAATGCGTTTACTTCGCTTTCGTAGAATTTGCCGCACTGCCAGAGTACTTCCACATCTTCTCCCGCAGGGCATCCTTCGTCTATCCAACGCTCCATGGTGCGGTTCAGTGTTCCGCAGCCAAGGCTTCCGCCTATTATGAGCAGGTGCCTTTTCTCCGCGCTGAGACCGAAATGCTCGAAAGCCTCTTTTCTAAGTTCGGGGGTTACCTTTACTATGGAAGGCCGTATGGGGTTGCCGCTGAGGATGATCTTTTCTTTCGGAAAAAATCTTTCCATCCCCTCGTAGGCCACGCATATCTTGTCCACATCTTTAGCGAGCATCTTGTTCGTAAGTCCTGCAAATCCGTTCTGCTCCTGTATAAGAGCCGGTATGTGGCACTTTACCGCCGCACTCAGGAGAGGGGCGCTCGCATATCCTCCGACGCCTATGGCTATGTCAGGATGAAAGTCTTTTATGATTTTCTTGGCTTTGGCACGGCTGTAGAGGACTTTGAACGGGACGCCCATGTTATGTATCATCCCGGAAGGAGACAGTTTTCTCCGGAGTCCGCATATGGGGAGACCTATTATGTCGAAGCCTGCGGCGGGGACTTTCTCCATCTCCATTTTTCCTTTGGCTCCCACGAACAGTATCTGCGTCTTGGGATTGAGTTCCCTGAATTTGCTCGCTATGGAGACTGCCGGAAAGATATGCCCTCCGGTGCCGCCTCCGCTGATAATCACTCTAATTGGTCTGTAATTCATCTGATTCAAAATCATCTAAGTCTGAAAGTCCTTCAGAAATGGTATCATTGTTCTCCGACACCAGAATCGGTTCGGCATTCTTGCTGGCTTTTTCCATGCCCTTATTGGCCATACGGCTGATGGATAATATTATGCCGAAGGCTATGCTGAAGCACAGAAAGGCAAATGATCCGTGACTGAGCAACGGAAGCGTCTGACCGGTGAGGATGCCGAAGTCCATGTTCACGAAGATGTGTATGAAGGCTTGGCCCGAAATCAGAAGGACAAGGGAGAAAATGGCACTTTTCGCGAAAAGGTCATTGGCACAATTCTTAATGATGAGGGTCCCGCGAGCCAGAAGCGACAGGTAGAGAGTTATGACGAAGAAGCTAAGCCACCCGTATTCCTCCACTATGAAACTGAACATATAGTCTTCAGGCATATCGGGTACCACATATCTCTGCGTGCTCTGTCCCGGGCCTTTTCCGAGCACTTTCCCCTGGTGTATGGCAAGTCTGGCGCTGTACGGCTGTCGCAGTCTGTCCATGACGGCCTGTTTTTCGCCCGAAGGCGCCTCGTGGTATTTTTTGACCAGATCTCCGGCGACGATTCTTCCTATGGCCGTTCCTACGCGTTCGCATTTGGGCGGATTGTCCCCGCGAGCCTTGGAGATGTTATATATGCTGAACAGCCCAAATGCCAATCCCAGACATATAAGGGAAAGAATCAGGGCCTGTTTGACTTCACCTGCCCCCACGGCCACGGTTATAATCATGAGCAGAGCCATGAGCAGGGCGGTGGTGTTCGAACTCCGCTGTACCAGAACGACTGTAACTACAAACGGCACATATAGATAGACTATCCTTTTAATCTCTTTCGAGCGCAGTTTTTCCCGTAGTTTCGGAATTTTTTCGAGAAGAGCCGGCGCACCTGTCTCTATCATATTTATGGCCCATGCGAAGTACATCATCATAGCTATTTTCACCATTTCGAGCACGTGGATCTGGTATCCGCCCAGTGTAAAGTAACGGATGGCACCGTTCGTGCGTTCTCCTTTGAACATGAGTGTTATAAGAAGCATGACGGAGATCACGAATCCCCATTGGGACAGTTTTTTGAAAAAATCAATGTCCTTGATGTTGTATATCACTATGACAGCCGCGAGTGAGATTCCCACTATCTTGAGGTGGTCTATCATTATGTCCACTCTGGTCGTGGACGAAGAGGTGAGTTTCGATGAAGAGGAGAATATGAACAATATCGAAAGGAGCATAAGCATGAGCAGGATAATCCAGACCACCTTGTCGCCTGCCATGTGATCCAGAAAATAAAGCATCTTGTTTTTCGAATTGGAAGTCATATCATAATCTCCTTACGGCTTCTTTGAATTTATCTCCTCTGTCCTCGTAGTTCTTGAAAAGGTCGAAACTTGCGCAGCATGGGCTAAGGAGCACCACATCGCCTTCAACGGCGACCTCCGCGGCGGCTTTTACGGCTTCGTCGGCGGAGAAGGTGTCGCGGATATGTCCGCTTCCCACTATTTTTTCGAAGGCTTCGTGTATGCGTCCGTTATGCAGTCCCAAGCACACGATTTCCTTTACTTTGCTCTTTACCAGAGCGTCAAGTACGGAGTAGTCGTTCCCCTTGTCCTTGCCTCCTACTATCCATACGACAGGTTTTGTCTGGCAGTCAAGCGCATACCATGCGGAGTCGACGTTGGTGGCCTTGGAATCGTTAATGTACAGCACGCCGTTTACGGTCTGCACCGGTTCGAGCCTGTGTTCGATCGGGCGGAATGAACTCAGCGCTTCGCGAATGACGGAATTGCTTATCCCTGAGGCTTTGGCGGCGAGGGCGGCAGCCATGGAATTATAGACATTGTGCCTTCCTCCCAGTGCCAATTCTTTAAGATATATCTCCGTCTTGTCCTTTCCGTAGTCGACGACGATTCTGTCCTTGTCCAGATATGCCCCTTGTTCGACCTTTTGTTCCTGAGTGAAGGGGAGTTTGCGCGCTCGGATGAGAATCTGATCCAGGTGGCCTATGGTAATCTGGTCGTCGGAGTCAAATATGAAGCAGTCTTCGGGACGCAGATTTCCGGCGATGCGGAATTTGGCCTTCACGTAATTCTCCATATTGAAGTCGTAACGGTCCAGGTGGTCAGGCGTTATGTTCGTTATTATGGCTATGTCGGGGCGGAAATCATAGCAGCCGTCAAGCTGGAAACTGCTGATTTCCAGCACGTAATAGTCGTGGTGCGTGGTGGCTACCTGAAAGGCGTAGCTTTTTCCTATGTTGCCTCCAAGCCCCACGTCCAGTCCGGCCTGCTTGAAGAGATAGTAGATGAGCGAAGTGGTCGTGGTCTTGCCGTTGGACCCTGTGATGCAGATTTTGCGCGCGCTGTCATACCTGCCGGCAAATTCGATCTCCGAGATGATATGTATTCCTTTGTCTTCCGCCTTGCGCACGATGGGGACGCTCGAAGGGATGCCCGGACTTTTTATGATCTCCCCGGCGGACAGAATCTTATCTTCGCTGTGCCCGCCTTCTTCAAAGTCTATCTTCCACTCGTTCAGAGTGTTCTTATATTCTTCCTTAATGGTGCCGTTATCGGACAGAAAGACATCGAAGCCTTTCACCTTGGCGAGAACGGCCGCACCTACGCCGCTTTCCGCTCCTCCCAAAACTACAATCCTGGACATTTCTATCTGATTTTAAGTAATGCCAATGTACTTACGGCCAGCAGGACCCCCACCAGCCAGAAGCGTATCACGATACGGGGCTCCGGGTGACCTTTTTTCTGAAAATGATGATGCAGAGGCGCCATCAGAAACAGCCTTCTGGCCTGTCCGTACCGTCTTCTCGTATATTTGAAATAGCTTCTTTGAAGTATTACCGAGAGGCTTTCCACCAGAAAAACGCCGCAGAGCATAGGCAGAAGCAGTTCCTTGCGCAGAAGCACGGCCCCCACGCCTATGATTCCTCCTATGGTAAGACTTCCGGTATCTCCCATGAACACTTGCGCAGGGTAGGTGTTGTACCACAGAAAGCCGCCGAGCGCACCCACGAACGCTGCCATGAATACGGCTATCTCTCCCGTACCGGGAATGTACATTATGTTAAGGTAGTGAGAGTCTATGGAGTTGCCACCAAGCCATGCCAATATGCCCAGAACCATCCCCACTATGGCCGATGTCCCCGCCGAGAGCCCGTCCAGGCCGTCAGTGAGATTGGCCCCGTTGCTGCAGGCCAGAATGATGAATATGATGACTATGGCGTAGATGGCCCATTTGCAGTACCATCCCCATGTCCCTTTGAACGGGGACAGGTTCTTATAGTCGAATTCGTGGTCTTTGACGAAGGGGATGGTGGTCGTGGTGGTCTTCACTATGTTTTCGCTGACCGTTTCCTCCTGAAAGGTCTGTTCGTTGACGGTAACCGTGGTTTCACGCACCACTATCTTCGGGGAGAAGCATACGAACAGGGCCACTGTAAGCCCCAGGGCGAATTGGCCTATGAGTTTCCCTTTTTCGCTCATCCCTTCTTTCCTATGCTTGAACACCTTTATGTAGTCGTCGCAGAAACCGAGCGCACCGCACCAGAGTGTGGTTATGATGAGTATATGCACATAGACGTTGGACAGGTCGCATACGAGAAGAACCGCAGTGAGAAGGGAGATGATGATTATCACGCCGCCCATGGTGGGGGTGCCTTTCTTGCTCATCTGACCTTCAAGTCCGAGGTCGCGTATGGTTTCCCCTATCTGCTTTCTCTGAAGAAAGGAGATCATCTGTTTCCCGAATATGATGGATATCATTATGGCGATGACACAGGCGAGCATGGCCTTGAAGGAAAGGAAGTTCATAAGGCCCTTTCCAGGAAAGTCCACTTTGTCCAGCAAATCGAAAAGATAGTTCAGCATGATGTTCTACTCTTGATTGATGATTTGATTAACTATTTCTCTCTCGTCGAAATGAGTCTTCTCGGAGCCTATTATCTGATAGGTTTCGTGCCCCTTCCCCGCGAGAAGTATGGTCGCACCGGGCATGGAAAAGTTTATGGCGGTGCGGATGGCGTCCTTACGGTTTGCCAGGCATATGGATTTCGAGCGTCCGGACATGTCGAAACCGCTGCAGATTTCGTTCATTATGGCCTCCGTGTTTTCCGAACGGCTGTTGTCCGAGGTTACGATAATCTTGTCCGCATATTTCTGGGCCACTCGGGCCATTTCCGGGCGTTTGGTCCTGTCCCTGTCTCCTCCGCAGCCGAAAAGGCATACGAGCTGAGCCTTGGGGTTTACCGTCTTGAGCGCTTTCAGTACGTTCTCCAGAGCGTCCGGCGTGTGCGCGTAGTCTATGACCACGGTCTTGCCTTCTGAGATCCTTATGGTTTCAAGCCTTCCCGGAGCTCCTGAAAGTGAACTTAACGCGACGAGCGCCTTTTCCTTGTCTATGCCCATTTCCACGGCTGTCGAATAGATGGCAAGCAGGTTATAGGCATTGTGCTCTCCTATGAGTTTGGTCCATACCGGGGTGCCGTCCATGACGAGCTCCGACCCGTCGATGCATTGCTCGAGAATCTTGCATGTATGGTCTGCAGGACCGTGGCAGGAATAAGTCACTTTCCGGGCTTTTGTGTTCTGCAGCATTACCGGACCGTTCTTGTCGTCCACGTTGGTGAGCGCTATGGATTTCTTTCCGAGTGAATCGAAGAAGGCTTTCTTACATTTCAGATATTCTGCAAATGTTCCGTGGTAGTCCAGATGGTCGTGCGTGAGGTTTGAGAAAATCCCCACTTTGAAGTCCAGCGCATCCGTCCGGTGCTGGTCTATGCCTATGGAACTGACTTCCATGAAGCAGTATTGGCATCCATGCTCCACCATCCGCTTGAGAAGGGAATTGACGGTTATGGGGTCGGAAGTGGTGTTGTCCGTCTCCAGACGCAGGTCATCTACATAATTGGCAATGGTGGAGAGCAGACCGCACTTGTAGCCGAGCTGTCTGAAAAGCCTGTACAGAAGCGTTACGGTGGTCGTCTTGCCGTTGGTGCCAGTGATGCCCACGAGTGCCAGCTTGCCTGAAGGATGGCCGAAAAATCGGTCCGCTATTATGGCAAGTCCTTGTCTGTCAGCATGTATGGCAGCCGTTGCACCTTTGCTTATGGCCTGTTGCAGAAAGTCCGCGCCGTCTGCGGCAGTCCCTTTGAGAGCTATGAAGAGGTCTCCGGGATGCACTTTGCGCGAATCGCAGCAGATGGCCTCCACCTGCGAATCTTCCCCTCCGAATATGATGGAGCTTGAAGTATTGGATATTAAATCAGATATTTTCATTCCAATAAGGGTCTGTCTTGTAAAGTCCTTTGATGATTTCGAGAACCGTCTCCACCGGCAGCACACCTCCGTAGTAATCTTTATGTGTAAGTTCCGTAAATATGCTGCACACTATCGTGTATTGCGGATCTTCCGCAGGAAAAAATCCCGCGAACGTTCCCTGTTGCCTGTGTTCTCCTCTGGCATTCCTGTAGGCTCCGTTTTCCAGAGTTACGTACGACGTTCCTGTCTTGCCTGCTACTGTGCATGGTGCTTTTTTCAGTCTCCACGCCGTACCTGTCGCTTCTGTTACGGAAGAGAGTGCGTCGGTAAGCATAAGCGCCGTGGACGGGCTGCAGATGGATGCGTTCTGAACGGTGGGTCCGAAATATTGTTCCACCTTTCCATTCTTTTCTATGGATTCCACCAGATACGGCTTCATCATCCGGCCTTGATTGGCTATGGCATTATAGAACATCAGAAGATGCATGGGAGTAACGCTTATGGAGTATCCTATGGCCATCTGTGTAAGGTCCTTTTTTGACCAGTTCTTCATGTCCGGAGTTCTGAAGTCGGGGCTTGTAATCTTTTCCTTTACATCGAAATCGAAAGGCGTGGTCAACTGATATTTGACCAGTTTGTCGATGAAGGCTTGCGGCTGAGACTCGTAGTTCGTCTTGGCGAGGTAACGGAAGGCATAGTTGCTGGACACCTGCACGCAATAGCGAAGCGGTATCCGGGTGGTCGCGTATTTTTTCTCGTAGTCAGTTATATGTTTGTCCACCTGATCTTTATATCCAGGAAGAATGCCGTGGTTCCCCGGGATGGTCTCATCTATGTTCTTGACATATCCGTCCTCTATGGCGCTCATGAGAGTGGAGATTTTGAACACCGAACCGGGTTCCCCCCGCCACGAGACGGCTATGTTTTCGTTTTCTCCAATCACCCCGTCGGAGCCGCGGGTAAGGTTCACCATCGCCTTTATGGCCCCGGTCTTCACTTCCATTACGATACAGCATCCGGCCTTTATGTCCGGATTCCCGTTTATGCGGTTTCGAAGAGCCTTGTCCGCCATGTCCTGAATGTCAACATTGAGCGTGGTCCTTATGTCTTTACCGTCCACTGCCGCGACATACAGGCTGTCCGTATCGAGCGCGAAGCCTCCGTCCGTCATCTTGGTATAGTAATATCCTTCGGAGCCCTTGAGCACGTCATCGAATTTTCCTTCAATGCCGCTGTAATAGACTTCATCTTCTATCTCCCGGACGCTTCCTAAAGTCCTTCGAGCCAATCCTCCGTATGGATATCTTCTGGTAGGGACGCTCTCTGTCCATACACCTCCTTTGTAGCGGCCGTCTTCTATGAGCGGATAGGTCTTAAGCGTCTCCAGCTGGTCTTTTTCTATGGGTTTGCCAATTTTATAATATCGGCTGCCGCCCTCTTGCAGGCGATAGAGAGTATTCCGGTAGTATTCTGCGCTTCTCCCTTCATTCTTGAAAGTCATGGCCAGGCCTTCGGAGAAACCGGCCGCTTTCCTCCGCCAGACCGCTATGGTGTCCGCTATCTTGGCGGAACTCAGTTTCTTGTACCCGCTTTTGGCGAAGTTGCAGTCTATCATCAGCTGATAACGCGGAAACGACAGCGCCAGAGGTCGTCCGTCATCGGAGAGTATGCTTCCGCGTCTTTGCGGAAGGGTCTCTTTCTGGACAGGAAGGTCAAGAAGGGGAGTGATCTTCCCGTCAGGAGACCAGAGGAACTGGATATAGATGATGCGCCCGATAAAAAATATCGTGCATGCCAGCATGATAAGGTAAATCGCGTAAAGCGAACGCCCAAGCCTGTCTCCTGTTTCCTTCTTGCTCATTGCACTTTATAGGCGGGTTTTTCAGGAGCGCATATTTTTGAGCCCTGCTGCTTGAGAAGCTCTTCCATCCTGCTCCGACGGTTGATCTCGCTGACTTGAAAGGTGCGTATGGCGATGATCTCCTGTTGCTCCTTGATGATGTCATTATTCCTTTTTACCTTAGTCAAGGTATTGTCTATCAGTAGGCTTGTCCATATTGCGAGCAGCCCTGCCGCTATACAGATGACCGTCTTCACGAAGTATTTGTCCAAGTGAAGTTGAAGGACCAGAGAACCGTTTTTGACAGCTTTGAGGATCCTGCCGGTGGCTGACAGAAATCTGTTCATCTTTTTACTGCAATTCTGAGTTTAGCACTTCTCGCCCTCGTGTTACCGCTGATTTCTTCTTCGCAGGGGAGTATGGGCTTGCGGTTGACGGCTTCAAACGGAGTGGCGCAGCAGCCGTAGATGTCCTTTTCGACCGTGCCCTCCATGTTCCCGGCTTTGATGAAGTTTTTCACCATCCTGTCCTCGAGCGAATGATAGGTGATGACGGACAGACGTCCTCCCTTTTTCAGGGACTTGGCTGCTCCTTCGAGGAATTTTTCCAGGGAGCGCATTTCCTGGTTGACTTCTATCCTGAGCGCCTGATAGACTTTCGCGAGATATTTGTGTCCGGCGAATTTGGGGGTGGCTTCTTCTATGGCCTTGTCCAGTTCGAAAGTGGTGTGTATAGGGCTGGCACTTCGTTTTCCGCCGATGAGCAATGCCAATCTGTGTGCGTTCTCCACTTCTCCGTATATGCGGAAAATCCTTTCCAGAGCATCTGTCCCGTAGGTGTTCACCACGTCTTCCGCGGTAAGTGAAGCCTGTGTGTTCATCCTCATGTCAAGAGGTGCGTCGTAGCGGAAGGAAAAGCCTCTTTCCGCCGTATCGAACTGGTGCGAGGACACTCCGAGGTCTGCCAATATGCCGTCGAAGCCTTCAGGACAAAGCGACAGACAGTAGTTATGGATAAAACGGAAGTTATTATGTATCAGAGTGAAACGCTCATCTTCCATGGCGCCTTTCAAAGCATCGGCGTCTCTGTCGAATGCCACGAGCCGGCCCTTCGGAGACAGCCTTCGAAGTATCTCGCGGGAATGCCCTCCACCTCCGAACGTGGCATCGGCATAGATGCCGTCCGGACTGTATATAAGTGCATCCACACTCTCTTTCAGAAGAACTGGCTTATGGTATTCGTACATTGTCTTTTACTGCGCGAGAAGAGATTTGGCATTGGCCAGGGCTTCGGCCGTAATGCTTTCTCCACTCAAAAGTCTTGCTATTTCTTGTACACGTTCGTCCTGGTCCAGAAGAGTAATGCCCGAGGTGCTCCTGCCGTCCTTTTCGATTTTCCGTACGATATAGTGGGCATCACCTTTGGCCGCCACCTGAGGCAGATGCGTGATGGCGAACACTTGCATATTTTCTCCCATGCGGCATATCATCCGGCCTATCTTGTGAGCCACGCTTCCGGATACACCCGTGTCTATCTCATCGAAAATCATAGTCGGCATATGTGTGTAACGTGCCGTCATCTCTTTTATACAGAGCATTATACGCGACATCTCTCCTCCGGAGGCGCTTTTCGACAGTTCGCCGGGCCTGTGTCCGTTGGCGTCGAAAAGGAAGGTGCAAGTATCGGTTCCGGAGGCTCCGGCTGTTCCCTTGGACAAGCTTACTTCGAAGACGGCCTTGTCGAGTTCGAGCGAACGTATGCTTTTCTGTATCTCGTCTGACAGTCCGGGGGCCTTCTCCACTCTCTTGCCGTGAAGCTCTTCTGACAGCGCATTATATTCTGCTTCAGCTTTTTGAACTTCTTTTTCGAGATCCTCTCTTTTAGAGAGCAGGTCTTCTTTCGAGCATAGGCCTGCGGCGAGCGAATCTCTTAGTGCCATCAGCTCTTCCACGCTTTTCACATCGTGCCTGCGCATAAGGGAAAGCAGGGTGGAGATCCTGTCCTCCACGTTTGAAAGTCTGTCTTCGGAGAACGAAAGAGAAGCATTTTTCTTGTCAAGTTCGTAAAAGATGTCTTCAAGTTCTATCCTCGCGCTTTCCATCCGTTTGGACAGTTCGTCCGCTGCGGGAAGAAACTTCGCCAGTTTTTCGAGACTCTTTTCCGCATCTTTGACGGCTGCCGTGCATTGACCCGCCCGCAGAGCCTGTGCGAGCAGCTCTTTTATCTCTTCGGCACTTGCCAATTCCCTTTGCTCCGCTTCGAGACTTTCATATTCTCCGGCCACGAGCCTGGCTTTGTCCAGCTGTTCCCATTGGGCTTTTTTATATTCTTCGTCCGCGGCCCCCTCCTTTATCTTTTCACAGATGTCCTTAAGGTCGGCTCTGGCTTTACAGAGCGCAGCCCAAAGCCCGGCGCACTTTTCTTTCAAGTCTTCGCATCCGGCATAATGGTCCAGAAGGGACAGCTGGAATGCGGGTTTGCAGAGAAGCAGATTCTGGTGCTGTGAATGGATGTCTATGATATATGATGCCAATTCTCCCAGCACTCCGGCGCCTACGGGCTCATCGTTTATGAAACAGCGGGAGCGTCCGTTCCGGCTGACCACCCGTCTTATCAGAAGCGCTTCGTCATCTGAGTCGAGGTCGTTTTCACGAAGAAAACCGCGAAGTCCGTCCGCCGAATTTTCCACGTCGAATTCAGCTTCCACCACCAGGGTGTCCGCCCCCTCGGAAATCAGGGAGGCGTCAGCCTTTACTCCCGTAAGCAGAGACAATGCACCCAGCAAGATGGACTTGCCGGCTCCTGTCTGCCCGGTAATGATGACAAGACCCTCAGGAAAAGAAATGTCCAGAGAGTCTATCAACACGTAATTTTCGACGTGTAAATTCTTAAGCATAAATTATTTGATTTTTTCGTCGGTGTGAGCCTTGCGGAAAACAAGCTCGCCGTTCTCGAATTCGGAGATGGCTATAAGATCCGGCTTCGGCTGACGTTCGTAATATTTGGAAATTTCTATCTGCTCCTTGTTCTCGAACACTTCATCCATGCTGTCGCGTTCCTTTTTGAACTCTTCGAGCTTATGGGATATTTCCTTTTTCTCAGCCATTGAGATCTGGTTGGCCCTCTTGGAGAGGATGACCACAGTCTCGTAAAGGTTTCCGGTTTCTTTTACCAAATCGCGCGTGTCACGTGTAATGGTGTTTGCTGGTACTTTTTTTATGTCCATTTGACTAAAATATTATATTCTATCGGTTGTACGGAACATCGCTGCGGGAAAGTTTCAAAAAAATCAATTCTGTCTTACTTTCTTATACAGATTGTCCAATTCCTTGCGGTGTTCGGATTCGGGGTATTCCTCTATGAAGTTCAGATAATCGTCCACGAAGACCATATACCTTTCCTTCTGTTTGGCCTGCACGCTCAGCCGCGCGTAGTTGTACGATGACATGGTGGTGTAGTAGAGTATCTCTTCGCGGTAGATGTTGTCCGCATCGTCTTTGAGAACGTTTTTCAGGGCCACTCTGGCAGCCTTGTAGTCTTCCATCGTATAGTAAATCTTGGCGTTTTCGTAGGCTTTTCTGTCAAGCCTTTCAGACAGGTCGTCAAGCATACGGTTGCAGATGGCCACGTTCGGGGAATTGATATGGGCTATCTTATACTCGCTTATGGCTTTTATGGCCTTATATGTAGGAGCCTGGTCAAGTTCGTAACGGAGCGTCCCCCTGTAGAGGCAGTCTATCATCAGAAACTCGGCGCTTTCTGCGAAAGGGCTTGAAGGATAGTTGTCTATGAAGTGTTCAAGGTTCGACTCCGCGGTATAGAAATCCTTCTGGTTATAGTTGCTCAGCGCCCAATAGAAATTGACCGTGTCGTCCTGTGGAGTGCCCTGCGTGAGCATGGACAGCGACTCGAAGAGTTGTGCGGCCTTGCCGTATTTGCCTTTGTTGAAATAGTCAAACGCCGCGCTGTATTTAGCCTGCGTGTCGCTGCTTGTCAACAGTTCCTCGTACTGCGATTTGCATCCCATAATCAGGGCCAATGCCGCAAGAGATGCCGATAATGCTTTCTTATAGTTCATTTTTAATATATTTTTCCGCTTCAAGTGCGGCCCTGCATCCGTCAGCGGCCGCAGTAATGGCTTGTCTGTAATCGGTGTCCCGTACATCTCCAGCGACGAATACTCCTTTTACCTGGGTCTTTACTCCGTCGCAGAGAATATATCCTTCCTTATTCAGTGGCAGAGCGCCGCCAAGCCATTCTGTATTGGGATGCCGTCCTATGGCCAGGAAAAAGCCGTCGATCTGTATTTCAAAAACCTCGCCATCCCGCTCAAGCCTGGCTCCGCTCACTCCCATAGGGCTTCCGAGGATTTCTTTCGTGACGCTTCCGAACAGAATCTCTATGTTAGGCTGCTTCTCCACTCTCTTTTTCATCTCTTCGGAGGCTCTTAAAAAAGGCTTTCTGACTATCATATATACCTTTTTGGCTATGCCGCTAAGGTACAGGGCCTCCTCGCAGGCGGAATCTCCTCCTCCCACGACGGCCACGGTAAGTCCTCTATAGAAAAATCCGTCGCAGGTGGCACAAGCCGACACCCCCATTCCTTTGTATTTTTTTTCGCTTTCCAGACCAAGGTATCTTGCACTTGCTCCGGTGGCTATTATAAGGCTTTGGTATGTAAGAATTCGCCCGTCATCAAGGGTAACGGTCTTCTCTGTAAGACTGCACTGTTTTACGGTCCCGCTCAGAAGGGTGGTGCCCAGATGCGAGGCCTGTTCCCTCATATTTTCCATAAGGGTCTGTGCATTGATTCCTCCCGCGAATCCGGGGTAATTCTCTATGAGGGAAGTGGTCATAAGCTGTCCTCCCGGCTCCGGACCTTCCACGAGAGCGGGGGAGAGCGCCGCACGGCACGCGTATATGGCCGCAGTGTAGCCTGCAGGTCCTCCTCCTATTATAAGACACTTGATTCTTTCCATCTTTTTTATGCCAATTCGCACAGCAGGGTGGCCTGCGTGCAGTCCTTAACTTTAACTTTCACATAGTCTCCGGCCTTATGGTCGGAATCTTCCCAGACGCACACCTTGTTGGTGCCCGTACGCCCGGACAGCTGCTTTCCGCCTTTTTTCGACGCTCCCTCCACCAGCACTTCGAAAGTCTTTCCTATGTCCTTCCGGTTACTCTCAAGAGACAGGGCGTTCTGCAGGTCGATTATCTCGTTCAGGCGGCGCGTTTTTTCTTCAAGGCTGACGTCGTCGGCATATTTTTTCGCCGCCAAAGTCCCCGGTCTTTCGGAATAATAGAACATATAGGCCGCGTCAAAGCCCACCTGTCGGAAAAGCGAGAGCGTATCTTCGTGGTCCTGAAGCGTTTCCGAGCAGAATCCGGCTATCACATCCGTAGTGATGGCGCAGTCGGGGATGACTTCGCGTATCTTGGCCACGCGCTCGAGGTACCACTCTCTGGAGTAACGTCTTCTCATCTTTTCCAATATGCGGTTCGAGCCGGATTGTACCGGAAGGTGTATATGGTGGCAGATGTTGGGATACTTGGCCATGGTCTCTATCACCTCGTCCGATATGTCCTGCGGGTTGGACGTGGAGAAGCGCACTCTCAGCGAAGGGTCTATCCCGGCGACCATCTCCAGAAGGGCGGCGAAAGAAGTGTCTTCATATTTATATGAATCCACGTTCTGCCCCAGGAGCGTCACTTCCTTATATCCTTTATGCAGGCATTCGCAGGCTTCGCGGACTATGCTGTGAGGATCGCGGCTGCGCTCCACTCCGCGCGTGTAAGGCACTACGCAGTAGGAACATACGTTATTACATCCACGCATTATGGAGATGAAGGCGCTGACTCCGTTCTTGTCTATACGTACAGGCGCTATGTCCGCGTAGGTCTCTTCTCGGGAGAGAATGACGTCTATCTGAGGATGTCCGTCGCTTACGGCTTCCAGAAGTTCGGGGAGCCGGCGGTAAGCGTCAGGCCCCGCCACTATGTCCACTTTTCCGCTGCTCAGAAGCTGCTCCTTCATCCTTTCGGCCATGCATCCGAGAATGCCTATTATTACGGAACGGTTCTTTCTCTGGAGAACGAACTGGTCTATGCGCCCCAGTATGCGCTGCTCGGCATTATCCCTGACAGAGCAGGTATTGGCCATTATGATGTCGGCCGTATCTATGCTTTCGCATCGTGAGTAGCCTTTGGCTGTGAGTATGGAAAAGATTACTTCGGTGTCGGCCACGTTCATCTGACAACCGTAAGTCTCGATATATACATTTTTCATTTGGCCTCAAAGATACGATAAAATTTGTATCTTTGGGGTGATGAAAAAATATATTGCTCTGCTTTTGGCGCTTTTGACATTGGCATCGTGCGCCAGCCATAAGGATATAAAGATTAATTCTCTGCAGTTGGAGAAGATCTCCTTTACGGACACGCCGCTCAAGGTCCTGGTGTCCGCCGAGATAGAGAACCCCACCGTTACGCTTAAGGTAACGGACTTGCAGGGTGTGTTGAAGGTGTCCGGCGAACAGGTGGTCGATTTCACCTGCGCTCCGTTCACTCTGGCTTCGAAGAGCACACAGACTTACCACCTGGAGGTATCGGCTTCGTTTGCTGACGGTTTCGGTCTGCAGAACATATTGAAGATGATGCAGGCACGGGATTTGTCCGACATAACGATAGATTTCACGCTTACGGCCCGCGATCCGCTGGGCATAAAGCATAAGGTGGAAAGAAAAGACTTGCCAGCATTGCAATGATGAGAAGGTTCATATTCGCGGCCGTTCTTTTTCTGTCGGCTTCATATTCGCTTTTTGCGCAGACGGATTCCCTGCAGAGAGACTCCGTACTTGTGGATTCGCTGTCCGTGGTTCCGGAGGGCTTCCGTTACGCGGATTCTCTGGTCTGTGTTCCGGTTCCGCGTTATACCGATTCCCTGAAAGGGAAGGATATCTTCGCCGTCATGCCTGAGGGAGTTACCGTTAACCAGAGTGAAGAACTGCTGCATGCCGTGCAGCTGCAGGTGGAGGCCAATTTCGCCGACACTCTTGAAAGCAACGGCTACCGCATACGCATATTCTTCGACAATAGACAGGATGCCAGAGAGGCTTCGAAAGCGGCGCAGGAACGTTCGCAGGAGCTGTTCCCGGGATACAGGACATACAGAACTTACATTTATCCTAATTTTAAAGTAACGGTAGGGGACTTTCGTACGAGAGCCGAGGCGCAGATGGCGCTTCGTGAAGTTCAGAGACATTTTCCGAGCGCTTTTGTGGTCAGGGAGCGGATGAAATTCCCTTCCATCGCCTTAAGCGACCTGTATACCGTCGATACTCTCAAGGTGCTTGTGCCTTTGGAGCAGCAGGATGAACAGGATTTAAAGGGCCCCCAGCCACAGCAAACGGAATAAGCGATGGTGAAACAGGGATTATCCATAGGGCAGATACAGACCCAGAAGCTTTCTCCTCTTCAGATACAGACCATAAAGCTGATAGAGCTCCCGATTCAGGACCTCGAACAGCGGGTCCGCAGAGAACTGGAGGATAATCCCGTGCTTGATGACACATCGCCTTCCGACGGGGAGGATTCAAAGGAGGTGTCTTTGGATGAGATCCAGGCACAGGACGACTATATCCCTGAATATAAGACTAAAGTCTCCAACTGGGGGAAGGACGCGCGTCCGGAGTACAACACTTTTTCAGTGAAGGAGAGCCCGTTCCAGAATCTGTATGACCAGCTGGCTTTCCGTAATCTCAGCGCTAAAGATATGGACATAGCGGTGTTCATAGTCGGTTCTCTCGACGAGGACGGTTATCTCCGCCGCGACCTTGACTCTCTGGTGGATGATCTGGCTTTCCGTGCCGGTATAGAGTGCGAGAGGGAGGACGTGGAGAGGATGCTGAAGGTCGTGCAGTCGCTTGACCCTCCCGGAATAGGAGCGCGTGATCTCAGGGAGTGCCTGCTCCTTCAGCTGCGTGCCGCTCCTCAGACGGACAAGGTCAAGACGGCCATTGACATATTGGACAGGGATTTTGAAGCTTTCGCGGGCAAGCATTACGCTAAGATTATGCAGTCCCGTGGTTTGAATGAGGATGCACTGAAGTCCGTGCTCAAGGTGATAGTCCGTCTTAATCCTTCCCCCGGCGGCTCCATCGGCGATTCTTATGAGGATGTGGCGGAGCAGATAGTTCCGGATTTCATCCTTAAGGAAGAGGACGGAAAGATTTCGTTTACGATGCCGCGTTTCAACATCCCGGAGATCCGCATTAATAAAAAATATGCCGGCATGCTCGAACAGGCCCGCGGAGGCACCGACCGCCAGAAGAGAGAGGCCGCGAACTTCGTAAAGGAGAAGATGGATTCGGCCAAATGGTTCATCGAGGCTCTCAAACAGCGCCAGAACACTCTGTCCAAGACCATGCAGGCCATCATAGACTTTCAGTACCCTTTCTTCGAAAGCGGGGACGAGGCCAAGTTGAAGCCCATGATACTTGAGGATATAGCCAAGGTTACGGGCTTTGATATCTCCACTATATCCAGAGTGGTGAACAGTAAATATATAGAGACTCCATATAAGATATATCCTCTCAAATACTTTTTCTCCGAAGGCCTTGTGAACCAGAGCGGTGAGGAGGTGTCCACACGTGAGCTCAAGACTGTGCTGAAGCAGATAGTGGACGCGGAAAACAAACACAAGCCGCTCACGGATGAGCAGCTTGTGGCTGAACTTTCAAAGAAAGGATATAATGTAGCCAGAAGAACCATAGCCAAATATCGCGATCAGCTGGGCATTCCTCTGGCGCGTCTCCGTAAGGAACTCTAAAGCTTGGGTCCGTAGCAGAGGTCGCCGGCGTCTCCCAGTCCCGGAACGATATATGAATGGCTGGTAAGTTCCGGATCTATGGCGGCCACCCAGAGGGTGGTGTTTTCCGGAAGCACTTTTTTCAAATTTTCAACGGCCTGTACGCTTGCGAACGGGCAGACAAGGTGAAGTTTTTCCGGAATTCCGCCTTCGCGGCACAGAACTTCGTATGCCACCTGTATGGATGAGCCTGTGGCCAGCATCGTGTCCGCGATGATGAGTATTTTCCCGCTGAGTTCAGGGCATGTGCAGTACTCCGTATGAATATGGAAGGTTCCTTCGCTGTCGTATTTTCTATATGCGGCCACGAATGCATTTTCTGCCGAGTCAAAGCAGCTCAACACTCCGCTGTGGAGCGGAAGCCCGGCTCTGAGTATGGTGGATACCACTACTTTTTCGCACGGAACCTGAAGGTGCGCTGTCCCCAGAGGCGTTACCACCTCGCGATCTTCCCCCTTAAGGGTCTTGCTGATCTCGTAACCGAAGATTTGCCCTAACCTTTCAAGGTTGGTTCTGAATCTGAGGCTGTCTTTCTGAATGTTCTTGTCTCTGAGTTGAGCGACGAAAGAGTTCAGGATGGAACTCTTTTCTCCAAGGTTGATTACTTCCATATTTAGATCTTTTTGAATTGGCGGGTCGTCAGGCGCGCGGTAAAAGCCGATATCGGTCCTTCCCCGGGTGCCATGTCAAATCAAAGCGCAAAGATACTAAAAGTATTATATTTTGAAAGCCTCTTTTATCTTGCCGGTCATGTCGAGACGTTCCCAGCCGAAGAACTGAAGGCCGTCCTTGACGTAAGGCTCTCTTCCCATGTGCCCGTAGGCTGCGGTAGGCTCGTATATAGGGGACTTGAGTGAGAATCTTTTTATTATGGCGGCAGGTCTGAGGTCGAACAGTTCCCCCACCTTGTCAGCTATGTAGGCGTCGGTCTGTTCCTGGCTGCCTTTATCTATATGCGCAGTTCCGTAGCTGTCGATATAGATGCTCACAGGCTTGGCCACACCTATGGCGTATGCCAATTGGACCTGAACTTCGTCCACAACCCCTGCGGCCACGAGATTTTTGGCTATGTGTCTGGCCGCATAGGCGGCGGAACGGTCCACTTTTGAAGGGTCTTTTCCAGAGAATGCTCCGCCACCATGCGCTCCGCGTCCTCCGTATGTGTCCACTATGATCTTTCTTCCCGTAAGCCCCGTATCTCCGGCAGGTCCTCCGATGACGAATTTGCCCGTTGGATTGACCAGAAGATTATAGTTCCCGTCGAACAGGGCCGCCGTCTCCTTCGGAAGGCTTGCGATAAGTCGCGGAATCACTATGTCGCGGACATCTTTTTCTATGCGGGCGTGCATCGCTTCGTCCGTGTCGAACTCGTCGTGCTGGGTGGAAAGAACTATGGTGTGTACTCTCAGCGGCTTATGCTTGGCCGAGAACTGCACGGTGAACTGGCTCTTGGCATCCGGCCTGAGGTAGGGCATGGGGCTGTCCGGCTCCTTCCTTATGTCTGAGAGTATGCGCAGGATCGCGTGGGACAGGGACAAGGCCAACGGCATATACTCCTTGGTGTCTTTGCAGGCGTATCCGAACATCATTCCCTGGTCTCCGGCGCCCTGGTCTTCGGGATCCCGGCGGACCACTCCGCGGTTGATGTCGGCGCTCTGTTCATGAATGGTGGAGATGATGCCGCACGAATCGGCGTCGAAACGGTAGTCGGACTTGGTGTATCCTATACGGCGTATGACTTTGCGTACGGTTTTCTGAATGTCCACGTGGGCTGTGCTCAATACTTCTCCGCCTATCACGACAAGTCCCGAGGTGCAGAAAGTCTCGCAGGCGACTTTAGCCTCGCTGTCCTGACGCAGGTATTCGTCGAGTATGGCATCTGAAATCTGGTCGGCAACCTTATCCGGGTGCCCTTCGGAGACGGACTCCGATGTAAAGAGGTAGTTCATCTTTTTTAGCATTTTTTGTACGAGGTTGCAAGCAGGCAAATCTGTCCTCGTATGTCGAAAGGGAGACAAAGGTAAAGCAAAAATTCCAATTAACCTAAAGTAAATGAATTGGTATTGAATTATTTTTATTCATATCTTTGCGGCGGTTAAAATTTAATTCGATTCTTGTTTGTGAATCAAGTCGTTAAAAGAATCAGTAGTGCCTATAATACCAGCGTCCCTGGTATTCCTATATATTCGCGTGTGAAAAACTATTATTTCAATTCTATAAAAAAGTATGAAAAAAACAGTCAAAAGTTTATTGCTGTCGTTTGCAGCGATGCTTTGTGTTATCTCTGCTTCTGCTCAGGTAACAACCTCCTCCCTGAACGGCAAGGTTACTGATTCTGCGGGAGATGTTCTGCCGGGCGCGGTCGTCATAGCCGTCCATACGCCTTCCGGAACTACGTACCATGCTGTCGTAAACAATGACGGACGTTATTTCATCAACGGTATGCGCGCCGGTGGCCCTTACACGGTGGAATTCAGCAGCCTGGGATACCAGACCGTCACTTTTACCGACGTTACCCTTCAGCTTGCGGAAAGTTACCTGCTGAATGCTTATCTTAACGATGATCAGGAGATGCTTTCCGACGCCGTTGTCGTTTCGACTGCCACGTCCAAATTCGCGGTTGAGAAGACAGGTGTCGCCACCAACATCAGCAATGAGCAGATCAGTGCGCTTCCTACTGTCAGCAGAAGTATCTCTGATGTCACGAGGCTTTCTCCATATGGCGGTAATGGCATGTCATTCGCCGGCGCTGACGGACGTACCGGTAACTTCACGGTTGACGGTGCCAACTTCAACAATAACTTCGGTCTTAACAGCAAACTCCCGGGTGGCGACAGCCCTATTTCGCTCGATGCCATAGAAGAGGTTCAGGTGGTCATCTCTCCTTACGATGTCCGCCAGACCAACTTCATCGGCGGTGGTGTCAACGCCATCACCAAGTCCGGTACCAACACCTTCAAGGGAACTGCCTATATGTATCACCGTAATGAGAACATGCGCGGTGACACAGTGGATGGCGAGACTGTTTCCGGTGCGCGCGACACTGACCGTAATACTACCTACGGTTTCACTCTCGGCGGACCTGTCATCAAGAATAAACTCTTCTTCTTCGTCAACTACGAATTCCGGAAAACTCCTTCAGTAGCCAACTATTGGAGAGGATCAGAAGACGGTATCGGAAACTCTGACGCTTATCTTTCACGTACCACGCTTGCTGATCTTGAGAAAGTGTCCAACTATGTAAAGGAGAGATACGGATATGATACGGGTTCGTGGACGGATTTCCCGGCAGATGAGAGCAACCGCAAGATTCTCGCCCGCATCGACTGGAACATCTCGGACAAGCACCACCTCGCATTGCGTTACAACTATACGCTCAACAAGTCCTGGTCTTCGCCTAACGCATCTTCAATGGACGGAGGATCACGTTCCGCTTATGCACGTACATCCCTCTATTCAATGGCCTTTGCCAATTCAATGTACTCACTGCAGAACTTGGTGAACACTTGGTCTTTCGACCTTAACAGCCGTCTCAGCGACAATCTTTCAAATCAGTTCCTGGCTACATATTCTCAGCTTGACGATATCCGCGGAACGAACTCAAGCGACTTCCCGTTCATTGACATTATGGACGCCGGTCAGAAGGGTCCTGACGGAAAAAACGACGCTGACGGATCCAATACCTATATGGCGCTCGGATATGAGCTTTTCACTTGGAATAATGCCGTGCATAACAATGTCCTCAACATTAAGGACGACCTTACTTACTATGCCGGCAATCATAAGATCGTAGGCGGTCTCAGCTACGAATATCAGATGGCGGACAACGCCTATATGCGTAACGGTACAGGTTACTACCGTTATAATTCTTTGGAGGATTTCTTGAACGAGGCTGCTCCTTCAGTTGTTTGTCTTACATACGGTTACAACGGCGAAGAGAATCCTGCCGCCCGTGTGCGCTTCCATAAGGCCGGAGTGTATGCCCAGGATGACTGGACTGTTTCAGACAAGTTCAAACTTACCTATGGTCTTCGTGCCGAGGGTCTGTTCTTTGACAACAAGGACCTTATGACCAACAGCGCCATCTATGAACTCGATTATGACGGCAAGCACATAGATACCGGCAAGTGGCCTGGCAGCTCCCTTACGCTTTCTCCACGTATCGGTTTCACTTATGATGTACTTGGCGACAAGAGCCTTAAGGTTCGTGGCGGTACCGGTCTTTTCTCAGGACGCCTTCCTCTTGTATTCTTCACCAATATGCCTACCAATTCAGGTATGGTTCAGTACGCTGCCAAGCTTAACGCTACAGGAACGAACGGTGGTGCCAAAACTGACATGTCGCAGTTCGCAGGTGGCGTTCTTACACGCAACGAGTTGAA
>CAVEIF010000016.1:0-27376 GCA_963615835.1 Coprococcus eutactus | reverse complement strand
TAATTTGTTTGTATTTTCGATAGGATTTTTTTCTGACAGGCGGCAGTTGCAGGCACGATTACTAATTGCTATATTTGGCGATGTTTTGAGGTATGAAAAATAAAAAGATAGTGAAGCATGCCCGCGGGCGCAGGTTCGGCATGCGGTCCAAGTTGAATGTGAGTTTCGGGGCCATATCGGTGGTTCTGCTGATTTCCAGTATAATATCCGTTCTGGAATATCGCAAGATGAGCAGCTACATGTCCGAGCTTATCGACAAGGATGTCAAATGCATAAGCGTGGCGCGTAGTCTGGGTGATGTGTCGAACGAGTATAACCACGACATCCTGGCTCTTATCGGTGACGGCTCGTTGAGGAGTCTTCCCGATTTTGACGCTTCATCTTTTACGGACAAATGCGATTCGCTTCGCGATGCTCTGGCCTGTAATTCCATTCAGCCTCTGACCGATTCCGTGAAGCTTTCATATTCCGAGTATGTCGCTGAGTCGCTGGAACTTAAGAATGTCATAGAGTCGGACTTCATAAACACGCGCGACTGGTATTTCGACAGCCTGCAGCCGCGTTATGATAAACTCAGAAGCACTTTGGATGCTCTGATGTCTTCGCTTTATGACGATCTTCACCGACATACCAGAGATTTCGACAGCGGCTTCTACAGGAGCATAATTCCCGGAAGCGTAGCCGTGGTGGTGGCGCTCCTTCTGGTCATAATGCTTCTTTATTTCATAAATTCCTATTACATACGTCCGCTCTTCTCTATCTATAAGGGACTTGGAAGTTATCGCTCGTTCAACAAGATATATAGTGTGGACTTCGAGGGGGACGATGAACTTAAGGATATCAACGAAGGTATCAAGGAACTCTGCGACGAGAATCAGAAACTGCATTCCCGCATAGCGCAGATGCATAAGGACAAGTCTTCGTGATGTTTTACGACGAATTTCTAAAGGCTTTTTCTTTTGAGCCGACTCCGTGTCAGGATGCTCTGTTCAGAAAGACTTCGGATTTTCTGACTTCGGATGACGGGGACATTCTCGTCGTGAACGGCTATGCCGGGACGGGAAAGACTTCTGCGGTGTCCGCCATCATCAACGCTCTGTGCGGACTTCATTTCGGATGCGTCCTTCTCGCTCCCACCGGCCGTGCCGCCAAGGTTCTGAGCAGGGTGTCCGGCCGTAAGGCGGCCACTGTCCATAAGGGTATCTACAGGCAGAAAGGTGTGGGGGAGAAAGGCTGGGGACAGTTCAGTCTGGCTCCCAACAAGTGCTCCCATACGCTTTTCGTGGTGGATGAAGCTTCGCTTATAGGGATAGATTCTTCTTCTCAGGCCAATTTCGGTTCGGGAGACCTTTTGAGCGATCTTATAAAGTTCGTCCGGAGCGGGAACGACTGCCGCCTTCTGCTCGTGGGGGACAGTGCACAGCTGCCTCCGGTGGGCATGGACGAAAGCCCTGCGTTAAGTCCTGATTATATGGACGGGTTCGGAGGTGTGAGTTACGCTTCTCTTACTGCCGTGGTGCGTCAGGCTGAATCTTCCGGTATTCTGCAGAATGCCACGGAACTTCGCTCGGATTTGTCTTCGGGAAGATTGGCATTAAGGACAGAAGGCTTTCCGGATGTGCGGAGAATCGCAGGAGATGAACTTATAGATGCGCTTACCGCCGCTTATGACAAGTACGGGGAGGATGAGACTACAGTCATCTGCCGGTCTAACCGTAAGGCCATCAGATATAATCTGGGGATTCGTTCCATGGTGCAGTTCAAGGAGGAGAAACTTCTTCGCGGAGATGCGCTTATGATAGTCAAGAACTGCTATCAGTTCGTGGATGAGAATTCCGTTATGGGGTACATAGCGAACGGCGATGTCGCAAGGCTCGAAAAGATAGGCTCCTATGAGGAGAGGTACGGACTGCATTTCGCGACGGCCACTCTTTGTTTTCCCGATTATGAGGATCAGCGGGTTACGGCCAAAGTGCTTCTCGATACGCTTGAAAGCGAGTCCGCAAGTCTTTCCGCCGTGCAGCAGGAGGCCCTTTATGAGGGGGTCAGCGCCGATTATGGGCATATCGCGTCGAAGAGGAAACGTTACGAGCAGGTTCGTGAAGATCCTTATTATAATGCTCTCCAACTTAAATATGCTCAGGCCCTTACCTGTCATAAGGCGCAGGGCGGCCAATGGGAGTGTGTCTTTATCGACTGCCCCTTCTGGGAGGATGAATTCAGCAGAGACGATCTGAAATGGCTCTATACCGCGCTCACAAGAGCAAGTAAAGTAGTATATTTGGTGAATTTTAAGGATTCGTATTTTTGTGAACAATGAAGATGAGTTCGAATTTTTTGAAAATATGCCTTGTCGTCCTGGCCGCATGCCGGTGGACGGGTGCGGGGGCGGAGAATTTTAACGAGACTCTCTCTCCTGACGGAAGCACATGGGCCTATACCAAGGAGGACAATAACCTCTATGTAAGGTCTGTGGCTTCGGATATGGAAAGGCAGCTCACTTTCGACGGCAGCGAGTTGATTCTCAACGCCTACGCCTCGTGGGTCTATTATGAGGAGATTTTCGGCCGTCCTTCGAAGTACAGGGCCTTCTGGTGGAGTCCCGATTCGAAAAAGATAGCGTTCTATCGTTTCGACAACAGCGAGGTCTCCATGTTCCCCATATATTCTCCTTTCGGGCAGAGGGGAAGTCTTTCGCGCACCCGCTATCCTAAGGCCGGGGAGAAGAATCCCGATGTAAAGGTGGGCATCATCTCTCTTTCTGACGAAGAGGACGGCATCATATGGGCTGATTTTGATTATTCTTCGGACCAATACTTCGGCACTCCGTTCTGGGGAGATGACTCGCGCAGGCTTTTCGTGCAGTGGATGCCGAGAGTTCAGCAGGAACTTCGCCTTTATGCGGTGGATGCGAACGACGGGGGCATAGAGAGCATTTACGAGGAGACGTATCCCACTTGGGTCAACTGGCTGGATGATATGCTGTTCTGTAAGGACGGCCTGTATATGGCCAGGGATTTTGAAAGCGGATGGCAGCAGATATATTTCCTGTCTTATGACGGGAAGACTCTCCGGCGGCTTACCGACGGGGAGAATTGGCGCGTGGAACTTTTGAAATTTGACGAAAAGAGAGGGGAAGTTTATTTCAAGGCCAATAGGGACAGCCGCATACATTCGTGCCTTTATAAGGTGAACGGCGCCGGGGAGATCACTTTGCTTTCAGACCCGGCATATAATGCAGGAAATGTAAAGATTTCCGATGATTTCCGTTCTTACAGCGTGGAATGTTCGGATATCAACACTCTTCCTGTGCAGTATAATTATGTGATTAAGAGGGGAAAGAGCGTGTTGAAGTCGAAATCGCCGCTTATGTTCCATAAGGTTCCGGCAGAAAGACCTTCCTGGGATATCATTTATCTTACTTTGGAAGACGGACTGAAGGTTCCCGCCGCTGTGAGTCTTCCGCGAGGTTTCGATCCGCAGAAGCGGTATCCTCTGGTGATGGAGATTTACGGCGGTCCGGATACTCCTTATGTCCGGGACAGATGGCGTGATGCGGGTGAGAGGACATGGTGGTTCTTTGATAACGGTGTCATTAAAGTGGTGGCGGACACCCGTGCGGCAGGACATAACGGCAGAGCCGGTGTGGATCTGATCTACAGGGACCTTGTGAGCGTCCCGGTGCAGGATTGTCTCGCGTGGGCGGAGTATTTTGCTTCCCTTCCTTATGTGGATCCGGAAAGGATGGGGGTCGAGGGCTTCTCTTTCGGTGGTACTATGACTTCCATGCTTGTGATGACTCATCCGGAGTACTTCAAGTGCGGAGTGGCCGGAGGAGGCGTGTATGACTGGCAGCTTTACGATACGCATTATACGGAGCGTTTCATGGATACCCCGCAGAATAATCCCGAGGGCTATTCAGTGGCGAGAGTCCTGAATTATGTGGACAGATATGACGATTCACGCTCCACCCTTAAGCTTACCCACGGAACGGGGGATGACAACGTGCATTTTCAGAACACCTTACAACTGGTTGACGCTCTCCAGCGCGCGGATAAGGGCTTCGAACTTATGATATATCCTGACGGGATGCATGGCTACCGCGGGTATCAGGGAAAGCACGATTTTCATGCGGATTGCGATTTTTGGACAAAACAGTTTAATTTAAAATAATATGGCTACTAATTACAGGGAAGTTGCCCGGACTTGGTTGGGCAATGAATTCGACGGGAAGACCCGGGATGAGGTAAAGGCTCTTCTGGAGGGGGATCCGTCGGCGCTTGAGGACGCTTTTTATAAGAATCTTGAATTCGGTACAGGGGGACTTCGCGGGGTGATGGGTGTCGGAACCAACCGTATGAATGTATATACGGTGGGTATGGCCACCCAGGGATTGGCAAATTATATCCTCTCTCATGCCCCGGAGGGTAAGAGAAGCGTCTGCGTGTCTTTCGACAGCCGTAATCACAGCCGCGAGTTTGCGAAGATTACAGCTGATGTGCTTACTTGTAATGGGATAGACGTCTTTCTCTTCGATGACATACGCCCTACGCCGGAGTTGAGTTATTCCATCCGTCTTAAAGGCGCCACAGCGGGCGTGATGGTTACGGCCTCGCATAATCCTAAGGAATATAACGGTTATAAGGTGTTCTGGAGCGACGGCGGACAGATCACTTCTCCCGTTGACAAGGAGATAGTGGCGGAAGTGTCGAAGATTACTTCTCCCGCGCTCGTCAAGACCGCCTGCCCTGACGGAAAGAAAGGTTCGCTGACCATCATGGGCTCGGACGTGGACGAGTGCTATCTTCGTGACATACTTTCTCTTACGCTCGGCCGCGGGATAGACGAGAAGCATTCTGACCTTAAGATCGTCTATACACCTCTGCATGGTTGCGGAGTGAAGCTCGTACCCGCCACTCTCTCGGCGCTTGGCTTCAAGAACATAGTCCACGTACCGGAGCAGGATGTTTCGGACGGTAATTTCCCTACTGTGGCATCGCCTAATCCGGAAGAGCCGTCCGCTCTTAAATTGGCCATAGAGAAGGCCGACGAGTGCGGTGCGGACCTGGTTATAGCTACAGATCCGGATGCGGACAGAATGGGTATAGCCGTAAGGGATGACCGTGGCAAGATGGTTCTTTTCAACGGTAATCAGACAGCTTCGCTGATGACTTACTATATTCTTTCGCGTCTAAAGGAGCAGGGGAGGCTCACCCCGGGGAAATATTGCGTGAAGACCATCGTTACGACGGAGCTTATCCGTGAGATCTGCGAGAGTTTCGGCGTGCCTGTTTATAATGTGCTTACGGGCTTCAAATATATCGCGGAGGTGGTCAAGCGTAACGAGGGCAAGGGTGAATTCATCTGCGGAGGAGAGGAGAGCTATGGCTTCAACGTGGGTGAGTTTGTCCGCGACAAGGACGCGCAGATAGCTTCGGCCATCATTGCGGAGACTGCGAGCTGGGCCGCAGAGCAGGGGCTTACTCTCTATTCTCTGATGCAGAAGGTGTATAAGGAATACGGCTACCGTAAGGAGGCGCTCGTGAGCCTGGTGCGTAAAGGCAAGACAGGTTCGGAGGAGATACAGAAGATTATGTCGGATTTTCGCTCCGCTCCGCCTTCTCAGATGTGCGGAAGTCCGGTGGTGAAGGTTATAGACTATCTCGAAACGGATAAGACAGGCCTTCCGTCCAGCAATGTGCTGCAGTTTTTCGACGAAGCGGGAGACGTGGTCAGTGTGCGTCCTTCCGGTACGGAACCTAAGATCAAGTTCTATTTCGGGGCCAAAGGGGATGATGCCGACAGTAAGATAGACTCTCTGAAGGCGCAGTTCGTGAAGTCTTAACGGGAACGGAGGTAATCTTCACACCATAGTTTGAGCGCGCATTCTTCGCAACGGGGATTGCGCGCTGTGCATATATATCTTCCGTGAAGGATAAGCCAATGGTGAGCTGTCCCGCGGTCTTCTTCCTTAATGTGTCTCTCCAAATCCTTCTCCACGGCTTCAGGAGTCTTCCCTTTACTGAGTCCAAGTCTATGGGCTACCCTGAAGACGTGAGTGTCAACTGCTATGACAGGCTTGTTATAGATGATGGACGCGACTACATTGGCTGTTTTCCTGCCGACTCCGCTGAGAGTCATGAGGTCTTCGACGGAGGAGGGAATCTCTCCGGAGAATCTTTCCGTTACGCCGCGGGCCATCTCCACCAGATGTTCGGCTTTGGAGTTGGGGTAGGATATGCTGGAGATGATTGAACGTACCTGCGACACTTCCGCCTTGGAGAGGTCTTCCGCCGTAGGGTATTTCTCGAAGAGCCGTGGGGATACCAGGTTGACTCTCCTGTCCGTGCATTGGGCGGAAAGTATGACGGCACATATCAGCTGGTAGGCGTTTTCGAAGTGGAGTTCGCTCTGCGCCGAGGGCATATTCTCCCGAAAATAATTCAGGATGAAGAAATATCTGTCCTTAAGATTCATCGCAAGGGGATTCCGCAGGCGTGCAAGTCTCGTTCGCGCAGATGTAGATTTTTCCGGGATGATGTGCGATTATCCCTCTGTCGTGGGTGATCATCACTATCGCGGTGCCCTGTTCTTTATTAAGCGTGGAGAAAAGCTGCATTATCCCTTCGGCTGTCTCGTGGTCAAGATTTCCTGTAGGCTCATCGGCGAGGATGACCTGAGGATTGTTGAGCAGAGCACGTGCTATGCAGACGCGTTGCTGCTCTCCGCCTGAAAGCTGATAGGGGTATTTGTGCACTTTATTGGCCATCCCTACCTGGGAAAGCACTTCTTTGATGCGCGAGGCCTTTTCGGAGTCTTTTTTCCATCCGGTGGTGTTCAGCACGAAGTCCAGATTGTCATAGACGCTTTTCTCCTTCAGCAGCTGAAGGTCCTGAAAAACCACTCCCATTTTTCTTCGGAGAAGAGGTATTTTTCCGGATTTTATACGTGTGAGGTCGTATCCGCATACGTTCATCTGCCCGCATTCCACGGGAGTCTGGGCGGTGAAGGCTTTGAAAATGGATGTTTTGCCGCTTCCGACCTTTCCTGTTATGTAGATGAAATCTCCTTCATTGACCTCCATGTTGAGGTCATAGATGACTGTCTGTTCGGAGTTGCTTATGTTGGCGTGTTTTACGGATATGATCATGTCTCGTGGATAATGGATTGGCAAATATAGGTATTTTTAGTAAATTTGAAGGTTTTGTGGGATGTTGTGTGCGGAATATCCGGCATCGTCCACGTGAAAATAAAGATTATGAATTGGTTTGTAAAGATAAGTATTTCTCTTGCAGTGGCGTTGCTCGCCGGAGTCTGTGCGCTCGCCGATGAGCCTACAGTCTATGATGAGGCGAAGATACTGTACGGTCAGGGCATGTATGAACATGCGAGGGTGCTTTTCGAAGAGAAAAAGGATGATCCGCTATGCGCTGATTACGCCATTCTCTGTGCCTTGCATCTGCGTACGGGCGATGCGTTCGATATGATGCGGCTTTCGGAAAGCACGCGGGAGAAGACCATGCTTTATTCGGAGATTCACCGTCTGGCTGCGCTGTGGGCTTTTGACATGCCCGATTACGCGCTCTCTTTGGAAGAGTTCTCAAAGGTCGACGTGTCGTCCTTAAGTGAGCTGCAGAAAGCGGAGTACTGGTATAAGAAGGGCTTCTGTTCTTTCAGTTCCGCCCTTGTCACCCAGGCTCGGGAGTGCTTTGTCCGTTCTTCGGAGATTACGTCTGAATATGTCTATCCGGCTTATTTCGCGCTCGGCATGCTTGAATATAACGACAGGGATTTCGCTTCGGCCCGGTCGTGGTTCGAGAAGAGCGTCCAGGACCCCCGTTTCGAGCAGGTGAGTTCCTTTTATCTGACGGACTGTCATTTCATGGCCCGCGATTACGACTATGTCATAACTCACGGCGAGAAGTTGTACGACAGGATTCCGCACGAGCGTCAGAGGTATCTGGCACGGCTTCTTTCCGAGTCGTATATGGTCAAGGGAGATGCCGTGAAGGCTAAGAAATATCTCTCTTTGGAAGGGGAGATGAGCAATGCGGATTATTTTCACGCAGGTTCCGTCCTCTATGCCGTGGGTGATTACAGGGGTGCCATACAGAATTTCGAGAACATGACCCGGAAGGGGGATTCTCTCGCGCAGATAGCGGCATATCAGAAGGCATATTCATATATACAGATCAAGAACAAGGTTAAGGCGTATGATGGTTTCAAGGACGCCTCGTCGCTTTCGTATGATGCTGCCATCAAGGAAGATGCGATGTTCAATTATGCCAAATTGGCCTATGATCTCAATGACGACGAGACTGTTTTCCGGAATTACCTCAAGATTTACGGACTTTCAAAAAAGGGGGAGCTGATTTATGACTACATGGCGATGTCGGCGCTCAGACGCAGCGATTATGCCCGTGCGGTTCAGGCTTATGACCAGATAGATTATCTGTCTGCCGATCAGAAGAGCAACTATATAAAGGCCAATTTCCTCCGTGCCCGCGAGCTTCTGTCTCTGGGCTCCAATTCGGCCGCGATACCTTATCTCAAGGCTGCCGCCTATTATCTGGACAAGGATGATGAGTTCGGCCAGCTGTGCCGCTATTCTCTGGCGAATACCTACTATGTTACAGATGCTTACGGAGATGCTCTGAAGGTTTATGATGACCTTTATAATCTGTCGGCGCTGTCCGGATATCGCGAAGGACCGCTGATTCCTTATAACATAGCTTATTGCTATTTCAAGCAAAGAAACTATCAGGATGCCGCCAGGTGGTTCGACGTCTATATATCCTCATCCGACAGGCTGGCCCGGGAAGATGCGCTTACACGGCGTGCCGACTGTGATTTTTCTCTTAAGAAATACGGCTCTGCGGCGCGTCTTTATGCCAGGGCTGTGGGTGAGTATCCAGGCACATCCAATTTATATCCTTATTACTACATGGGTGTGGCCTGTTCTCTGTCAGGGGACAGTGCGGGTCGGGTGAAGGCTCTTTCCGCCGCGCTTGACGCTTCCGCGGGCGTGCCTTATTATTGCCAATGCATGTATGAGCTCGGCCGGGCATACTCGGATGCGTCGGATTATGTCAACGCCTTGAAAGTCTTTGACCTGCTCCTGTCGCGCACTTCGGATGCGCAGTATGTGGCCAAGGCTATGATAGGCAAGGGAATGGTGAAGAAAAATAAGGGGGATTATGAGGGGGCTCTGGCCGATTTCAAGGCGCTCATAACGAAGATGCCGCGAAGCGAGTACGTCAGCGAAGCCCTTCTGTCCATTCAGTCCACCTATACGGCTATGGGCCAGCCTGAAAAGTACATAGACTATCTCGAGGCGAATAAGATCAGCACGGGAAGGACGGCGGAAGATAAACGCAGCCTGTATTACAGTACGGCGGAGCAGGTGTTCCTGGCCGGGAATTACAGCGGCGCCATATCGTCGTTCCGCAAATATCTGTCCATGTTCCCTGACAGCAGGGGAGGCAGCGAGGCGCTTTATTATATGGCAGCCTCCTATAAAAGTCTGGGTGAGAAGGAGAAGGCCTGCGAATTTTATAAGAAGGCTCTGGACAGGGGACTTGACGGAACATTTGAGGAGTTTGCGCTTATGGACTATGCTTCTCTGCTTTACTCTCTCCAGAAGTATGACGATGCCTATGCTGTCTATATGCAGCTCTCGTCCGATAAATATACTATGACCGGAAAGATGGACGCCTATAAGGGCGCCATGCGTTCCGCTTATAATAACAGGCGTTATGATAATACTATACAGGCTGCCGCATCGCTTCTGAAGCTGGGCCCTTCGAAGGATCTTCGCAGGGAGGCTCAGTTCCTTCAGGCCAAGTCTTATCTGAGTACGTCGCAGAGGGACAAGGCTTTCGCCCTGCTGGGTAAGCTTATAAGTGAGCCGGACACGGCAGAAGGTGCTGAGAGTTATTATCTTATAATCCAGGCACGTTACGACTGGGGTAGGTTTGCGGAGGTGGAGAAGGGCGTTTTCGATTTTTCTTCGAAATGTTCGTCGCAGCCTTATTGGCTTGCGAAAGCGTTCATAGTGCTTGGCGATTCTTATGTGGAACGTGGCATGACGGAGCAGGCAAGGGCCACTTATCAAAGCGTCATCGACGGGTACGAGCCTTCGGGCGGAGATGAGGACATCCGGACGTTGGCCTCAGAAAAATTGGCAAAATTACAGGAGGGCGAATAATGGAAATGAAAAGATATATTCTGGCGTTTTCACTTGGTCTGGCGGGAGTGGCCTTGTCCGCTCAGGATTTCAATGAGAGCGTGGAGGTGACCAATGACCTGCTTGTGGATCTCAGCGGGTCTCAGCGTAAGACAGTGAACATGAACATACCGGATTCGATAAGCAGATTCAAGCTCAATTTCGATTATTCGGTATTCGCCCAGCCATATAAGGGGGCGTATGAATTCACTCCGTACAATGTTCTTTTCCGTCCTCTGACACGGCGCGAGGACATCCCGCGTCTCTATGTGAGTGCCGGGGCCGGTTATACTTTCGCTCCGGCCATTCAGGCGGTTTATGCCCCTCGTCTCGGCGATAAATTGTATCTTGATGTATATCAGGATTTCAATGGGTATGTGGGAGAGTATGACAGTAACGGTGCTCCGTATTCGGGATATGAATTGAGTGAGCTGGTCGGTCTGCATGGTCGGGCTTTGCTTAAGCCTTTTGACCTGTCGTTCGGCCTTTCCTACAATGGTCTCTGGGCTGAGGATGCAGTTCTACAGGGGAAAGGATTTCATTCGCTTGCGGCTTGTCTTGAATTAAGCCCGTCACAAAGGCCGGTAAGGCTTTTCGACTGGTCGCTTGGGGTGGATTGGCACTTTGCCACGGACAGGGATTGCGCGCTGGATGAAAATGCATTTTCCGTGAGGGGGACGTTTTCTCCAAAGGACAAAAAGCCAAAGTGGCAGCCGGTGATCAACTACAGCGCGGGAGCGATTTCTTCAGGAGGTCAGCAGTCCTGTGATTTGGTGCATGCGGAGCTGAATCCGAGAGCGGAGTACACGTCCGGCATCTTTTCTTCCGTGGTGGGATTCAAGATAGGGTCGAGCGGGGATTTCTACTGCCTCCCGGACATGGAGATCTCCTTGAGGCTGCTGAAGAATTCCACGAGGATTTATGCCGCGCTCGGCGGTGATGCGCTTGTGAATTCTTATTATGGCTACAAGATGGCTAATTCTCATTTTTCCACTTTTTATCTGCCTTCCCTTGACGGACTTCTGACTTCTACGATGGAGACGGTCAATGCGCATGTCGGCATCGTCGGAAGCTGGTCTTCCCATCTTGAGTATGGGGTCAGGGCGGGCTATGCGAAGAGAACGGATACTCCTCTTTATTCTTTGATTTCAAACGTTTCTCGGCAGCCGATGCTGGTGCTCGCGGACGGGGAACGCAAGTATATGCAGGTTTCAGTAAATTGGAAGTCAAATACTTTTGACCTTAATGCCGACGCCCTTTATCAGGATGTGCTCATGTCCGAAGTCCTCGACGCTTTTCTTCCGGCAGGTTTCCGCATGCATGCGGACGGTACCTATAAGTCGCTCGACAGGCTTTTCGTGGGGGTGTCCGTGGATTATGTGGGCGAACGCGAGTCCGTGACATATGGCGTGAGGCCGTCGTTCCTGGATCTCGGAGTGCACGCCGACTTCAGGCTCACTCCGGAATTCACACTTTGGATGCGCGGCGCCAATCTGCTCTCGCAAAGCGTGGAACTCTGCCCGTTCACGGGTCGTCATCTGCCAAGTGTGGTCGTGGGTGTGAGACTGCTTGTGAAGTAGTTTGCGAAGAAGAAAATCCATTTGGACTTGCGCTGATTTTTTGCTAAATTTGTGGGCTTTTTTTCAGAGTGGTTGTTTATTGGAAAAACGAATATTTTTATGATAGAAACAGAAGAAATCAAACAGGCCGAAGAACAGTACGGAGCGAACAGCATCCAGGTTCTCGAAGGATTGGAGGCGGTACGAAAGAGACCTTCGATGTATATAGGTGACGTGTCGGAGAGAGGTCTTCATCACCTGGTTTATGAAGTTGTCGACAACAGTATAGATGAGGCTATGGCCGGGTTCTGTACTGACATAAATGTGAATATACTCCCCGATAATTCCATCAGGGTGGTGGATAACGGACGTGGTATTCCTACGGGCATGCACGAGAAGGAGCACCGTTCCGCACTTGAGGTCGTGCTTACGGTTCTTCATGCCGGAGGAAAGTTCAGCAAGAACAGCTATAAGGTTTCCGGAGGTCTTCACGGAGTGGGCGTTTCCTGCGTGAACGCGCTTTCCGATCATCTGACCGCCGAAGTTCACCGTGAGGGTAAGATTTTTAAGCAGGAATATTCGAAGGGCAAGCCTCTCGGACCTGTGGAGGTCGTGGGCGAGAGTAACGACAGCGGTACCACCATCACCTTCCATCCGGATGCCGAGATATTCACGCAGACTACCGTGTATCGCTATGAGACCCTGGCCGGAAGGCTCAGGGAACTGGCATATCTCAACAAGGGAGTGAAGATTACCCTTACAGACGAGAGAGAGCTTGTGGATGAATATGTTACGGATGAGAATGATAACGCCAAGCCTACGGGCCGCAAGGTGTTCCGCAGCGAGACTTTCTATTCCGACGAAGGTCTGAAATCTTTCATCGAGTATCTGGATGCAGGTGCTCAGACGCTCATCCCGGAACCTATCTGCGTGTCTTCTGACAAGATAATCCCTATAGACATCGCTCTCCAATATAACACCGGTTATTCGGAGAAGATCTATTCCTATGTGAACAATATCAACACCATAGAGGGCGGTACTCATCTTCAGGGGTTCAAGATGGGTCTTTCCCGTTCGCTGAAGCAGTATGCCGAGAAGAATAATCTGCTCGCGAAGCTTAAGGATCCGCTTGCGCCGGAGGATTTCCGTGAGGGGCTTACCGCAGTCATCTCCGTGAAGGTGGCCGAGCCTCAGTTCGAGGGACAGACTAAGACCAAGCTCGGTAATCCGGAGGTTACTTCCGCCGTTTCCCAGGCTACCGCCTCCGCTATGGATATTTTCCTGGAGGAAAATCCTAAATTGGCCAAGACCATAATAGAGAAGATAGTTCTGGCAGCCACCGCCCGCAATGCGGCGCGTAAGGCACGTGAAATGGTTCAGCGCAAGACCGTTATGGGTGGTGCCGGAATGCCGGGTAAATTGGCGGACTGCTCGGAGAGGGATCCTGAAAAGTGCGAACTGTTCCTGGTCGAGGGAGATTCCGCAGGCGGTACGGCCAAGCAGGGACGCGACCGTAACATACAGGCCATTCTGCCTCTTCGCGGTAAGATTCTTAACGTCGAGAAGGCCGCCGTGGACAGAGCTTTCGACAGCCAGGAGATTCAGAATATCTACACCGCGCTCGGAGTCACCGTGGCACAGGAGGACGAGACCGGGGAGAAGCATATGGATCTCAGCAAACTCCGCTATCATAAGGTGATAATAATGACCGATGCCGATGTCGACGGTTCGCATATCGCATGTCTTATCCTCACTTTCTTCTTCAGATATATGTACGATCTCATCAAGAACGGGTACGTATATCTGGCCACTCCGCCGCTTTATCTGGTGAAGAAAGGTAAGGAAGAGGTTTACTGCTGGACGGAGGAACAGAGGGAGGAGGCTGCGCTCAAATTCGGCAAGGGCTCCGACAAGGGATACACGGTGCAGCGTTATAAAGGTCTTGGTGAGATGTCCGATGAACAGTTGTGGGACACCACCATGAACCCGGAAAAGAGACGCCTGCGTCAGATAACCATAGAAAACGCCGCTCAGGCCGAAAGGACTTTCTCCATGCTTATGGGGGACGATGTCCCGCCACGCAGACAGTTCATAGAAGAGAACGCCCATTACGCTAACATAGACGCATAAACTGTCATGAAAGTCTCATTGAAGTTCAAGATAATACTGCCGCTGGTCGCGATTTTCATTATCCTGCTGCTTTTCGTTCCAAATAATGCGAAGTGGGGTTATGAATATTCGAAAGGTCAGTCATGGCACTATGAGACTCTGGTGGCGCAGTTTGACTTTCCTATACTGAAGACGAATGCCCAGCTTGCCAAGGAAAGGGCCGAGCGTTCGGCCAATGTGGTACCTTACTACAAGCTGTCGGCAGACATATCAAGCGAGGAATTCCGCAGGCTTGACGATTTGGACATCGCCGCGTATCCGCTTTTCAAGTCCTCTCTTGCAAGACACATTTCGGATATTTACACCAAGGGCGTACTTGCCGATGATGCGGAGACGGGTGAACTGATATTCGTCCAGAGGGGCAAGAGGGCGGAAAAGATACCGTCTTCGGAGGTTTTCTTCGTGTCTCAGGCCAGAAAGTCTCTGATGCGGGTTCTTTCCATGGATTGCCCCGACCTTAATGTCGATTCTCTCTGCAGAGTTTTTTCCATATCCGATCTGATAGTTCCCAACCTCATCTATGACAGCCAGCTCACGGACCTGGTGCATAAGCAGAATACTGAAGACATCTCCGTTACGTCGGGATATGTGAATGCGGGAACCATAATCGTGAGCAACGGGGAGCTTGTTACATCCGAGATAGAGCAGATGCTTGATTCCTATAAAGCTGAGTATGAGCATAATCTGGGAAGCGACAGGCCTTCGGTACTTATCATTCTGGGGAATGCTCTCCTGCTTCTGGGGATTATGGTATGCCTGTTTTTCGCCATATATTTCACCAATCCGGCAGTACTCGGGCAGTATAATCATTATCTGTACATCCTCACGGTCTTCACCTTCATGGCCTTGAGCGAGCTTCTTTTCATAAAGTTTTTGCCTGAGCTTATTTATATATGTCCGATGTGCATAGGAGCGCTTTATCTTCAGGCTTTCTTCAAGACGAAGCTCATTTATCCTGTATATATAGTCTCCCTGATGCCGCTTCTCCTGTTCGCCGAGAACGGGGCGGCCATGTTTTTCCTGTATCTGGTGCCGGGAACTGTAACCCTTTATGTTTTCAAGCATTTTTCCAAGGGAGTCAAACAGTTCATATCTTCGCTCATCACTTTCGCGGTGACGATGGTCATATTCATGGCTTTCGAGGCGGTAGGCGTGATCAATACCGATCTGCTGCTGACCATAGGGATGCTTTTCATAGGTTCCATTCTGATAGTGGCTTTTCATCCTTTCATCTATCTTCTTGAAAGAATGTTCAATCTGGTCTCATCCGCCAAGCTTCAGGAACTTTCCGATACGTCCAATGAACTTCTCCGTTTTCTTGAGCAGAAGGCTCCGGGGACGTTCCAGCACTCTCTGCAGGTGATGAACCTGGCTTCTGCGGCCGCCAGGGCCATAAAAGCGGATGAAAATCTTATAAAGGCGGGAGCATTGTACCACGATGTGGGAAAAATCCATAATCCGTTGTGCTTTGTGGAGAACGAATCTCTCACCAATTCTTCCGAGAAGTATCACGACGAGCTTTCTCCTTTGCAGAGTGCACAGGATATCATAAAACACGTAAGCGACGGCATGGAACTCGCACACACATACAAGTTGCCTGCGGTCATAAGCGATTTTATCCTAACCCACCACGGAACCACTTTGGTGTCGTTCTTTTATGACAAATATGTCAAGGAGGGAGGCGATCCTGCACATAAGAGCGAATTCTGTTATCCCGGACCGAAACCGAAGACCAAGGAACAGGTCATCCTTATGCTCAGCGATTCCATAGAGGCTGCTTCACGTTCTCTGAAAGATTATTCTTCAGAGAGCATCTCCTCCCTTGTGGAGAGAATATTTGCATATAAGACGGAGGAAGGCCAGTTCGAGCAGGCGGATATCACCGTCAAGGAGCTTACTGCCGTCAAGGATGTCATGAAGACATATCTGGGCGGCATGTACCATGAAAGGATTAAATATCCTAAAAGAAAAATTAAACAATAAATAATATGAAATTTACTAAAAATCAAATCGATAAGCTTAATGTTGAGCTTACCATGAACATCGAGGCTGCCGATTATGCCGAGATTGAGAGAAAGAAACTTGCTGAATGCAGGCGTAAGGCGGACTTCAAGGGATTTCGAAAAGGTAATGTACCTATGAGCCTGGTGCAGAGAGTGTACGGAGGCCAGATACTTGCAGATTCCATAAATGAGACTATAGGCGAAGGCCTTCAGAAATTCATCGATGATGAGAAACTCCATATTCTGGGAGAACCTCTTTCAAGTGAAAATCAGCCTGAAGTGGAGTGGGAAAGCGGAAAGGACTTCACTTTTGTTTTCGATTTGGGGCTCAGACCGGAGATTGACGTGGATGTCGTAGCCGAGGATGAGATTCCGAACTATACGGTTACCGTGTCCGCCAAGGACAAGGAGGAGATGAGTGCCAACCTCAAGAAGTACTACGAGTCCAAAAAGGAGGAGAAGAGCGACGAGGACATAGAGAAGGAAGTGTCTGAACGCCTGAAAGAGAACTATAAGCAGGAGGCGTCGTGGAGGCTGTCCAAAGACATACGGGATTTTTATGTGGCCAAGGCGGCCATAGAACTTCCGGAGGCGTTCCTTAAAAGATGGCTTCTTCATGCCAATGAAGGCAAGGTGACCGCAGAAGATGTGGAGAAGGAATTCCCTGCATTTGTGGAGGATTTCAAATGGCAGCTCGTGCGTGACTTCCTTATGAAGAAGTTCGAGCTTCAGATAAGCGCTGACGATCTTAAGGATGCGGCCAAGGCTTTTGTTACATATCAGTATGCCATGTATGGAATAGGCAATGTCCCGGAGGATATGATAACCGAGGCGGTCAATAATGTTCTCCACGACCAGAAACAGGTTGAAAGACTTGCTGAACAGGTTGAAGATCAGAAGGTCATAGAAAAGATTAAAGGAACGGCCACGCTTAAGTCGAAGAAGATCTCTTCTGAAAAGTTCAAAGAACTCAAGTAGGTGAAAAACGTACTGGTAATAGGGTCCACGGGTCAGATAGGCTCAGAACTGACATTGCTTCTGCGGCGCACCTTTCCTAACGGGAAGGTGGTCGCCGGTTATATCCGTGGATGTGAACCTCAGGGAAAGCTCCTGTCAAGCGGCCCGTGTGAAGTGGTGGACGTGTGCTCTGCGAAACAGATAGCTGACGCGGTGGATAAATATGACATCGACACCATCTATAATCTCGCCGCGCTTCTTTCCGCCACGGCCGAAAGACTTCCTCTGAAGGCCTGGGACATACAGATGAACGGTCTGATAAATGTTCTTGAAGTCGCGAGAGAAAAGCATTGTGCGGTGTTCACCCCGTCTTCGATAGGTTCATTCGGCCCGTCCACTCCGCATAAGAACACTCCGCAGGACACCATCCAGAGACCTACGTCCATGTATGGCGTTACCAAGGTGGCCACGGAACTTCTGAGCGATTACTATTACCATAAATATGGAGTCGATACCCGTTCGGTACGTTTCCCCGGGCTTATAAGCTATACGACACTCCCCGGCGGAGGCACCACCGATTACGCTGTGGAGATATATTATGCGGCGGTAAAGGGGGAGGAGTTCGTCTGTCCCATAGCTCCCGGCACTCTTATGGATATGATGTATATGCCTGATGCTCTGAGGGCTGCAGTGGATATAATGCAGGCCAATCCCCGCTATCTCAAGCACCGCAATTCCTTCAACATAGCGTCCATGAGCTTCGATCCCGAGCAGATAGCCGCTTCCATCCGCAAGTACATCCCGTCTTTCAAGATGCGTTATGAAGTGGACCCGGTAAGACAGGCTATAGCCGATTCCTGGCCGGATAACATGGACGACACCTGTGCCCGCAAGGAGTGGGGATGGGCTCCGTCCTACGACTTGGACGCCATGACGCAGGATATGATCAAGAATCTTAAAATAAAACTGGGCAAATAACACTATGTACGGTAAATTTCAAAACCACCTTAAGGAACAGCTTGATGACATACGTCAGGCCGGTCTGTATAAGAAAGAAAGGACCATCTGCAGTGCTCAAGGGGCCGAGATAACGCTGTCGGACGGCAGCAGGGCGCTTAATTTCTGTGCCAACAACTATCTGGGTCTGGCTGACTCTCCGCGTCTTATCGATGCGGCGTGCAAGGCCATGCGGGAGCGTGGTTATGGAATGAGTTCCGTACGTTTCATCTGCGGTACGCAGGATCTTCATCTTGAACTTGAAAAAGCTATAGCGCGGTATTTCAAGACGGAGGACACCATTCTTTATGCCGCTTGCTTCGATGCGAACGGAGGCGTGTTTGAGCCTCTTTTTACAGCGGATGATGCCATCATCTCCGATTCTCTTAATCATGCATCCATCATAGACGGCGTGAGGCTTTGCAAGGCGGTAAGATACCGTTATGCCAATGCCGACCTCGCGGATCTTGAAAAATGCCTTCAGCAGGCGCAGGCGCAGAGATTCAGGATAATAGTTACGGACGGGGTCTTCTCTATGGACGGCAATGTGGCTCCGCTCAAGGGAATATGCGATCTGGCGGAGAAGTACGATGCTCTGGTGATGGTGGACGAAAGCCACAGCGCCGGAGTGGTAGGCCCTACAGGCAGGGGTGTGGCTGAACTTTATGACTGTTATGGAAGGGTGGACATACACACGGGCACGCTGGGCAAGGCTTTCGGTGGAGCAGTGGGAGGTTTTACCACAGGCCGTAAGGAGATTATAGAGATGCTCAGGCAGCGCAGCCGTCCGTATCTTTTCTCGAATTCGCTTCCTCCTATGATAGCCGCCGCGGGGATAGAACTTTTCAAGATGCTTGAAGAGAGCGATGAACTGCATAAGCGACTTTTTGACAATGTTGAATATTTCCGCACACGTATGTCAAGCGCAGGTTTTGACATTAAGCCTACTCAGAGCGCCATTTGTGCCATAATGCTTTACGATGCTCCTCTAAGCCAGCGTTTCGCTGAGGCTGTCGCCCGCGAGGGGATATTCGTAACGGGATTCTATTATCCTGTAGTTCCTCAGGGACAGGCCCGGATAAGAGTGCAGCTCAGCGCCGCGCATACTCGTGAACAGCTTGACAAGGCGATTGAGGGTTTCGTTAAAGTGGGAAAAGAATTGGGAGTTATCCGCTGATGAGAAAAGTATTATCTGTAATCATAGTTTTATTTTCGGCGATTGCCGCATTTGCACAGGGGAGAGGATTTAATCCGTTTGACAGTTACGGGCATTGTTTTGAATACGCCGAAGGCAAGAAGACCTTTGCGGTGGCATTGGACCATAATGACTCGACGGTGGTGATAAACCATTATCAGAAAAAGGGTAAGAGATGGAAAAATTACGGAAAGCCGTCGGTTTTTCCTTTTGAGCTTTTCGGTTCCGATGTTCTGGCGGACAAGTGCGATACGGTCGCTCTCGTCAAGGTGGACGGTAAGGATTGTCTGCTTTATTCTTATCTGACCTCGCACGGGGACGGGGAATATTCTTATTTTCTTTCTCTTTATGGGATAGACGATTACACGCTTTCCACTTTAGTGTTCACGGGAAAGGACATTTCATCGGGGAAGGGCGGTTTCTCCCCGTCGGACTTCAGACTTGAGGGTCAGAGCAGGTCAGAGGCTGTAGGAGACGGTCAGAATGCCAGAATAGACTTTCTGCGGGAAATTATGTCCGCCGACGGGAGATTAGTGGTACTTTCGCGCTCGGATTATCTGAGCGACAAATATATAGAGTGGTGGCTCGAAAGTAATCCCAAAGCACTGAACGGTGCCGGAACCATAGAATTCGGCACCATATCTGAGGATTGTTCCATCTATAAGGCGTTCAATAAAGCGAAAAAGGATAAGAAAGGCAGACTTGAGGCGGCTGTCTGTGATGTCAGGGGTTATTCTGTCGTGGTGGTGAAGAACGATAAGACTTCCTCGTATCTGCTCGTGTGGGCGGAACCCGCCTGTCAGAACAGGAAGACTGACCGTTTCCTTTCGAGGGTCTATTTCCAGGACCAGAACACTTTGGCTCTTTTCTTCTATAAGGGGAAAAGCACTTTCAAGTATCGCATCAATCTGCATACAAGAACTCTCCGGAGGTAACAGGGCCTCTCGTTTCACGTAGAGGGTGCCTTGTGGCCTGAGGGTAAAAGTAGAATTATAAACAGAATGGAAGATAAAAAAGTGTCCGTCCAAGGCCATAGGTGTGGCGCAGCGAATGCTTGAAAGGGTATAGAATAATCAACGTCAAGAAGTGCTTTATAATCTGTTGCTTCCGCTCAAACTCGATTGGCTTCCGCTATATAGCTGTGAAGAGTCTCTGCGTGTGGGTCAGAGGGTGGAGGTCGCTTTCAGCGGAAGACAATATACGGCAGTCGTGATGGGGACGGCTTCCGATGATGCCGGAAAGGCTTGTAAGGTGAGTCCGGTGTCTGCGCTGCTTCCCATGGTGGCGGACATAACGGAAGAAGAACTTTCACTTTGGAGATTCATCGCCTCGTATTATCTCTGCACCTTGGGTGAAGTGTACGGCGCGGCATATCCCAAATACAAAATCGTAAGCGAGAAAAGTAAACGAAAAGGCCGGGCGGCTGATCCTGTGGTGGAGTGTCCCGCCAAGCCGGAGTCTCTGCGGGCCTCGAAACCTGTTTTATATGAAAGTCTGGACAGGACTCCTTACTATGTGCAGATGATTCACAAGGCGCTGGAGGAGGGCTTCAGCGCATTGGTCCTCGTTCCCGAACTGGAATATACTTTTATCCTGCAAGATGCTCTTAATGAGGAGTTTAAGGAAAAGGTCCATCTTTATGACAGCCTTATAACGCCGGCCAGGAAAAGAAAATTGGCCGAAAGCTTAAGAAAAGCGGAGCATCCTCTGGTAATCGTGGGTACTAAAAGTGCTCTTTTTCTTCCGTTCCGAAAACTCGGTGTCATAATAGTGGATGAGGAGCAGGATCCTTCTCATAAGCAGATAGAGCCGGCGCCGCGTTATAATGCTCGCGATGTGGCGCTGGTGCTGGGAAGCATACATTCCGCGCAGGTGATTCTTGGCTCGTTCACTCCATCGCTGGAAAGTCTATATAATTGTAAAATAGGTAAATATTCCCTTGTTGAGGGGATTACGACTCCTCCTTGCAAAGTCGAGCTCGTAGATATCCCTTCGGAAAAAAGAAAAAGGGGAATGGAAGGGGAGTATTCGAAAAAGCTGCTTTTGCGATTGAAAAAAGTATCTGAAGGAGAACTTGTTACCATAATCCGTTCTTATCAGAAGGAAGAGGAGGTGAAGGATTTCTTCGCCACGCGTTTCCCTTCGCTTGATCCTCAGATTCTTACTCCTTTTGCGGCCAAGCATATGGTGCAGCAGACCTTTCTTACGGCGGTGCTCCGTTCAGATGCGCTTTTCGACAGGGACGATTTCAGGGCGGATGAAAAAGCGCTTCAGGCTCTGCGCGGTTTTGCCTCGCATACTCGAAATCTTCTTGTGCAGTGTGTGGAATCCTCGCATCCTGTCTATGCCGCCATATCTGACTTGTCATTCGAGGAGGCACTTCTTTCCGAACGTAAGTCTTTTAATATGCCGCCTTATTCGCGTCTTGTCGATATTAAGGATAAAAAGACAGGCCAATTGGTTGAAAGAAAGGTGCTTGAACGCGGCTCTCAGCTTGAGCGGGAAAAGTCCCGGCTGCGTCTTCAGTATGGCGCGCTCTATATCATCGACGTCGATCCGTTATAGAATCTCATCCCTTTCGGACTATATCACTGAACTTCTTGCCGCTCAGATGATTCGTGTGGTGAGCAGCAGTCTGGCGTGTCCGTCGGATACGGCGAAGATCTGATAGTGATTTTCGTCTTCCGCCACGCCGCTTTTACATCCGAGCATTGCGGCGAGTTCTTCGCTTTTCATATGCACCCCTTTTGCCTTCACTTCGGCTTCAGGAAAGAGCAAGGCTGTTTCCTTTATGTTCTTCTTATTGAATTCCACGCATTTGACTATCTCGAACTGCTTTATGTATTTTGACAGTTTGTGCTTATCATCCGGCTTTTCTCTCGTTACGTATAGGTGGCAGTCGCGGCCTATTTTCTCCGCTCCGAAAAGAGTGCAGACAGAATCGTGGTATCCTGATTTTAACAGAATGGCGTTCGGTTCTATCAGAAACTCCCCGGCAGCGGGTCTGTCGCGGCTCATAAGTTTGATTTCACGGGGCATCCCGTCAAGGCTCAGCATTTCCTCCCGGCCCGTCCTGGCGTCGGCTATGAACAGTTCCGGCATATTCAGGGTTCTGTCGCTGAGGAGCACCAGTATTTCCTTTACTTCCTCGTCAAGCCCTATCACTCCTATGCTTCTGACTGTAAGACCCGAGGGTGAAGACAGCCTTCGGCGAAGCATCGTTATGTCCGCCATAGGGGAGTATTTAATTAAAAGATAATGGCTTATCTTGGAGATGGCGGGAAGCAGCGCTGCCATGTCCGGGGTGCAGTCTTCGATGAGAAACACCTTTTTACCTTTTGAGTCGCGCCTGGCCGGATCGGCATAGATGCAGTCCAGAGGCCCCATGGCTTCTATCGCTTCGGCATCGACTTCCACGGCCGTGCATTCTATGTTCAGGTTTTTTTTCTGCTGATCGCACAGGGCGGCGAAGTTCTTTCGGGCCAATTGGCATAGACTTTCATCCCGTTCAAAGTACAGGACTTTGTCAAAAACTTCGGAAAATGCCCACGCGTCTGATCCGAAGCCTCCTGTAAGGTCCGCTATGGTGCCGTGACGGGGCAAAGCCTTTTTTAAAAGCGCCGCCTTGTATCCGGCAGCGGGCTCTGATGAACACTGCTCGAGTGAGATTGACGGAGGAAAGGTCAGTGATTCGCAAGCGGCCCAGGATGGGAGTTTGGCTGACAATTTCTTATGCTCATCTTCCTGTTGTGCCTTCAGGAGGTCAGAAAAACTCGGTTTTATATTTTTCGGCATGGATTCAGTTTTACCGTTCACTTTCAAGGCGAATTTACAAAAAAACATTAATTTTGTTTTATGATTGAAACCGTGATTTTGACCGAATATGAAATCGATAAAAGAGATATATAAGATAGGGAAGGGGCCGTCGAGCAGCCATACGATGGGCCCTCAGTCGGCATCAAAGCTGTATCTTGAGCACCATCCTGCCGCCAAGGGGTTTTATGTCAAGTTATACGGCTCATTGGCGGCTACGGGAAAGGGCCATCTTACGGACGTGGCTGTTTTGGATGTGCTCTCACCCGTGGGGAAGGTTCGTATAGACTGGTACCCGAAAGTCTATTTGCCTGCGCATCCCAACGCGATGAGCATTGCGACAGTCCTGAATCCGGAAGAACATGACGGCTTTTTTCAATCTGAGCCGGCAGCGGATTCAGCGAACGTGGATCTGTCTGACGAATGGACTTTTTACAGTGTGGGGGGCGGCGCCATACGTTGTGAGCAGCTCCCTGAGGCTGAAAGTCCTGACGTGTATGCGCTTAATACCATGAGCGAACTTCTGCAGTGGTGTAATGAGAACGGGAAGGCTTATTGGGAATATGTCGAACAGGTGGAGGGCGTTCAGATTTATGATTATCTTCAGACGGTGTGGGAGGCCATGCAGGCTTCCATCGAGCGCGGACTTGATCACGAGGGCGTGCTTCCCGGTCCGCTTCATCTTCGACGCAAGGCAGCCTCGTACTATGTACGTAGCGAGGGTTATAAGGATGTCCTTCGCACCAGAGGGCTGATATTCGCGTATGCATTGGCGGTCAGTGAGGAGAATGCCTCCGGCGGCACTATAGTTACCGCTCCTACGTGCGGGTCCTGCGGTGTGCTTCCGAGTGTGCTGTATCATCTGAAAAAGGTTTACAACTTCTCCGACAACAGGATAATACGTTCGCTTGCCACAGCGGCGCTGGTGGGTAATGTAGTGAAAACCAATGCTTCCATATCGGGAGCGGAAGTGGGGTGCCAGGGAGAGGTCGGTGTGGCTTGTGCCATGACCGCCGCCGCGGCCAATCAGCTTATGGGCGGAACTCCCGCTCAGATAGAGTATGCTGCCGAGATGGGACTTGAACATCACCTCGGAATGACTTGCGACCCTGTGTGCGGCCTGGTTCAGATTCCGTGCATAGAACGTAATGCTTATGCCGCCGCGCGGGCTTTGGATGCCAATATCTACGCCTCTTACACTGACGGGCTGCATCGTGTGTCCTTTGATCAGGTGGTGAAGGCCATGAAACAGACGGGGAAGGACCTTCCGTCTCTCTATAAGGAGACTTCCGAGGGCGGACTTTCAGCCATCTGGAAATAGGTCCGGGATGGAGTGGCCAATCCGTATAATTTGATATATAATAAATTGATTATGAAATATTTGATAGTTTCCGACATACACGGTTCCTTGCCTGCGCTTTCCAAGGTCCTGGAGTTTTTTGACGCAGGGCAATATGATATGCTCATCACGCTGGGGGATCTGCTGAACTACGGCCCCAGAAACGGGATTCCTGAAGGTCTTGACGCGATGGGAATTGCGGAAAGGCTTAATGAACGTGCCGACAGGATAGTGGCGGTGCGCGGCAACTGCGATTCCGAAGTGGATCAGATGCTTCTCTCCTTTCCATGCATGAGCGATTATGCCGTTCTGGTATCCGGAGGCAGGCGTATTTTCCTTACTCACGGGCACAGGTTCAATGAGGAGAATCTCCCGCCTATGGGGACAGACGTCTTTTTCTACGGGCATACGCACCTCTGGAAGCTTGAACGCGATGATCGCGGAATCGTAATCTGCAACACGGGCAGCGTTACATTCCCCAAGGGAGGCAATGTTCCGACGTTCGCCACCATAGAAGAAGACGGTCTCATAGTAATGAGGGATTTGGACGGCAAAGTCCTGAAGTCTCTCGGACCAGATGTTCAGGAAGCGGGTACTTGCCGACGGTCTTAGTCATTGGTACTATTTTGCCTTAATATTATTCTATTTGGCTGGAGGGTGCAACTTTTCAGATAAAAATATGTAAATTCGTGGCTGTCAACGTAAAGACAGGAAGGCACTTAACTAAAATCAATAATTATGTTGTTTCACGTTTATGGAGATATGGCAGTCTATCAATGGCTGGCCATGCTCGGAGTCCTTTTGGGACTTATTCTTTTAAATGAATTTGCAAGAAGAACCAAATTCGGCGGAGCAGTGATGTTTTTCGCTATTCCATTGGCACTTACCGTTTATTTTGTAGCCATCCAGATCGGCGCGCATGCCGGTGCTTCGTGGGCTGTGAATAACCAGACCTATCTTTATATGAACGGCTGGTTCCATTATGCCAAGCTCTACGCAGCTCTCACCGGATGTATCGGTTTCATGATGATCAAGTACGGATGGGGCATAGGCAAGCAGCATTGGTTCAAACCGTTCCCGTTTATCATAGTGGCCATCAACATCCTCATCGCCGTGGCTTCGGACTTCGAGACCGCCATCAAAGGCTGGTACGCCTGGTATCTTTCACCTGAGCAGGTTTGGCTCTATGGCGGCTGGCATAACGTGATGAACGGAATCGCAGGCCTTCTGAACATATTCTGTATGACGGCGTGGTGGAGCGTATATTCATCCAAGGACAAGAAGGATATGCTCTGGCCCGATATGACATGGGTCTATATCCTCGTATATGACATCTGGAACTTCGCATACACATATAACTGTCTGCCTACACACTCCTGGTATTGCGGCGTAGCTCTTCTCCTTGCTCCTACCATCGCAGCATTGTGCTGGAACAGAGGTGGTTGGATTATGAACCGTGCCAATACCCTCGCCATCTGGTGTATGTTCGCACAGGTGTTCCCGCTTTTCCAGGTTACGTTCCCGGACGGAACTGCAGCAAGCAAATGGGCTACGCTTCCGCGTCTCTATGCTGACGGGACACTTAACGGCATCTCGGAGGGGACGAGTGTCAATGCCGATCCTACCATGATGACTATCGTCAGCGCTTTGGCTCTTATAGTCAATATCGTGGCTCTCGGATATATCATCTGTCAGGCCAAGAAACGTCACATCAACCCATACAGGCAGGATGTCTTTGTCAATCAGAAATATTACAAGGATGCCGCTGCCCGCATAGGGGAGTAGAAAGGGTTAAATAGACAAAAAGGCCGGCTATTGATAGCCGGCCTTTTTGTCTATTCGCTGTATTTCTTTTTCTGACTTTCGATAAGGGCATCGAGTACTCCCGGGTCGAAGTAGTTGATTTTCATCGCGGCTTTGACCTCCTTGAGCGTCTGCGCGGCCGTCTGTCGGGCGATTTCGGAGCCTTCCTTCAGAATGTCATAGACATAAGGTATGTTCTTCTCCAATTCTTTACGGCGTGCACGGATAGGTTCAAGCGTGTCGTTAAGTATGGCTGCGAGGAAATTCTTTATCATCATGTCTCCAAGTCCGCCGGCACGGTACTGCGCCTTCACTTCGTCCAGATTATGGAATTCGAAGCTGACCTTCTTTCCTGTGAAGCATGAGGCGAATTTTTCGAAATGCTCATCCCGGCAGAAGGCGTCCAGATAGGTGAAAACGGTGTTTCCTTCCACTTTACCGGGGTCGCTCACCTGCAGGTGTCCCGGGTCCGTGAACATTCCCTTCACTTTGCGCTGTACCTCTTCTGCGCTGTCTGACAGGTAGATGCAGTTCCCCAGTGACTTGCTCATCTTAGCCTTTCCGTCCGTTCCTGGGAGCCTGAGACAGGCCTGTTCGCTAGGAAGCAGGATTTCCGGTTCCACAAGCACGGGAGCGTAGGTGGAGTTGAATTTGCGCACTATCTCGCGGGTCTGTTCTATCATAGGCTTCTGGTCTTCTCCGGCAGGGACTACATTGGCCTTGAACGCCGTAATGTCAGCGGCTTGGCTTATAGGATAGCAGAAGAATCCGACAGGAGTGCCGGCCTTGTTGTCCTCGTCGGCATCGTCGCTGAAGTGACGCATCTGTATCTCCGCTTTCACGGTAGGGTTACGCTGAAGCCTCTGGACGGTAACCAGATTATTATAGAAGAATGTCAGTTCGGTGAGCTCGCTGACCATGCTCTGTATGAATATCACGCATTTCGAAGGGTCGAGACCGGCTGAAAGATAGTCCAAAGCCACTTCGAGTATATTCTCGCGCACCTTGTCCGGGTTATCGGCATTATCGGTAAGAGCTTGAGCATCAGCTATCATGATGTAGATCTTATCGAACTTTCCGCTGTTCTGGAGTTCCACGCGCCTGCGAAGCGAACCTACATAGTGTCCAATATGAAGGCGACCTGTAGGACGGTCGCCTGTTAATATAATGTCTGCCATCAGTCTTTGACTTCTTTAAGTGCCTCTCTTACAAGAGCTTCTATCTCGTCGCAGAGTTCAGGGTTATCCTTGAGAACCTGTTTTACGGCTGCTGCTCCCTGTGCCAATTTCTCTCCGTTATAGCTGAACCACGAGCCGC
>CAVEIF010000015.1:0-28984 GCA_963615835.1 Coprococcus eutactus | reverse complement strand
CCCGGATAGGGTCGCGAAGCGACTGCGTAGAAAAACCTCTGACGTGGCTGAATAAAATCCTCGGCATCGTAAGAGGGGGGACCACGAATTTATGAGTGGTGGGGTCGAGCGGAGCGAGACGGTCGCCGAAAAGAAACTGCCTTTGCGATTCCCGGATAGGGTCGCGAAGCGACTGCGCAGAAAAGGCTCTGCCCTATCTGCCTATTCCTACCTCCCTCGGCATCGGAAGAGGGGGGGACCACGAACTTGTGAGTGGTGAGCTCGAGGAGCGAGACGGTCGCCGAAATGGACTCTGTCAGAGTGCTTGTTGACGGCTAGTCTCCCGTGATATGTGAACGGGTATTAGCGGTCACTGACCGCCCGTGGTCTGTGAAGAAGGGCCCACGAAGTAGGAGAGACACTTTAAAGGAACGTAAAGATTAACCTCTTTGAAAGGTTCTGCGCATGGATAAAGAAAACGAAAATGTCAGGAAAAATGAGTATATTTGGCATTTATGGATAAGACTGCAGCGAAAAGCAGAATAGACGAACTCAGAGAGCTTCTTTGGGAGAACAGCAAGAGGTATTACGTAGATAATGCCCCTACCATGTCCGATATGGAATTCGATCTCCTGATGCACGAACTCGAAAAATTGGAAAAAGACTTTCCGGAATTCTATGACCCCGCGTCTCCAACACAGAAAGTTGGCTCTGACATAGAGGAAAACGGAGCGCAAAACGGATTCAGACAACGCGAACACCGCTACCCTATGCTCTCCCTCTCGAACACCTACTCCAGAGAGGAGATTATAGAATTCGCCCAAAGAGCGGAAAAACTTCTGGACGGGAAGACCTTCACATACTGTTGTGAACTCAAATTCGACGGAACGGCGATATGCCTGACCTACACTAAAGGCAAACTCACAGGTGCACTCACCAGAGGCGACGGCAAGATGGGCGACGATATAACCCTGAATGCTAAACGTATAGCGAACATCCCCCACATTCTCCACGGAGACTATCCCGCCGAATTCGAAATAAGAGGCGAAGTGCTGATGCCCTACAAATCATTTGATGCGCTTAATGAAGAAAGGCTTCGTAACGAAGACGCTCCTTTCGCCAATCCGCGTAACGCGGCCTCCGGTTCCATTAAACTGCTGGACCCCAACGAAGTGGCACGACGAGGGCTTTACTGCACACTCTACCACATACCGGCCCAGAGCATTCCCGAAAACCTGGCGGGGTCTCATTCTGAATTATTGGCCAAGGCCAAAAGCTGGGGGCTGCCCATATCGGAGAACAACAGGATATGCCATAACATAGACGAGATCATAGCCTACATAGATTATTGGGACACGGAAAGGAAAAGACTTCCATACGCCACAGACGGCATAGTCATCAAGATAAACGAACTGGAATACCAGAGAGAACTTGGTTATACCGCCAAATCCCCTCGCTGGGCCGTGGCATTCAAATTCAAGGCCGAGCAGGCCTGTACGAAAGTGCTCAGCATTGACTATCAGGTAGGAAGAACAGGCGCTGTTACCCCCGTTGCAAATCTTGCTCCTGTCCAATTGGCAGGGACCACCGTAAAACGCGCCACGCTGAACAACGCCGATCAGATGTCTCTTCTGGACATAAGAGTGGGCGACAGCGTATATGTGGAAAAGGGAGGCGAAATCATACCGAAGATTACCGGAGTGGAACTTTCGCTTCGTCCCAAGGACTGCTCCCCTGCCGTCTTTCCTACGGAATGTCCTGACTGCCACACTCCCCTGGTCAGAATAGACGGCGAAGCCAAGTGGTTCTGCCCTAACATCGACGGTTGTCCAATGCAGATCAAAGGAAGGCTTCTGCATTTCACCTCCAGAAAAGCTATGGACATACTCGCAGGAGACTCCACCATAGACCAATTATATACACGCGGACTCGTAAAAAGCCCGGCTGATATGTATGATTTGTCCGCCCGCGATCTGGTGCTGCTTGACGGCTGGAAAGAACGCTCCGCTCTCAGATTTCTCGCCTCGCTCAGAGAATCGAGGGAAGTGCCTTTCGAAAGAGTGCTCTTCGCACTTGGAATCAGATATGTAGGAGAACAGACAGCCAAAGAAGTCGCCCGGCACTTCGGTTCCATGGATAATCTGCTTAAGGCCGGCAAAGAAGAAATAAGCCGGATTAGGGACGTGGGCGAGGTCATCGCCGACAGCATAGAGAACTTTATCCACGACCCCAAACAACTCGAAGAAATAGCGAGACTGAAAAAACACGGTCTGCAATTCGAGATAAAGGAAGTCGGAAACGTAAACATTTCCAATGCTTTAAGCGGAAAAACCATAGTGATATCCGGCAATTTCAGCATAAGTCGCGACGAAATGAAGGAATTGATAGAAAACAATGGAGGAAAAAACTCTTCTTCCATAAGTTCAAAAACCGCTTTTCTTCTGGCCGGCAGCAGACCCGGACCCGAAAAGCTTAAAAAGTGCGTGGAACTGCACATCCCTGTAATTGACGAGCAGGCCTTTTATGCCATGCTGCCCGACCGCGGGTCCCGCGGCAAAGGAGAAATGATTTCCGAACCCAGTTTATTTTAAGAATAAGAGTTGTCGAAAATATCGACAGGCAAGTAGTGTATGAAAAGTACTGAATTTGACGCAAACGATTACCTTCTGATAGAAGAACAATACGCCGCTCTGAAGGAATTGGCCCGGCAGAGGTGTAAGGACGCAGATGAATTGGCTGTGGTTCAGAAGGCCTTTGATTTTGCCAATGAAGCACATAAGAATGTGCGGCGCCGCTCCGGTGAACCATATATCATCCATCCTATAGAGGTGGCTAAGATCGTGGTCAGTGATATTGGCCTGGGGTATAAATCCATAACCGCCGCTCTCCTGCATGACGTCGTGGAAGATACCGAATACACTACGGAAGACATCCGCTCGCTTTTCGGAGACAAGGTGGCTTCACTCGTGGACGGACTCACCAAGATTAAGACCGTGCTCGACAACGAGGACCGCACGAAGAACACATCCATCAACACGCCAAGCCTTCAGGCCGAGAATTTCAAGCGAATTCTTCTGACGCTCAATGACGACGTGCGGGTGGTGCTGATTAAATTGGCAGACAGACTTCATAACTGCCGAACCATAGAATTCATGCCGGAGCACAAGAGGGAGAAGATACTTTCGGAGACCATGTATCTCTTTATCCCATTGGCACACAGACTTGGCCTGTATAGCATCAAGACAGAGATGGAAAATATCTGGCTGAAGTACAAGGAGCCCGACGAATATAAAAGCATAACCGAGAAAACTTCACTTGCGCTGAAAGAGAAGTCCAAGGTCATAGACGACTTCATAGAACCTATAAGAGAGGCGCTCGCCAAAGACGGCTATGACTTCGAAATCAAGAAAAGGATAAAGACACCGTACTCCATCTGGAGGAAGATGAACACCAAACAAGTAACTTTCGAACAGATATTTGACCTATACGCCATAAGAATCATCTTCACACCCAAGACCGACGATCCGGTTAAGGAAAGGAAACAATGTTACGACATATATGCCACCATAACAAGTCTTTATCGATATCAGCAGGACAGACTTCGAGACTGGATAAAACAGCCTAAGAGTAACGGCTACGAAGCGCTCCACTGCACTCTTATGAGTAAAGGCGGCGTGTGGGTGGAAGTGCAGATACGCTCCAAACGCATGGACGATATCGCCGAGAAAGGTATCGCGGCACACTGGGCCTATAAAAAAGACGGTTATATCTCGGAGAACGACAGCGAGATGGACAAATGGCTGGACAAAGTGCAGGAAATAATAAAAAGTCCTGACGTAAGCACCCTCGAACTGCTCGACATCATACATAAAGACCTGTTGTCAAGCGACATAGTAGTATTCACACCTCTCGGGAACCAGAAAAGCATACAAAAAGGAGCCACAGCGCTTGATTTCGCATATCTTACTGACACTCAAATGGGGCACCATGCCATAGCGGCGAAGATCAACATGAAACTCTGCGCACTTTCCCAGACACTCCGTCAGGGAGATCAGGTTGAGATCATAACGGCGGAGAATGCCACGCCGCATCTGGACTGGCTCGAATTCCTGAAGACGCAGGATGCCAAACGACGTGTGCTTGAATATGTCAAGGAGCACAATCCCGAAGATTACGAGAAAGCGGAAGCTCTCGTGAATGTTGTCAACAACAACCTCATCAACAAGCCTGCGGAAAGAATCATAATGGTCGGTGACACACGTTATGTCTCGGCAAGCTGCTGCAATCCAATACCCGGAGACCCGGTCATCGGCATAAAATACCCCGACGGAGCCATAGTGGTGCATAAAAAGAGCTGCCAATGTCTGGAAAGCATAGGAAGCACGCAGGGAGACAAACTCGTAGCGGTACAATGGGACGGCAAATCCGGGCAATCCGACTTTCCCGTGAAGATCAATCTCAAAGGACTTGACAGAGTGGGGCTTCTTAACGATATCACCTCGCTTGTCTCCCTTTCGCTCGGCATAAACATGAGAAATCTTTCACTTAACACGGACAGAGGCGTCTTCGAGGGTACGATAGAACTTCTGGTGAAAGACCGCGCCACACTTGAAAACCTCATAGAAAGCATCAGCAAAATTAAAGGAATACAGAGCGTATCCAGAATTGAATTATGATGAAATCCAGATTTAGCGACATATTTCTTCCTTTGGGGACGGCGCTGCTGTGCCTTGCGCCCACCTTTTTCATGCATTCCTGTGCCAATACCACACAGGCCCCTACGGGAGGCGTGAAAGACACCATACCCCCTGCACTTTACTGGACCAAACCTGCACCCGGAGCCACCTGCGTGGACACGAACAAAACCAGATTGGAATTCGGGTTCGACGAATATATAACCATCAAGAACCAGCAGAATATCTTTCTCTCCCCTCCCCAGAAAAAGGCTCCCAAGGCCAAGGTGAAAGGGAAAGGAATCGTGGTCAGTTTCGAAGAACCGCTGCGCAAAGGCATAACCTACACCCTGAATTTCACTGACGCATTGGCAGACAATAACGAGGGAAACATGTTCCCTGGATACACCTACGTGTTCTCCACCGGAGACAAGATAGACTCGATGCTGATTACGGGAACGGTTCAGGACTGCAATACTCTGCTGCCGGTCAAGGGTGCTACAGTGATGCTATATAAGGACCACAGCGATTCGGCCATATTCAAGTCCCGCCCGTTTGCGGCTTCCAAGACGGACGACTGGGGATATTTCTGCATCCCTTATATTCCGGACACGTTATATCGTTTATACGCCATAAAAGACGAGAACGGAGACAATCTCTATCAATCCGGAACCGATCAGGTGGGGTTCATAGATTCCCTGATACGCCCTGTGATGCAGGTGAACGACACCTTGAAGGAGATGCAGAAATATGACGCGAAAGACACGTTGGAGTGCCGTGCGCGCAAAAGCGAATACGAAATAAGGCTTTTCAAGGAAAAGAACACGAAGCAGAAACTTATGAACAAAGCGCGCACCTCACCCAGAAGGATGCATATAACATTCTCTGCAGCAGATGCTTGGATAGACTCTCTGTGGATAAAAGGATATAAGGCCGATAATCTGATAAGCCAATTCAATCTGCGACGCGACAGCCTTGAAATATGGATAAACGACAGACGCCCCGCTCCGGACACTCTTCGCCTGTACGTCAATTATCGAAAGACCAATGACTCGACCCTCGTAATGGAAAGCGTTACTGAACACTATCCTATGTTCATCGAAGGCGCTCTTCCCCAGAAGACAGGACGTGCCGCGAGAATGAACCTTAAGCATGAAGACACCATCTGTGTTTATAAGCTTACCGCGGAGCCCGAAAAAGTGGAGCAGGACGGATTTGTCCTCGACTTCGATTACCCCATCATCAATGCCGATTTCGATTCGCTCCGCTTCCGCTACATTAATCCCAAGCAAAAGGAGTTCAAAGGCAGTGTCGCTGTAGAACGCGACAGTCTTAACCTGAGACGTTATGTAATAAGGCCCAAAGAGAAAATACTTCCCGGATACGAATACTTTCTTGCAGTGCCGCCAAGAATATTCAGAGACATAAACGGATTCTATAACGACAGCACGGAAGTTAAGGTAAGCCTTCCGAAAGATGACCAGTTAAGTACGATCAGTCTTAAAATGGAAGGTGTGGAAAGCAAGCTCATCGTTGACCTTCTCAGCGAAAAGAAAGACAAGACACTTCGCTCATATGTTATAGACAAGGACTCCGAGTTGTACTTTCCATACCTTAAGGAAGGCAAATATGCCGTAAGAATCACGTTCGACGATAACAGAAACTCACTTGTGGACACGGGAGATCTTCTTATGCACAGACAGCCGGAAAAAGTCATTTTCTTCAAGCCGTCCGAGGACGAAGAATTCCTGAATCTTCCCGCAGCTGCAGAATTGACTCAGATAATCAATGTAAAGGAACTATGAAAAAATTTATAGTAATGCTATTTGTATTGGCATCGCAAGTCATAAGCACCTATGCTCAGATGCCTATGCTTAAAGGACCCGACAGTCTCAGTGTCAATACTCTGCAGATTGACAGCGTCGCACTTCAGGAAAAGTCCATGACGCCGCAGGCGGTTTCTGACGAGAACAGGTCCCGCAGGGACAGCATTATAACGTCCTGGCCGGACGAATACCTCGATACCGTCAAGATAGAATATGCATCCAAGATGAATGACTATTCCATGATAGGCTTCAATTACGGTGTAACCTTGACAGGAATGCAGTTCTCCCCCAGCCATAGCCAGCAAAGAGACCTGGCTTTGGGACATTATTCCCTCACCTTCACCCACTACGAGAAGATGTTCAACTATCTTCCCTATTTCGGTTGGACCATAGGAATAGAGTACGGACACGAAGGCTATCACTTTAAAAAGAACAAGGAGACGGGAAATACGTGGGAGTACTACGTGGAGAAAAGCACCGCCATGCAGATGGACGTCATAGAAGTGCCTTTCATGTTGCAGGTTCACCGCGACGCTCTTCATAGCAAGGCGTACGCCGGATTAGGGATATACGGAGGCTACCGGCTCAGCGTCGAAAGAAGCGGGCCTAATGTGGAAGAAGCATATAAGACAGCTTTTTATGACACGGACATACGCTGGGATTACGGCTTTCAAGGCGGCATAGGGGCGGCCCTTATCTTCGAGCCTTTCGAATTTCACATTAACGCCCAGCTGCGTTATGGCCTCTCAAGCATATTCACCGCCAATTCCCTCTTCCCTTCCGGGTCTGACCTGGAGGCGCTCAACAGCGTATATTACAGATACGCATACCCGCTGGACATCATAATCTCGGCAGGTGTGCACATACAGTTAGGCAAACGTTACGGCACCACCAACGCCGACCTTAAACGACAAGCAAAAGAAATAGTCTATGGTAAAGATAGGTAATCCGGGGATAGAACTCGGCAAGGGACATCCCATAGTCATACAGACGATGTGCAACACGCACACCGATGATGAAAAGGCCTGTATTGAACAATGTGTAAGGCTCGCCAAGGCGGGAGCGGAAATGATCAGACTCACCGTCCCCGGACTTCAGGATGTTCCCCACATAAAGGCGATAAGAGAGGCTCTGCGCTCCAAAGGAATCTACACACCCATCGTCGCCGACATACATTTCTCATCTGCTACAGCCATAGAAGTGGCTCCATACGTGGATAAAGTGCGCATTAACCCGGGCAACTTTCACAAAGACCACCTGAAGGCACGGGAAGAATTCAAGCGTCTGATAGAAGTATGCAAACGCTGCGGTACAGCGATAAGGATAGGTGTCAATCACGGCTCTCTTGGAGAATATATAACTTCACTCTACGGTAACATGCCTGGCGCCATGGCACTCGCCGCCATGGAATGGGTCAGAATGTGCGTGGAGAACGATTTCGATAAAGTGGTGGTGTCGCTCAAATCATCCAATACCGTCACTATGGTGCAAGCCTATCGTGAACTCGTCAGACTCTATAAGGAAGAAGGTATATGGTTTCCTCTGCACGTCGGGGTTACGGAAGCGGGCAACGGTGAGAGCGGAAGAATCAAATCCTGCGTAGGAATAGCCACACTTTTGGAAGAAGGCATAGGAGACACCATAAGAGTCTCTCTTACAGAGGATCCGGAAGCTGAACTGCCTGTGGCCGCTTACATTGCTTCCAGATATTCCTCTTTCCCCAAGCCGGTTCTCGATCCGAAGACAGAACATATATTGGATGCAGCGTGCACATGGGGGGTCAAACTTATGCGAGGAGAAACAGATGACATCCCGGAAGACTCCTTGGAGGAGGAACTTCGCGATGAAATACTACAGGCGGCAAGAAAAAAGTTCTATAAACCTGAATATATCGCCTGCCCCGGCTGCGGACGTACAATGTATAATCTGCAGCAGGCATTCGAAGAGGTTAAAAGCAAAACTTCACATTTGAGCGACATAGTCATCGCCGTCATGGGGTGCATAGTCAACGGTCCGGGAGAAATGGCCGATGCCGACTGGGGATATGTCGGAGAAGGCGGCGGGAAAGTGAGCATATACAAAAAAAATGTGCCTGTATTAAGACACATCCCTGAAAATGAAGCTGCCGACCGTATGCTTGAACTTATTGAAGAAGACCTGAAAGGCTCAGATACAAAGTCGCCGCAGGAATAGCGAGCATCATGGAGTCAAGTCTGTCATACACTCCGCCATGTCCGGGTATTATCTTTCCGGAATCCTTGACATGGAAATATCTCTTCCACATACTCTCCACGAGGTCTCCCAGCACTCCAAGAACACTCATAAGGACAGCGAAAACTGCCGCATCCACTACTTTAAAAGGAAGCAGTCCGAGGCGGACCAGAAGCAATGACGCTATGACGGCGAACAACAGACCGCCGCATAGTCCCCACCACGTCTTATGAGCCGATATGTTAGGAGCCAATTTATGCGAGCGCCCCTTTCTTCCCAGCGTGGAACCGAAAAAGAATGCGCCCACATCGGAAAGGGACACTATGACGAAAAGATCCAAGAGCAAGATGCCGCTGAACTTCCCATCATGCACACACATCACTGAAGTGCACACCAATGGAAGTGCGATGAAGAACAGACCTGCGACCCCATAGGCCATAAGACCATACTTTGAATAATCTCTGCTCCATATCGGAAGCACCACGGCCGCCACTGTCGGAATCAGGGACAGGAATATGGTCAAATACGGTACTGACTGCATTCTGTAGAGATATACCGAGATAAAAAACAGAACTGCGCCAAGGCATAACAGAGTCCGACTCGCAGGAAAGGTCTTACCCATGGACATCCTGTAGAATTCACAGAGCGCAAGCACGAGAAGTGCTCCGAAAACCACCGGAAAACAAGGCTGTGGACCTAACAGGCCCACAGCGATCAATCCCGCATATACAAAACCGGACAAAGACCGTTTAAGCAGCGCTTTCATCCGTCTTATCTTCCTTTAACTCGTCCTTTTCGTCTTTTACCTTAGGTCCGCAGATGGCTTCGACATCTTCAGCGAAGATAACTTCTTTCGAAAGAAGCAGTTCTGCCACATCTTTCCACTGCTGTTCGTGTTCCTTAAGGATGGAAGCCGTCTTATCATGAACCTCGCGGATGAGTTTGTTCACTTCTGAATCCAACAGCTCAGCCGTCTTTTCAGAATAAGGCTTAGTGAAATCGTAAGTTCCGCTTCCGGTAGAATCGTAATAGCTGAAATATCCGAACTTCTCCGACATACCATAATACTGCACCATGGCATAAGCAGTCTTGGTAAGTCTTTCGAGATCATTCTGCGCTCCTGTGGACGGTTCTCCGTTAAGAATCTCCTCTGCGACCCTGCCTCCTATCAGAGAGCACATTTCATCCATCATCTGGCTCTTACGTTCTATCTTATGTTCATCCGGAAGGTACCAGGCTGCGCCAAGAGCACTTCCGCGAGGGACTAAAGTCACTTTGAGAAGCTGATGGGCATGAGGAAGATACCAACTTACCACAGCATGTCCCGCCTCGTGGTGTGCTATAGTCTTCTTTTCCGCTTCGGAAAGTATATAACCCTTCTTCTCTATGCCGCCCACTATCCTGTCTACTGCATCAAGAAAATCTTCAAGCTGAACGACCGCCTTGTTTTTTCTCGCCGCGACCAAAGCGGCTTCATTACATACATTGGCGATATCGGCACCGCTGAATCCGGCAGTGTGTTTGGCCATATATGCCACATCGAAATTCTTGTCAAGTTTAAGATCCTTAATGTGAACCTTGAAAATCTCCTCCCTCTCCTTAAGTTCCGGAAGATCCACATGAATCTGCCTGTCAAAACGGCCGGCACGCATAAGCGCCTTATCGAGGATATCTGCCCTGTTCGTGGCGGCCAGGACTATGACTCCGCTGTTGCTTCCAAATCCGTCCATCTCGGTAAGCAACTGATTAAGAGTATTTTCCCTCTCATCATTACCGGAAAAACCGGCATTTTTACCTCTGGCACGTCCCACCGCGTCTATCTCGTCTATGAACACTATGCAAGGTGCCTTTTCCTTGGCCTGAGCAAAAAGGTCTCTCACGCGGGAAGCTCCCACACCTACGAACATCTCCACGAAATCCGAACCGCTTATGGAGAAGAACGGCACATCCGCCTCCCCCGCCACAGCCTTGGCAAGGAGTGTCTTACCATTACCCGGAGGACCTACGAGAAGCGCCCCCTTAGGAATCTTCGCGCCGAGTTCCGTGTACTTTTTAGGGTTTTTCAGAAAATCGACTATCTCCATCACCTCCTCCTTCGCACCATAAAGTCCGGCCACATCCTTGAATGTGACATTCACCTTATTCTTATCTGCCAATTTACCCTGTGCCTTGCCCACATTGAAAGGATTGAATCCGCCGCCCTGTCCGTTCTGGCCGCCGCCCATAGGACGGAAAGCCCTGAACATCATCACATACATCAGAATGATGAGCACCAACGGGAAAATCCACTCCAGGACATTACCCCAGATGTCATTATTCTGGCTGACGGTAAGTTTAACCTGACTGTCAGCAGGAAGGGACGCATTAAGCGATGCCAATTCCTTCTCCGCGTCAAAATGATCCGTCGCCAAGAATATGTAATGTGGAGAACGGGTGGGAACCTTGCCTCCGAAATCAGAAGAATACTTCTCCAGACTCTGCCCTTTGAGAGTGACAAGTCCCTTATACTCATTACGTATGAAATTAATCTCCTTCACATCCCCCGCCAGAACCATCTCACGGACCTCGGCCCATTCGGTCTTTTGTGGGTTAGCGGCATCTTTATCCCTGAACATCAGGTAGAAAAGACCTCCGACCAGAAGTATATATAGCCAGGAAATGTTAATCCTGACCATCTTCACTTTTTTCTTATTATCCATCAGTCTGTATATGTTTTACGTGGAGCGTCGGCCCAGAGGTCTTCGAGCCGATAAAAATCCCTGTATTCCTTAAGGAATATGTGGACGACTATATGCCCGTAATCTATGATCACCCAAAAGGCATTTTCCTGACCCTGCATACGCAGAGGTTTCACGCCGAGTTTCTCTTTAGTCTCTTTGATTATGTTGTCTGCGATGGCTGACACCATGGTGGTGGATGTTCCGCTGCACACGACAAAATAGTCCGTTATGGCCGTACCGATCGGCCTAAGGTCTATGGAGATGACATCTTCGCCTTTTTTATCCAATATGGCTCCGGCTATAACGTCAAGTTCTTGATTTATCATAAATGAATTTTGTATATTTGAGCCCACAAATATACAAAATTTGCACCACTATGGAAACATCCGCCATAACTTGGCTCGAAAGAACTGAATCCACAAATTCCGAAGCCAAAACAAACATAGAAAAATATGACAATCTGTCAATAATTTCCACATTACGCCAAGATGCCGGCAGAGGCCAAGGTGACCACAAATGGTTCGCCACCCCCGGGAAAAACCTTACATTCACCATAATACTGAAACCTGACGCCTTTCCTGTCTCGGACGCCCTCTTCCTTACGCGCATAACCACTCTGTCGCTTCTGTCCTATCTTTCAGGCAATGGAATCAAAGCACGTATCAAATGGCCCAACGACATCTGGGTGGATGACAGGAAAATCTGTGGCATCCTTATAGAAAACACCTTGGACGGAGCCTTCGTAAAATACTCGATCATAGGAATAGGACTTAACGTCAACGAGCAGAATTGGCCCGAATATCTTCCTAATCCGGTTTCCATGCGAGAATTGACGGGGGTGGAATACGACATACACTCCGAATTGGAGGTGTTCGGAAAAGAATTTTGCCGCCACACCGGGATGTACCACAGTGAAGACGGCAAAAAATATCTCTGCGAAGAATTCGAAAAGAACGTGTTCAGGCTTCCTGAAGCGCTCTGACCACGCTGACCGGATCTTCCGCACTGAATACCGAACTTCCGGCGACTACTATGTCGGTGCCACACTTGGAAAGGGCTCCGGCGTTATCCGGACCTATCCCGCCATCCACCTCGACAAGTGTCCTGGCTTTACAACGCTCTATCTGAAGCTTCAGCAAGGCCACTCTGTCGACGCTCTGATAGATGAATTTCTGTCCTCCAAAACCGGCGAACACCGACATGACAAGAAAGAAATCCACTTTCCCTATATATTTGTAAAGCTTCTCTATGGAGATGTCCGGATTAATGGCCAAACCAACCTTAAGTCCGCATTTTCTGGCCAATTTTATGACATAAGGTGTCTTCCACCCCGTAGTCTCAAGATGAAAACTTACCGTTCTGACTCCGAGTTCCGACAGGCGTTTGAACCATCTTTCAGGATGAACTACCATTAGATGGGCGTCAAGAGGCACTGTCGCCACCTTGCTTATCGCTTCCACCACCGGAAAGCCAAACGAAATGTTAGGCACGAAACTGCCGTCCATAATGTCCAGATGGATGTAATCGGCACAGGAATTCAACATCTTTATATCTTTCTCAAGATGCAGAAAATCCGCAGTCAGAATAGAAGGAGCTACTTTCATATCATTTAAAATTTACAGCCACATCCTCAAGATGGCGGGCAAATTTATCCAAACTCTTCAATTCGAGTTTCTCTCCCGGAGCATGAACTCCCCGAAGTGTAGGGCCGAATGAAATCATGTCCAGACCCGGGAATTTCTCAAGAAACAATCCGCACTCAAGTCCGGCGTGGATGGCCAGGACGAGAGGTTTTTCACCAAAAAGTTTCTCGTAAGAATCCACACATTGCTTCAGGATAGGAGAATCCACATTAGGAGCCCAACCGGGATATTCGTTAAGATGCTCCACCTCAGCTCCTCCAAGCGAAAGCGCCGCCTCCACTTTCTGCGCGATGGCATGGCATTCGCTCTTCGTGCTGCTTCGCTGACTTGTACATACTTTTATGGTCTGAGCCTTTCTGTCAGTCTTAACGGAAGCCAGGTTGGTCGATGTCTCCACAAATCCCGGAACATCCTGACTCATAGCCACCAGTCCGTGAGGACAAGCCACAAGCGAAGATATTATCTTTCTTGCCTGCCCGGATGCGATCGCCACCTCTGCTTCCGAAGAGTTCAAATCCTCACAACTGAACGACAGCCCCGGATCGGTAACGCGGAATTCATTCTTTACCTCCGCGGCAAATTTAGTAAATTTATTATGAAAATCAGCGGAACAAGCCGCCACTACGGCAGAACATTCTCTGGCTATGGCGTTATGCTTGCCGCCTCCGTCTATGCTTATGATCTGCAGCGTGTCAGGACAGGCGAAAAGAAAACGGAGAAGCAGCTGTACCGTGTTGGCCCTGCCTTTGTTGATGTCGTCTCCGCTATGGCCTCCCATACCTCCTGATATGCGGATATGGTGCAGTGTCGCTCCCTCAGCAAGAGCTTCCGTATCATAGTGATATTCAGCCAATGTAGTTAATCCTCCGGCGCATCCTATGAACATCTGTCCTTCATCCTCGGAATCAAGATTAATGAGTGTCTTACCCGTAAAGAACCCCTCTTTCATATATTCCGCGCCATCCATGCCGGTCTCTTCGGAAATGGTGAACACGCATTCCAGAGGTCCCAATGGCAGGTCGCTTTCAAGAAGAGCCAGGCACGCGGCTATGCCTATTCCGTCATCTGCTCCGAGTGTAGTGTCTTTAGCTATGAGCCACCCGTCCTGCACTTCATACTTTATGGGATCCTTTAGGAAATCATGCTCCACTCCCGCATTTTTTTCGCACACCATGTCCTGATGTGCCTGAAGGACAAGCACAGGAACTTTCTCCTTACCTCTGCTTGCAGGACGTGTGATACAGACATTCCCGATACCGTCTTTTTTAACGTCCAGATTATGCTGTCCGGCCCAGTCCAAAAGAAATTCAGTCATAGGTTCTTCATGCCCGGAGCCACGTGGAATACGCGTAATTTCCTTGAAAATCTCAAGGATTCTATCAGATAACATATTATTATAGTGTTTAGAATTATCGTCCTGTAGGCTGAAGGATGCCTTCGAGCTCTGTAACGTAGCATTTGAGCATTCTGTCAGTGGACATCAAATCGCTGATGCTGTTACAAGAGTGCAACACGGTCGAATGGTCCTTCCCTCCTGTCCTGGCACCGATCGTGGAAAGAGAACATCCCTCTATCAGATTTCTGCACAAATACATGGATATCTGACGGGCCTGAACCAACTGCCTCTTACGTGAAGACGACACGAGCTCCTCCTTTGAAATGTGAAAATACTCACATACCGCCGACTGGACCTTATCTATGGTAAGGTCGTTTTTCTGCTCCGATATTATGTTTTCCAACACGCTGCTTGCCATCTCGATGGAGCAATCCTTATGCGTAAACGTGGAATATGCCATCAAAGAGATGAGAGCGCCCTCAAGTTCCCGGAAATTACTCTTGACGTTCATCGCGATATAACGGAGAACATCCTCCGGGATCATGAGCCCGTCTCGTTCACACTTACGGTGCAGCATGTTCAGACGCGTATTATAGTCAGGGTGTTTCAACTCTACGGACAGGCCCCACTTGAAGCGGGAAAGAAGCCTCTCCTCAAAATTCTCCAGTTCCTTGGGAGCCCGGTCAGAGGTCAGAATCAACTGCTTATTGTTAAGATGCAGATGGTTGAAGATGCTGAAAAACGCGCTCTGATTACCCTGTCCACGCATGTCGTGTATGTCATCCAATATAAGAACGTCTATCTTCATGAAGAAAGACAGAAATTCAGTAAGGACATTATGCTGCGTGGCATCCATATACTTCGTCTTGAACTCCGTGCCCGTAACATACAGAACAGTGCAGTCCGGATTCTTCTCCTTTATGGCATTACCTATGGCCTGTGCCAGATGCGTCTTACCAAGACCGCAGCCGCCAAAGATGAAAAGCGGATTATAAGGTGTGTTACCCGGATTATCTGAAATCTCCTTTCCGGTAAGGATGGCAAGTTTATTACACTCGCCCTCTACAAGTGTAGAAAAACGATAGCCTGGGTTAAGACGCGGATCTATCTGGAGACGCTGCGCCCCGGGATAAGCCACATGCGCGGCATTGCCTCCGGGATTAACGGTAGAAACAGGAACGGGAGCATTTGTGGCTTTGGGACCGGCAGAACCGTCCATCACCAGCGAAGGCTGTCCCTGAACGGGAGCGACACGATATCTTAACTTGGCGGTAGCCCCGATTACTCTGCGAAGTGTCCGCGAAAGCAGATCGATGAAATTCTCTTCTATGAAATTACGATAATATTCTGTGGGAATCTCCACAGTGAGAACATCACCGGCAAGACCTACGAAACGTATAGGTTTAAACCATGTTTCGTACTGAACGGGAAGAACGTTATTCTCTATGATGTGTAGACAATCCTCCCAGACATTTGAATTATGTCTTTGCTCGTCTTGCATGTCTCGTGATTGATAACGGAGACAAAAGTGAAAGAAAAATAATACGAAAAAAAATAATTTTGCTATTGCATAAGTAAATTAAAATACATAGCAAAAAATAATTTTTGTCTCTCATTGCTTGATATTTAGCCACTGATAATCAAGCACTTACCACAAACAGTAAAGATTATCAAGCATTTAGCAAATGTCTCGGAAATCGGGGTGAAAACGGGCCGCATGAGCCCCTACCTGCACCGGCTCACGGTTTTGCCTTTAATCTCCACCATGAAGCAGTCCGGATATTTTGTCTTTATCTTTTTATATTCTTTCATGGTCTTCTCCCGGGAGTCCGAAACACCCACCACATATTTTTTTATTTTACCGGACTGAAAGACCATGGGCTCATACCCCAAAAGCCGGCCGTCCCCCTTTTTTACGTCTGAAGAAACGGCGAATATCTGAACTCCGTACAGGACATTATCCACCGTTGAGATTTCAGCCGTTCTGTCCGCGGTCCTTGAGGTGGAAGCGTCGTACTGTTCTTTATATTCCTTGAACGCCTCGAAAAGCCTCTTGGCCAAGTCAGAGCGTGCCGTAGTTTTTTTCAATTCCTTCAAATCCTGCGGATTGCTTATAAAACCGAGTTCCACGAGAACAGCGGGCATGGTGGTTTTCCACAGCACATAAAAAGGGTCCTGACTCACACCGCGATTAACCGTTATGGGGCCTCCCTGAAGTTTCCGCCCCACAATCTGTGCGAAATCTATGCTCTGTTGCAGATGAGCGCTCTGCATCATGGTCATGAATATATATGAACTCGGATCGGAAGGGTCGAACCCGGCCTGCCTGGCGTTATAATTATCGTCCAGCATAATGACCGAATTCTCTCTCTTGACCAATTCAAGATTGGCCTTATAAAGGTCGCGGTTCTTTTGGGATGACTGACCCAGGACATGAGTCGAAAAACCTGCGCTTTTGGTGGAATATGCAGAATTGATGTGAATGGAGATGAAAAGGTCGGCACGGCATTCATTTGCACGTTCCGCACGTCGGTCAAGCGAGATGAAAGTGTCATCGGTACGTGTCATAACCACCTTGACATCAGGATATTTGTCTTTAATGAGAGCGGACAGTCTCTTGGCGATATCGAGAGTGAAATTCTTTTCGAAAGTCTTACCGTCCTTACTTATCGCCCCGGGGTCTTTCCCTCCGTGTCCTGCATCTATGACGACAGTACGAAGTGTCAGGTCTGTCGATGCTCCGGCGGAGAAGCACATGGATAATATGACTATTAAAATCGAGGCTATGCGTTTCATCTTGGCAAATGCGAAAGTTTAATTATCTTTGCAAGATTGCAAATTTAACAAAAATTCAATATTCATATTTGCAAGAGATCAAAGTAACTTTAACTTGACAGGATTTGCATAAACCTATATATAAATATGTATTCATCCTTGCGGTGCTTCTGCTTCTCTGCCTCTCTGACGCATGGGCGCAAAGACCTCCGCGCAAGCCGCTTGCCGGTGGAGCCAAGCCCAAGAAGGAGATCGCGCCTCCGGATTCGGCGACATTGGCACGAAGGGACAGCCTAGCGAGAGCGGATTCGCTGTTCAGGGCGGACTCGCTCGACGGACTCAGCCACAGCTCACTCAAGCAGCCGGCATTTTCCAACGCCAGGGACTCCATCGTGGAAGTGTTTACCGATGGGAAAAGGATGATTTACTACTACGGCGACGTAACCGTCAAGTACCAGGACATGACGTTGACCGCTGAACGCATGGACTACGACATGAACTCCGGAGTGGTTTACGCCCGCGGTGTCCTGGATACGCTCACCGGCGAATGGAAGGGACTTCCGGTGATGACCCAAGGCAAGCAGTCCTATAAGATGCACGAGATAAAGTATAACTTCAACTCGCAGAAAATCAACATTAAACAGGCTCTTACCTCAGAGGACGAAGGGCTTCTGCACGGACAGCATATCAAGATTATGCCGGACAAGAGCATGAACGTGGAACACGGCAAATACACAGTCTGCGATCTGGAGCATCCGCACTATTGGATGGAACTTTCCGTGGCGAAAGTGGTCACAAAGCCTACGCGCAAGACGGTCTTCGGACCTGCGCATCTGGTCATCGCGGACGTGGACATTCCGTTTCTGGGCATTCCCTTCGGCTTCATCCCCAAGAAACCGGAACGGGCGACGGGTCTTCTGATGCCTACGTTCGGCGAAGAGAACGCCCGTGGTTTCTTTATGAAGGACGCCGGAATGTATTTCGTGTTCGGAGACTATCTGGACCTCTCGGTAACGGGGGACTATTTCACCCTGGGTTCATGGTCCGTGGACGTAAACTCCCGATATAAGGTCAATTATAAATGCAACGGTAACCTCGCATTCAATTATTCCTACGACCAGACGGGGGAAAAGGGAGCGGCGGACTTCTATTCGTCAAGCAACTTCGGAATTAAATGGAGCCACTCGCAGGATTCGAAAGCGCATCCCGGGACCACTTTCAGCGCCTCGGTCAACTTCTCCAGCCCTTCGAACAGCCGATATAATTCGCATTCCGTAACGGAAGCCCTTCAGAGTCAGGTAAGTTCTTCCATCTCCTACTCCAAGAAATGGAACGGCAAAGTGAACCTGTCTCTGAACATGCTGCACAGCCAGAACTCCAGGGACAGTTCATATGCCTTTACGCTTCCTAACGTAACGCTTTCCGTAAGCACTTTCTACCCTTTCAAGCAAAAGAACAGGGTCGGAAAAGAGAAACTGTGGGAGAAAATCTCCTTCGGCTACAGCACCACCCTTCAGAACAAGATCAACTTCAAGGCCAGCGAGTTCGGACAGGCCGGATTCACGGACAAGTTCAAGAACGGAATGACGCATAATTTCAGCATCGGACTTCCAAGCTTCCAGCTTCTTAAATATCTTAATTTCAATCCGTCCATATCATATAGCCAGAACTGGTTCTTCCGCAGGAGCGAGGCTCAATATAACTCGGAGACAAATAAGGTGGAAGTGGTGACAGGCAAACAGTTCGGAGCATTCGGCATTACTCAGAACTACTCCGGATCACTGAGCATGAGCACGCGCCTCTACGGAATGTTCAATTTCGGCAGATATAATAAGATACAAGCCATAAGGCATGTCATATCGCCTTCGATCTCGCTGTCCGTGAGTCCTGAAAAGGGCACTTATGCCAACGGTTACAGAACCTACACGTACACCGATGCCAACGGAACTGAACAGGAATATCAGTACAACATATACCAGGGCCAGCTCTACTCCGCTCCGGGCAAAGGAAAGACGGCATCAATGAGCGTTTCGATAGGCAATAACCTTGAAGCCAAAGTACTCGACTACGCCGACTCCACGGGAAAAGGAACCAAGAAAGTGAAGCTTCTGGACCAGCTGAACATATCCACCGGGTATAATTTCCTGGCGGACTCACTGAAGATGCGCACCATCAGCACATCCATGAGCACCAACCTGTTCAATAAGGTGAACCTCAGCGGAAGTGCGGCTTTTGACCCTTATGCCATAGACGGCAAGGGCAAGACCTATAATAAATTCGCCTTTATGGCGGGACAGGGATTGGCACGTTTTACGACAGGGTCCATATCGGCCTCCTATGCCATCTCCGGAAAAGGCGCCATAGATGGTAACGACGGAAGAACGGAAAAAAGCGCCACCGACTACTACCAGAGGATTTATTATCACCCTGTCACGGGCGAATACATTCCGGGAGGATGGCTTTACTATACTAATCCTAACGTGCCATGGTCCATGAATTTCAGCGGAAGCTTCAGATACTCAAGGTCTTACTCCTACAACAGCTCTACCGAGACGCTTAACCGCAAAGACAACTATACCGCGACGCTGAACGTAAGCGGGAACATCAAACTTACACCGAGACTGAACATCAACGCTTCGTCCGGTTATGACTTCATGGCGAAGACCATTACCACCACCCAGCTTAACGCCACATACGACCTTCACTGCTTCAACATCACGTTCTCCTGGGTTCCTGTGGGCACTTGGAAACAGTACAGTTTCAAGATTGCCGCCAATGCAGCTTCGCTTGCGGATCTTCTGAGATTCAAAAAGAGCAGCAGTTATTGGGATAATTAAAAAATTAATTATATCTTTGCCACGCTTTTCGCGGTTTGATCGCGAAAAATCCTTCAGTAAATTCAACTTACGACGGTTCCGTCATAATTTAATACTTTTTTTCATGCCACATCGTCTATATGACCTTAGTGAGATGAGCCGGGAGCAATTGGAAGAGATTGCAGGTTCGCTCAAAATCAAATTTTCAAAACGAACGGACAATGAGAATCTGGCATATATGATTCTCGACGCTGAAGCCAAGGCAGTTGCCAACGGCACTCTAAGCGCAGATCCTGCACCTTCACCTAAAAAAGAAAAACGCACACGCAAACCTAAGGATTCTGCAGAAAAAGCGACAGACGCTAAGGAACAGGTGGAGAACTCCGCCAAACCTGAGCAGGAACAGTCTCAAAAGCCTCAGAGAAAACCTAAACAGAAGCCTGTCGACAAACAGCAGAAACAGGAAACGGACAAGCAGCAAGCTCAAGCATCTGAAACACAGGACCAGTCCAAAGTTCAAAATACAGATAAGACGGAAGCTGAAAACACTTCAAAAGAGTCGAAGCACCGCGGCAGACCTAAGAAATCAGCAGATAATCCTGTAAACGGCGATACTGAAACAAAAGCCGAAAACAATACTGAGAAGAAACAGGCCCCTGTCATAGATCCTAAAAAGCAAGCCATACTGGACAAAGCGGCTCAAAGGCTCGCCGCTTCAAAGAATAAAGTGTTGATTCCGACACAGGGTCAAGGCGAGACACGGAATCAGGACCGCCAAGAGCAGAGCGACGTACAGGCGGAAACCGTAAATCAGAAAAACGACAGCCGCAACGTTCAGCAGAACGCCCAGAGCCAGAACGCTCAAAACGGACAAAATCAGAAACAGCAGCCCAAGCCGCGCTACCCCGAATACGAAGGCACTGTCACCGCTACGGGTGTGCTTGAAGTCATGCCCGACGGATACGGCTTCCTGCGCAGTTCCGACTATAATTACCTTAACAGCCCCGATGACATATACGTATCTGCACAGCAGATAAAAAGTTACGCTCTCAAAAACGGAGACACGGTACTCGGCGAGATACGCCCTCCGCGCGAAAGCGACAAATATTTCCCGCTGGTAAGCGTCAAGAGCATCAACGGAAGGACGCCGGAATTCATCCGAGACAGAGTTCCTTTCGATTTCCTCACCCCGCTCTTCCCGGACGAGAAATTCAACCTCCTCGGACACGGACACGGCGCAGACCCTTCGTGCCGTATCGTGGACATGTTCTCCCCTATCGGAAAAGGCCAGAGAGGTCTTATCGTGGCACAGCCTAAGACAGGTAAGACCATGCTTCTCAAGAGTCTGGCTAACGCCATCGCAGACAATCATCCTGAAGTGTACGAGATAGTGCTTCTCATCGACGAGCGCCCTGAGGAAGTTACTGACATGCAGCGCAGCGTAAAGGCCGAGGTGGTGGCGTCAACATTCGACGAGCCGGCAGAAAGACACGTGAAAGTGGCCAATATGGTTCTTGAGAAGGCACGCAGACTTGTGGAATGCGGACACGACGTAGTGATACTTCTGGACAGCATAACCCGATTGGCCCGTGCATACAATACCGTGCAGCCGGCTTCAGGTAAAGTCCTTACGGGTGGAGTGGATGCCAATGCGCTTCAGAAGCCCAAGAGATTCTTCGGTGCGGCCCGTAACGTGGAAGGCGGCGGTTCGCTCACCATCCTTGCCACAGCGCTTACAGAGACAGGTTCCAAGATGGACGAAGTGATATTCGAGGAATTCAAGGGTACGGGCAACTCCGAAATCCAACTCGACCGCTCACTCTCCAACAGACGCATCTTCCCTGCGGTGAACGTCGTATTGTCCGGAACCCGTCGCGACGATCTGCTTTACGACAGGTCATCCAGCCAGAGAATATGGATTCTGCGCAAACTTCTGGCCGACATGAACCCTATAGAGGCGATGAATTTCATGCTCCAGCTGATGGACGAGTACAAGACAAACCAGGATCTGCTGGACAACATGAACAAAGTCACGCCACGCGATCCGAAGTACTACGATTAGTTACGATAGAAGCGGTCATTGTCTATGACGCTGATTTCAGCCTTGCGGAGAATGCATCGGCGCACGAAATTGGCCAACAGACCCAGACCATAGCCATAGAGCTGAACAAAAGAAGCAGCTACAGAAAGGAGTCCCACGCGGGGGCTCTTTTCTTTTATGCCGGCGTGAATAAACAGCAGAAGCGCATACAAGGCCACAGGAGCGGCTATCCATGCCCTTCTTAATGTCAATGCACAGAGAATAAGAGCCGTGCAGCCGACGACGAATGCGCTCGGCAGAAGGTGCACAGTCTTAAGTGAGCCTCTATGGCGCAGAGTCAAATCAATCCTGGCCCGCCCGGAATTGTAAACCTGTCTGTAAAAACCTTTAAGCGAAGTCCTGCGCTTGTGATAAATGGCCGCGTTCTCGATAAGAGCCGACGAATGCCCCGCGGAGATGATGCGCATGGACAGGTCCATATCCTCCCCGAAACGCATGGCACTGAATCCGCCCACCTCTTCGAAGACCTGCCGACGTACACCCATATTGAAAGAACGCGGGATGAAACGGCTCACCTTGCGTTTGCCTCCCCTGATGCCTCCTGTCGTGAAAAAAGACGTCATGGAATAACCTATGGCCTTCTGAAGTGCGGAAAAGGACTCCGAAGACATGTCCGGTCCGCCGAACAGATCCACAGGACTATGGGTCAGATACTCGCTGACATTACCCAAAAATCCCTCCGGAAGCACCGTGTCCGAATCAAGGAACAGAAGATACTCCCCTACGGCCTGCCCTGCACCGAAATTCCTGGCAAGCGCGGGACCGCCGTTCTTCTTTTCCAGATATTTTATCCTCAGACGTCCGGAAAATGAGTCCACCACTTCTTTACACGTTATGGTAGAGCCGTCTTCGACTATGATTATCTCATAATCGGAAAAAGATTGGCCCAAGAAACTTCCAAGGAGTTCCCTGACCTCGTCCGGTCGGTTATAGACCGGTATTATTACACTGAAAAACATCCGGATTAAACTGTTATGGTTACAAGAAAGAAAAGACAGACATGGGCCGGAAATTATTATTTATCAGCGGCATCAAGCAGGATGTCGACGAAAAACTCCGGACGATGAAAATCAGGTGAGGGAGTGTCTATCGGCCCGTATGAAAGGAAGTGAGGCTGAGGAAGAAGATCCCCGCACTTGTAGAAGTTTCCTTTGAAATGCGCCCCATCAAGAGTCTTCACGTCGTGCAGGAAAAAGGCGGTCTTGGGAATTATGAGCGCGACCTTCCAGCAGTCCAGATGTTTCTTTTCAAAGGGTTCTCCTTCTACAGAAGAGAAAGCCTTGATGGAAGAAAGCACCTCGGACGAAGGCGACACCCTTTCGTGGCGGTCACGCCCGGCACGCAGAAGGAAATTCCCGGCGCAGTTGCACTCCAGATTATAATAGATTCCGTCCTGGGGCGAAGGACTCAGGAACATCTCCACGCAGGAATCCTCCCACACGCGTCCCTGCATGCCTTCAACGGCCCTGCTCCACTGCTCCCGGACTTCAAATTCCACGAATATGGAGTCCCCGTCATGAGCTATGGCGAAATTCACCTCAGGGATGTCAGGGTAAGATTCGGGCCAATTGGCATGCGATACACAATGATTTGTAAGATAATGTTTTATATGCATAGTCAGTAATGTTTATCTTTTCTGTCTCCAGTATCCGTGCACCTCAGTCTCCGTACTTGAAGTGACAAAAGCCTTGATGCCGTTGTCGGATATATATTTCATAAGGCTTGCGAATTCAGACTTGGCCACGATGGTCTCTATCTCCGTCATCTCCCTCAGATTGGTGCCGCCCCTGACATCGTAGAGAGTACAGTCGCGTTCAAGGTCTTCCACTATGAAGCTGCGCAGCCTTTCATGCTCCTCGGAGATGATACACACGCGTTTCTTATGGCTCATGCTTCCCATGAAGTAATCTACGCACACACCGTTGATCCAAGTACCTACAAGACCTATGATAACCATTCTGAACGGATTGATGGCAAAGGCGGTGAGACAGATGATGGCGCCTGCTATGGTTACCGACAGGCCCAGATCTATCTTGCAGTATTTGTTGAATATCTTGGCCAATATGTCAAGCCCGCCGGTGGAAGCGTTGATTCCGAACAGCAGAGACTGTGCCAGCGAGAGAATGAGAATGAAGACGATAAGGTCGAACCACGCGTCGTTCATAATCGACGTATTACCCTCAGCTATAAGACTTTCTATGGGAAGTATCCTCTTCCACACACCTATCATGGGACCGAGAATGAGCGCAGTATAGACCGTCTTGATACCGAACTCATGTCCAATGAGCAGATATGCCAATATCAGAAGAATGGCGTTGATGATGAAGATCATCGCCGAGACGTCGATATCCACGCCCATCCTGGCCAACACCTGCGAAAGCACTATCGAAAGTCCGGACACGGAGCCGACCACGATTTTACTTGGAATAAGAAAATAATATACTGCGGCTGCAGAGATGAACATGGCCACGGTCATGAGGATGAACTCGCGCCAGAATTTCCCCGTACCTAAGATCGATAAAACTTTATTACTCATACGGCGAAATTTACGATAAAAAATCGAAAATCTCACTCATCCGCTTAAAATCTTTAATCTGATATGTACTGTATTTCTTAACGGTCTCCTCCGGGTTCGAGGTCACAAGGCCCACCACAAGCGCCCCCGAATCGCGTCCTGCCTTGAGCCCGTTAACGGAATCCTCGAACACTACGCTCTGCTCCGCGCTGACGCCCAAAGCGGCCATAGCCTTCAGGAAACATTCCGGGTCAGGTTTGGAGTGAGCGAAGTCGCTGCTTATCAGAACAGCATCGAACACGCCCTTCAGTTCCGGCCTATGGGCATAGATCTGAGCGAGTTTGGCACTGTCGGAACTCGTTACAAGGGCCGTTTTATAGCCCCTTTTCCGAGCCTCACTTATAAATTCCGGCGCTCCCGGGACATAGCTGTAATCCATGTTCGCCTCAAGTTCGTCAAGGGCCTTTCTCACCGCGCCTACGGTGGCCGCGTCCATGGAAAAAGTCTCTATCATGGACTCGAAAGTCGTGCCCTTCACCTTAGTGCAAAGCTCCGGGTCATTGAAATAAATGGGGTTCATCCTCGCCCAGAACTCGTCGTACTGATGCTCGGTGTTACAAACCACCCCGTCAAAATCGAAAAGGAAAGCTTTTATGTCTCTGCCGTTCATAAATATACACTCTAACTTCAGTGATGTGTGAAATTATCACATGCCTTGCGACCGTTCGAGGACACCTGACAAAAATCCTACGAATTTAAGCATTTTTTAAAAATATTGCCCCTGCGTGAAGTTTTTTGTAATTTTGCCTGATTGCAGTTTATGCATGATGGAGAAAGTCGCACAAAATAACATCAGTACACGAAAGCTGGTTGACGGGTACCGGCAGGCATTCATAAACTCTTCCATCGAGTCTGATCCTGCGTATTCGCCTCAGTTCGTGGCAAACAGTAACGGAAGAAAGGTTCTGTCCGTCATAGAAAAGGAGCTTAAAGGCTGTGACGATTTGTTTATGTCCGTAGCTTTCATCACGATGGGCGGCATCGCTCCGCTGCTTGGAACGCTGAAAGATTTGGAAGCCCGCGGCACGAAAGGCAGAATCATCACAACAGATTATCTGATGTTCAGTGATCCCAAGGCGTTGGATAAATTGTCTTCTCTAAACAATCTGGACCTGCGTGTATTCAAAACCCGCGACAACAACGTGGGCTTCCATACCAAGGGCTACATGTTCCATAACAATGGTAACCTTCGCATCCTGATAGGCAGTTCCAACCTTACACAGGATGCCATAACCACAAATCACGAGTGGAACACCAGACTTATCTCCACCTCGGACGGCCAATATGCCAAGGATATAGAGTCGGAATTCAATGACCTGTGGAACTCTTCGGTATGCTACTCCGATTATCGCGACGAGTATTCCGACCTGTACAGGAGAAATGCATCCGAACGCGCCGAGCTCAAAAAGATCACTCAGACTCTTGATCTGAGCTATTCCAGAGTGCTTCAGCCCAACAGAATGCAGGAAGAGTTCACCCTGAGGATCGAAGAAATGATACGCTCGGGGGAGAAACGCGCATTGCTGATTTCTGCCACCGGAACAGGTAAAACATACGCTTCGGCATTTGCCATACGCAAGCTTTTCTCGGATGACCTGTTCAAGAACAGGAAGGCATTGTTCCTGTCACATAGAGAACAGATTAACAAACAGGCGCTTGCCAGTTACAAAAGGATATTCGGAAAGAACGTTCCCATGGAACTTCTCAGCGGTTCACATAACGACATACCAAAAGCCCGTTCCGCCCGGTTTCTCTTCTCCACAATGAACATGATGGCCAAGGACGATGTCCGGAAACAGTTTGGGCAGGATGATTTCTCCGTAATCGTTCTTGACGAATGCCACCGGAGCGGAGCCGCGAGTTATCAAAAGATTATCGAATACTTCAAGCCGGACCTTCTGCTTGGCATGTCCGCATCTCCGGAACGAACAGACGATTTCGACGTGTTCAAGCTTTTCAATCACAACATAGCCTGTGAAATCAGGCTCCAGCAGGCGCTCGAGAACGATATGCTCTGTCCATTCCATTATTTCGGCATCACCGATATCGAAATCGACGGAGAATCCGATGATCTCGTGAAATTCAGGCAACTGACTTCGGACAAGAGAGTGGAACACATTCTTGAACGAGCGGAATATTACGGTTACAGCGGAGAACGGGTAAAAGGATTGATATTCTGCAGCCGTAAGGAGGAGGCAAAAGCACTGAGTTTGAAATTCAATGCTACAGGAAGATATAATACACTTGTGCTAAGTGGAGATGATTCTCAGCAGGAACGGGAGTCGGCGATTGAGCGGCTGGTGAACGACGATGCCGAAAACAGGCTGGATTACATTTTTACAGTTGACATTTTCAACGAAGGAGTCGATATCCCCGAGATCAACCAGGTCATATTGCTTCGTCCGACAGAATCGCCAATCATCTTCGTTCAACAATTGGGACGCGGTCTGAGAAAGTTCGATGGAAAAGAATTTGTCATCGTCCTTGACTTCATAGGGAATTATCAAAACAACTATATGATTCCCATCGCTCTGAGCGGTGACAGGTCAGGCAACAAGGACAACATCCGAAGAAGCCTTATGGAAGGCAACAACATCATCAAAGGAGCCTCTACCATATACTTCGATGAGATCTCCAGAAGTCGTATATACAAGTCAATTGACACCGCTGACTTGAATCAGATCAAATTCCTGAAAAAAGAGTATCAGAATCTGAAATTCAAGCTTGGGCGCATACCCGGGCTCATCGAATTTGACCGGATGGGCGAACTGGACCCGTTGAGAATCATCGACAAATGCGGGTCATATCAAAATTTTCTGATAAAATACGACGACGATTACTCCTGCTGTTATACGGAACAGCAAAGAGGAATACTTGAATTTGTATCCACAAAATTCGCAAGAGGAATGCGAATTCACGAACTGTCCCTATTGAAGATTCTGGTCAATTCGCCCGAAGATACGCCTCTGTGGGAGAAACTGACGAAGGAGACATATGGAGTAACAATCGATGAATTCGCCCGAAACAGCGTCAAGGCTGTACTCACAAATCAGTTTTTCAGAGACCAAAAAGTCTGCGCGGACCTGATTGAAAGGAACAGCACGAAAATCAAACCTACGGAAGAACTGCTGAAAGCCATATCAGACGAAGTATTCAAAACCGATCTGAATGAACTTCTGGAATTTGGCATATATCGCTATAAACGGGACTATTCCCACAATTATCAGAACACGTCTTTCAATCTCTATAAGAAATATACATATAGAGACGTCTGTTGGCTTTTAAACTGGCAGAAGGAAGAGGTGTCGCTGAATATAGGCGGTTACAAACTTGACCGTTATTCCAAGACATACCCTGTCTTCATCAACTATGACAAATCCGAGAATGTAGGCGCGAGCACGCGCTACGAAGACAGATTTGAAGACCCTTCCAATCTGACCGCCATCTCCAAAAGCCGCAGGACATTGAATTCAGACGATGTCGAGTATGCGATTCACAGCCAGGAGCGTGGGATCATGATGCCTCTCTTTGTCAGAAAGAACAAAGACGACAAGGCCTCAAAGGAATTCTATTTTCTCGGGACAATACGACATAACGGACACGTTCAGGAGTTCGTCATGCCAAATACGGAAGATATCCACGCTGTGGAAATCGGCTATCACCTCACCACTCCGGTCGAATCCGACATATATGAATATATAACTGAGAAAACATTATGAAACAGATAGAAGTAGTGGCCGCCGTAATCAAACGGGGTTCTGAAATCTTCGCCACCCAGCGCGGATATGGAGAATTCAAGGACTGGTGGGAGTTCCCGGGCGGGAAAATGGAAGCGGGAGAAACCCCGGAGCAGAGCCTTGTGCGCGAAATAAAGGAAGAACTTGATGCAGAAATCACCGTGGGAGGCCTGATACGGACTGTTGAATGGGACTATCCCGGTTTTCACCTGATCATGCATTGCTTCCGGTGCGAACTTTCGTCCGAAGCCCTGCATCTGAACGAACACGAAGCCGCAGCCTGGCTGGACAAAAAGTCTCTGCACTCAGTCAAGTGGCTCCCCGCCGACGAACTGCTGCTCTCTGACATTGAAGAGGAACTATAGTAATCCTTAGTGATGTGTAAAAAATAAGTTGGTAAAGATTTGCTAAGGAGTTTTGAGTAATATAGACCAAAAAGAACATACAAGATGATGCAGGTTATTTTTTACGCATCACTTAATAAGCGGTAACAGGGCTATTAGCAAAAACGGAAATATGACAACAAGATACGACAATGACATAATCTGCGCACCGGCTACCACTCCGGGGACAGGGGCGATATCGATTATAA
>CAVEIF010000014.1:0-30140 GCA_963615835.1 Coprococcus eutactus | reverse complement strand
TGAACTGTAAGACGTCGGAAAGCTGTTGAAAATTCAACCGACGCATCGACCATCTTCACCTTGTTGGGATTACGGACACTGGCCAACCTGTTAGAAACCCATCTGATCACGTAAAGCCTTTCGGTATCTTGAATTACCCGAAATGTTGACACATTCGATTCTGGTTTATTGAAATTGCTCTTCAGCGCTCTGACAAAGAGACACGACACTACAAGATCAAGTCATATCATCAGTATTTCACGCCATTCAGATTCAGACACGGTGAATCCGATAAGAATATGCAGAGGCAGTTCTTTTCGGGACCCGTGCCGCCCTCGGCATCGGAAGAGGGGGGACCACGAACTTGTGAGTGGTGGGGTCGAGCGTAGCGAGACGGTCGTCGAAATGGACTCTGTCAGAGTGCTTGTTGACGGATGGTCGACCGCGATCTATGAATGGGTATTGACGGCTGACCGCCCGTGGTCTGTGAAAGAGGGGCCCACGAAGTGGGAGGGATAGCGCGAAGCGCGTACCGTCTTGGTCTGATATATCCTTGGCTTGTAAGTTATAGCGAAAACCGGAAGCGCAAATGCAGCGACATATATCATCGTCGCACCCGAAGGAGAAAATTAACAGATTAGGCAGATAGGATAGAGCCTTTTCGAAGCATTTGCCCGGATAGGGTCGCGAAGCGACTGCGTAGAAAAGACTCTATCATATCTGACTATGCTGCGTCGCCATCGCTCATGTGAATGGCGGAAGAACCTTGCGAAGTAGAAAAGTCTCTGTCTTTCATGCAAGGTAGGGACCTTTTTGGCCGTTTATGTCCTCACCTGAACGGGGCATGTGCCACAGAGTACCATCAGAGGCAGGTTGGCCTGCAGGTGACAGTCATGCCGAACTGCTCCGGCGGGCACGAAGGGATTATCGAAGAGGATTGGTGAACAGCGACTTTTTGGAGACTGTGGCGATGAAATCTTTCAGGTAGAAAGGCTCGAAATAGGCTACATCTTCCTTTTTGCCCTCAAGATAAAGTTTATGGGCAAGTTTTCCCATGGCCATGGCCGTAGGGCAGCATTGGCAGAATTGTGCATTGGCATCGGTAATGACGGAGGAGCATTTCTGAGCGCCGTCTCCGATGAAGAGGACTTTTCCTTTCTGCAGATATTCGCTGAAACTGCCTGCCTCCACTATGACGCTGTTCGTGCGGGCTATCTGTTCCTCACCCTTGAAGACGGCGGCATAGACTTCCATTCTGCGTGCGTCTATCATAGGAACGATAAAATCGCATCCGTGGTCCTGTCCCATCTGCGCGAGGATGTCCATGGTGCTTACGGCGAAAAGCGGAATCCCGGCCCCGAAACACAGTCCCTTGGCGGTGGATGCTCCCACTCGAAGCCCGGTGTATGATCCCGGTCCCGAGCTTACGCACACGCCGTCGCAGTCACTTACCTTCAGCCCGGCCTCTTCCAGAACTTCCTGTACGAAAGGGGCTGTGAGACTTGCGTGGGATTTGACCGTGTCGCTTTCCCTGTAAGATGTTATCTCACCGTTACGGCAGAGAGCCACTGAACACAGAGAAGTGGAGGTCTCGATAAGAATTATATTAGCACATTTTTGCTCCTGCATCGCTGATCTGATTGAAAATATCTTTTATGAAAGGCAAAAGGGTCTCTGTTATTCTGGAAATCCACCTGTATATGACGGACGAATCCATAAAGGAGGTGTCTATATGAAAAGTACTGGCGTTAAAGGAGTTAAGGATTGCGAATATGACTCCTATGATGAGGACGGCGTTCAGGACGGCAAGCACCAGGCCGAGCGCTGAGTCTATCCATCCAAGCGAAAGGGTCTTGATCACTCCCGTCAGGAACTTGGCGAAAAACCGCAGCAGGAACACCGTCACTATGATTATCAGTATGAACGCGATTACATACAGCACTTCCGTGCTCACTCCGCCGATATATGATTTGAGCCAGGTCCCGACCTTGTCCGCGAACAGATATGCCAGATAAGCGCTCAGAAAAAGCGAGGCCATGCCTATCACCTGTTCTATGAGTCCCTTGCTTATTCCCCGGACTATGGCTGGGATGAACAGCAGCAGCAGAATTATGTCAAGAGTGTTCATATTTGTAATTGCTTTTCGAATTCGTTATATTTGCAAGTTCAAAATTAGATAAAAAAAATGACATTCAAAGAGTATAAGGGCTTGGATCTGGTGGATACGGGGAATCGTGTCCTTGAGAAGTGGAAAAAGGAAGGAGCGTTCGAAAAATCTCTCGAATTGAGGGAGGGCGCGCCGTCGTTCATTTTCTTTGAAGGCCCTCCAAGTGCCAATGGAATGCCGGGCATCCATCACGTGATGGCCCGAAGCATCAAAGATGCCATTTGCCGTTATAAGACGCAGAGCGGATATCTTGTGCGCCGTCGCGCCGGGTGGGACACCCACGGGCTCCCGGTGGAGCTGGGCGTGGAGAAAAAACTTGGCATAACCAAGGAGGATATTGGCAAGAAGATAAGCATAGCCGAATATAATAAGACTTGCAGACAGGAAGTTATGAAATATACGGCCCAGTGGCGCAGTCTCACCGAGAGGATAGGCTATTGGGTGGATATGGATGACCCTTATATCACCTATGATAACAGATATATAGAGACCCTGTGGTATCTTCTGAAGGATATTTATGCTAAGGGATACCTTTATAAAGGCAAATCCATACAGCCATACAGTCCGGCGGCGGGAACGGGACTTTCTTCTCATGAATTGAACCAGCCGGGATGCTACAGGGATGTAAAGGATACGACCTGCTGTGCACAGTTCAAGGTGGCGGGTAAGGAGGATGAGTATTTCCTGGCTTGGACTACCACTCCGTGGACTCTTCCGAGCAATACGGCCCTTTGTGTCAATCCTAACTTGGACTATGTCAGGGTGAAAAGCACTAATCCATATACCGGGAAGCCGGCCGTTTATATATTGGCCCAAGCCCTGGTGTCATCGTGGTTTAACGACAAGATACCTTACGAGATCCTTCCGGGCACTTTCAAGGGACGTGAACTTGAGGGAATGCAGTATGAGCAGCTTATACCTTGGTTTAATCCGGGTCCCGGCGCTTTCCGCGTGATTCTGGGCGACTATGTTACCGTGGAGGAGGGGACTACGGGCATCGTGCATATCGCACCTACTTTCGGTGCGGACGATGCCAAGGTGGCCAAGGCCGCAGGTGTGCCGGGTCTTTATGTCACGGACCGTAACGGCGACCCGCAGGCGCAGGTGGACCCTCAGGGCAGATTTTACCGCTTGGAGGATCTGTCCGATGACTATGTGGAAAGAAACGTCAATGTGGCCTTGTATAAGGAGTGGGCGGGACGTTATGTGAAGAACGCTTATGATGCGACGCTCGCGGAAGACGCCCCTACGCTGGATGTGGATATCTGCGTGATGCTCAAGGGAGAAAACAAGGTCTTCAAGATAGAGAAGCACGTCCATACATATCCGCACTGTTGGAGAACGGACAAGCCGGTGCTTTACTATCCGCTGAATTCGTGGTTCATAAAGGCCACCGCGGTGAGGGAGAAGATGATGGAGCTTAACGCCGGGATAGTCTGGAAGCCGGAAGCCACGGGTACGGGACGCTTCGGAAAGTGGCTCGAAAACATACAGGACTGGAATCTGTCACGTTCAAGATATTGGGGCACGCCTCTTCCGATATGGCGCACCGAGGACGGCAGGGAGGAGAAGTGCATAGGCTCGCTGAAGGAGTTGTACGTCGAGATAGAAAAAGCCGTAAAAGCCGGATTCATGGAGTCAAACCCATTGGCTGATAAAGGCTTCGATCCTTCGGACATGTCCAAGGAGAACTACGACAGGATAGATCTTCACCGTCCTTATGTGGATGAGATTTTCCTCGTCAGCGACAGCGGCAGGAAGATGCGCAGGGAGAGCGATCTTATAGACGTGTGGTTCGACAGCGGCGCCATGCCTTACGCTCAGACCGGACTCAGAGGCCTGGATACTGCGGATTTCGGCGCCACCGCCGATTTTATCGCGGAAGGTGTGGATCAGACCCGCGGATGGTTCTATACGCTTCACGCCATACATACGATGGTGAGCGGCACACCGGCTTTCAAACGCGTCATCTCCAACGGACTGGTCCTCGACAAGAAAGGGGAGAAGATGTCCAAGCGCCTGGGCAACGCGGTCGATCCGTTCAAGGCTCTCGACACTTACGGGGCGGATGCGCTCCGCTGGTATATGCTCACCAACGCACAGCCTTGGGATAATCTGAAATTCGACGAGGCCGGAGTGGATGAAGTCCGCAGAAAATTCTTCGGAACATTATACAATTCTTATTCAGTCTTCGCTCTTTATGCCAATATAGACCATTTTGAACCTCACGCCCAGGCGGTGCCTTATTCCGAAAGGCCGATGTTCGACAGGTGGATAATCAGCCGTCTGAATACTTTATGCTCGCAGGTGGAGGCGGCTTATGAAGACTATGACATTACGCTTGCAGGGCGTCTGATACAGGATTTCGTATGCGATGACCTGTCCAACTGGTACATCCGTCTTAATAAGAAACGTCTCTGGGGAAGCGGTATGACCAAGGATAAACTGTCTTCTTATCAGACTCTTTATGAGACTCTTAAGAGTATAGCGCTGCTCGCGGCCCCTATAGCTCCGTTCTTCATGGACCAGTTGTATTCGGACCTTGCTCCTCAGGCGCTGGGCGTCCACTATACCGCCATGCCTAAGGCTGACGGGTCTCTTATGGACACGGAACTCGAGGAGAGCATGGCATTTGCGCAGAAGGCGTCATCCATGGTATTGGCATTAAGAAAGAAAGTAGGCATCAATGTGCGCAAGCCTCTGGCCAAGGTGCTGGTCCCTGTGGTGGATGATAAGGTGAAGGAGCATATAGAGAGGGTGAAGTCCATTTTCCTCGCTGAAGTGAATGTCAAGGAACTTGAGTTCCTGCACGATACTGTGGGCATAATCACGAAGAAGATAAAGCCTAACTTCAAGACTCTGGGTAAGGTTTATGGAAAACAGATGAAGGAGATAGCCGCCGCGTTCGCGACATTGGATCAGGAGCAGATAGCACGGATAGAGACGGCCGGGGACGGGTATAAGTTGTCATTGCCGGGTGGAGAGGTCATCCTTCACAAGGGCGACTATGAGGTTAGTTCCGAGGATATGCCGGGCTGGCTTGTGGCGACCGAAGGGACACTCACGGTGGCTCTCGACATAGTCCAGACGCCTGAACTGGTGCGTGAGGGCAATGCACGGGAACTTATACACCCTATACAGAATCTGCGAAAGGAGAGCGGATTTGAGATCACGGACCGCATAAGCACCGTGATTTATGCAGACGGGAAGGCTTACGAAGCCATTTCGGATGCTCTTTCCGAGTACAAGGATTATGTTTGTTCCCAGACTCTGAGCACAAGCCTCGAGCTTGAACGCCTGGAGAGCGCCGATGCGGAGGCCGCCGAGGTGGAGTGGGATAAGGATACAATTAAAATCAAAGTTAAACGTTAACAGTTATGGCAGAAGAATTGAAAAATCGTTACTCGGATGAGGAACTCGCTGAGTTTAAGACCATTATTGAAGACATGCTTGCAAAGGCGAAAGCCGAATATAACACTTATAGGGAATTGGCGCGAAGCGGCGGGGCGAACGATGTGGACGACACGTCTCCGTCCTTCAAGACAGTGGAGGATGACGGTGCCATGCAGCGTTCAAAGGAAGAGGCGAGTCAGCTGGCCCAGCGTCAATACAAATTCATACAGAACCTTGAGGCCGCTCTTGTCCGCATAGAAAACAAGACTTACGGCGTATGCAGGGTTACGGGGAAGCTTATCCCTAAGGAGAGGCTGAAGCTCGTTCCTCACGCAACCCTTACCGTGGAAGCTAAGGAGATGCTTGCCAAGCAAGGTAAAAACTGATGTCATGAAGGTTTCGAAAGGCGTCAGACTTCTTGCTTTAGGTGTTTTTCTTATTATAGCGGACCAGATAATAAAGGTCCTCGTAAAGACCAATATGTCTTTGGGAGAGGTCATTCCCGTGTTCGGGGATTGGTTCAGAATCTGTTTTGTGGAAAATGAGGGGATGGCTTTCGGCATGAAATTCGGCGGGGCCGTGGGCAAATTCATTCTCTCCTTTTTCCGCGTATGCCTGTCGGGTTTCCTGATATGGTGGATCAACAGACTGCTTAAACAGGGACAGGCTCCGAACGGGGTTCTGGTCGGCTTGACATTCATAACCGCGGGTGCGATAGGCAACATCATAGATTGCTTGTTCTACGGGCTGATATGGGGATATGCTCCGTTCATGTTCGGCAGAGTGGTGGATATGTTTTCCGCGACCTTTTTTCCGCCCGTGTTCAATCTTGCCGATTCCTGCGTTACCTGCGGGGCGTTTTATCTGATTATCTTCCAATGGAAATACTTTTCGTCGCTGGACAGGAAGAGCAAGTGAACCGTTAAAACCTAAGCCATGCAGATAAAGGAAATAATTCGTTTTATTAAATTCGTCGGATTCTCCATCAGTGCCGGCGTGATACAGATGGGCTCGTTCGCCCTTTTCAATGAACTGGGACATTGGCCATATTGGCTGTCCTATTTTTGCGCTTTGGTGCTCTCCGTGTTCTGGAATTTTACTCTGAACAGGAAATTCACCTTCAAGTCATCGGCCAATGTGCCCAAGGCCATGGCTCTGGTTCTGATGTATTACTGCGTGTTTATTCCGGTAACTACATTTTTCGAGCACTATTTCACGGGAACGCTATGGTGGAACGAGTATTTCGCCACTATCCTTAATATGCTTCTGAATTTCGTTACGGAGTTCCTCTATCAGAGATATGTCGTTTTCGGAAAATCCATAGACAGCGCGGTAAAGGAAGATATATTGGCAAGTGAAATTCAAGCTTGAATCGACATACAGGCCGGCCGGCGACCAGCCCAAGGCTATAGAACAGCTGAGTGCGGCTCTTGAAAGCGGGGTGAGTGATGTCACCCTGCTTGGCGTTACGGGCTCCGGGAAGACTTTCACTATGGCAGGGGTCATAGAGAGGCTTCAGCGTCCCGCTCTCATATTGAGCCATAACAAGACTTTGGCGGCTCAGCTCTATGGCGAGTTCAAGTCCTTTTTTCCGTCCAACGCGGTGGAGTATTTCGTATCGTATTACGATTATTATCAGCCTGAAGCCTATCTTCCCACTACGGACACGTATATAGAGAAGGATCTCTCCATAAATGACCAGATAGAAAAGCTCCGTCTTTCCGCGGCCAATGCCCTTTTGAGCGGGCGAAGGGATGTGATAGTCATATCTTCGGTGAGCTGTCTTTATGGCATAGGCAATCCGGAGGACTTCCATGCCCAGACCATACATGTGGTAAAAGGCGAAGTGCGCAGCCAGACATCGCTCCTGTATAAACTTGTGGAAGCGCTCTACAGTCGTACGGAGGGGGATTTCAAGAGAGGAAATTTCCGTGTCAAGGGAGACACCGTGGACATTTATCTTGGAGGGGCGGATTATGCGGTGCGTATCGTTTTCTTCGGTGACGAGGTGGATTCCATCTGCTCGATTGAGCCTTCTTCCGGGGCCGTCATCGAGTCGATGGATGAAGTGAACATCTATCCGTCAGGTAATTTTGTTACCACTAAGGAGCGAGGTGTAGCGGCAGTAAGTTCCATACAGGATGACCTGTATCAGAGGATCAATTATTTCGAGGAGATTGGCCGTCCGCTTGAGGCGAAGAGGCTTCAGCAGAGGGTGGAAAACGACCTGGAGATGATAAAGGAGTTGGGCTATTGTCCCGGAATAGAGAATTACAGCCGTTATTTCGATGGCAGAAAACCGGGTCAGCGACCGTTCTGTCTGATAGACTATTTTCCGGAGGATTTCATCACGTTCATAGACGAATCGCATGTTACTCTTCCTCAGGTACATGCCATGTTCGGGGGAGACAGGAGCCGGAAGCAGACTCTTGTGGAATATGGATTCCGTCTCCCGGCCGCGGCCGATAACAGACCGTTGACTTTCGAGGAATTCGAGCAGGTAACGGGACAGAAGGTCTATGTCAGCGCCACTCCCGCGGAATATGAACTCGAAAAGAGCGGCGGTCTGGTGGTGGAACAAGTCGTTCGTCCTACAGGCTTGCTTGACCCTCCTATAGAGGTGCGTCCTATTGAAAATCAAGTGGATGACTTGGTGGAGGAGATAAGAAAGCGCACGGAAGCGGAGGAGAGGGTGCTGGTTACGACACTTACCAAGCGTATGGCGGAGGAATTGGACAGGTATCTTCGTAATATAGGAGTAAGATGTGCATATATCCATTCCGATGTGGATACGACGGAGAGGGTGGAGATCATAGAGAATTTCAAGAACGGCCTTTTCGATGTCCTGATAGGCGTCAATCTTCTCCGCGAGGGGCTGGATATTCCGTCGGTATCGCTCGTGGCCATCCTGGATGCCGATAAGGAGGGCTTTTTGCGTACAGCGCGTGCCCTTACGCAGACGGCGGGCCGTGCTGCGAGAAACATACATGGGCAGGTGATCATGTATGCGGACAAGATAACCAAATCCATGGATGAGACCATACGTGAGACGAACCGCAGACGCACCAGACAGATAGAGTATAACAAGCTTAACCATATAGTCCCTACACAGGTGGAGGTCAGGCATAACGTGCTTTCCAGTGAACTTTCCGGCCGTGTCAGCGCCGCCAATTCCTATGATGACCCGCGCTATATTCCGAATCCGTCGGATCTGGGGAAGGGGAAGATCTCTGTGGGACTCGGACACGATTCGCTGAGGCTTCCCGGCGCCGCATTCTCGGACGGTCATCTGAGGGCCGATCTGGCCGCCGTCCTGCAGGACCCTGTGATAAGGAGCATGTCGCGCTCCCAGGTGGAAAAACTTCTGCAGGAGGACAGGAACAGGATGCACGAGGCCGCCTCCGCGCTCGAATTCGACAAGGCCGCCCACTATCGCGACGAGATGTGGGCTCTGGAGCAGTACCTGAAGGTCTGGAAGGAATAGTCCGCTAAAGGAAAGAGATACCCATATAAAAATTTACAATTTATTAATGGGCTTCCTTCGTTCGTTAATGATTTGTTAATATTCTCGTTAATTGTGCGCACATATATTTGGCGAAACTAATTACCAAATCACATTTAACGATGAGAAAGTTTATTTTGGATTTATCGGCGTTTGCGGTTTCTGCCGCAATGCTCATGTTTGTCTCTTGCGACAAATCTGAACCGAAAAATGAAGAACCGGTTGACAATCCTGTCGAGATTGAACTTGACAAGACTTCCGTGGAGATGGAAGTCGGGAGTACGGTTGACATCAATGTCAAGAAAGGCAACGAGGATTATTCCGTAAACGTATCGGATCCCGTGCTGGCATCCGCTTCGGTAAGCGGAACCAAGATTACCATAACGGGTCTTGCCGCAGGTAAGGCGACGGCCACCATCAGCGATAAGGCAGGTAAGAAGGCCGTTGTTTCCATAATAGTGTCTGAAAAGGCGGAAAAATCCAAACTCGTTCTGGAAGACAATGAACTGTCCATCATGAAAGGGGAAAGCGGAGCCATCCTTATAGTTTCAGGAAACGGAGGTTACGAAGCTGTCTCCAATGATGAGAACGTGGCCACCGCGAACATTGAGGGAAACGGTGTGCTTGTCACCGGGACAGGTGCCGGAGAGGCGGTCATAACGGTGTCGGACGCCGCTGAGATGTCGGCCAAGATATATGTAAGCGTAAGCGAGGTGGTTGACAAAACTCCTTACGGAATCAACATGGGTGAAGGTCATGGATGGGGAGATGTAGGTACGCATCTCATTCTCCGCTGCCCTATCGTGCGGACTTATTCTGAAGAGTATGACTTTTCGAAAATGAGTGCTGCCACGATAGAGTGTCTGGTTAAGCTGAATGAGAATCCTGTCTATTGGTTTGATGACAACAAGGGGAATTGGCTTAATTCCATAATGGGAAGTCCGGATTATTTCTGGTTGAGGGCGAACAACCCGACAGTTGACAAGGAGGATTATCCGTCAGATTTCAAATTCAACGCCGTGGTGGATCGTAAGGAACTCAACAGCCAGCCTATACCATATGGTGAGTGGCATCATGTAGCGCTCACGTTCAAGAACGGCGAGATAAATCTATATGTGGACGGACAGCTCGCGGAGACGGGTGCATCGAATATCAGTTACCTGGACCTTACGAAGGTCAACCTGTCCAAAAAATGGGAGGATCAGGAATCCGGAATATATGACAAATATTATGATTTCTTTCTTGGAAGCATGAATCAGCAGCGCTGGCTTAACGGATGCATGAGTGAAGCACGTCTTTGGAGCGTCGCCCGCTCGGCCGAGCAGCTTGCGGCCAATGCCACATTCCTGGATGTTAACGATGAGGCCGGTTCTTATGGGCTTATAGCTTATTGGCGCCTGCAGGGAGAGTACGATGAGGAGATCGGCGACATGACACAGATTCTCAAGGATTATTCAGGCAATGATTTTAATCTTGAGGAGATGAGCGGCAATGTTCCTACGGCGACGATGGTTAAAGTGGTTTACGGTGAATATGCGCAGTAGATTTCTTTTTGTCCCGCTCTTGTCGGCAGTGATGCTTCTGCTTGGGTCTTGTGAAAAAGGCCCTTCTGATGATGCCGGCCCGCGTGAGTTGATACTGCAGAGGTATGAACTCGACCTTCCTTCCAATGTTACGGGCCTGTTCCGCATAAAGGAAGGAAACGGAGATTACAAGGCTGTTTCGAGCGATGAGAGCATCGCCACGGCCTTTACGTCTTCGTCCAATCCCACCAATGTATATGTGCGTACCGTCAAATCGGGAGAAGCTGTCATAACGGTAACGGATGCCAAGGGAAAGAGCGCAAATCTCGCCCTTACCGTGGTGTCAAATCCTGTGAAACTCACTCTTGACCAAGATGTCGATGACTATCAGATTATTACAGGAAAGACTAGAGTGGTGATAATAATGACCGGCAACGGTACGTATTCTGTCGAATCCAGTAATCCTGACATCGTGAAGGCTACGCTTCACGACGATCAGATTTCGCTTAAGGGCCTTGACGAGGGCGAATCCGTGATAACGGTGTCCGATGTCGAAGGACAGAGCGTGGAATTCACCGCAAGTGTCCGTGATGTCGTGGATCTGAAACTCGAAGAGACCGAGAAGACCATCGCTGTTTCAGGCTCAAGAAGGATCAACATAATCTATGGTAACGGCAAATACACGGTTTCTTCGGAGGATGAAAGCGTAGCGACAGCCAAGGTTACCAATACGCGCATCACGATTTCGGGAGTCGCCGAAGGGAAAACGGGCATCGTCGTGAAGGACCAGTCGGGAAGTGAGGCGAAAATCGCAGTCGAGGTCTATACCGCGCCTTGGGCAGCCAAACTTTATACGACATATTTCCAAGTTCCTAGCTTTGATGCGCCGAGTCCTTATTCTGCACTCACGAACTGCACCTTCGAATGTTTCGTATGCATAGAGGAGTCCGGTTTCCTCAATTCGGTGATGGGTCTCGAGGGGACATTCCTCATACGGCAGAACGGAGGCAAGTTCAATCTGTATTCTCTTGACGGGGAGCTCTCCAGCAAGACTTTGATAGATTATGGGGAATGGTACTATATAGCCGCCACTTTCGATGGAGTGAACAAGGTTACCAAACTTTATGTCAACGGTGTTGAGGAGGCTTCTCTTGATCTGCGAAGTTCCACTCTTGATCTGGGACGTACTGCAGGTACACAGGGAGCCGAATATGATCATTTCATGGTCGGCATGGCCTGTGAACCGCGACGTTTTCTGTACGGTTCCATCGGAGAAGTCAGAATATGGAACAGAACGCTTACGGAGTATGAGATAGCAGCCAACTGTCTGAGCATCTCGGTGGATCCGGCTTCGGAAGGGCTCATCGCTTACTGGAAACTCAATGAACACGAGGATCTTCTTGAGATACCGGATCATTCGGGCAACGGCAATGTCGGTCTTCCGAACGGAGCTGTAAAACAGTGGTCTCCTCTTGCATTTCCTTAACAGTCGAAGTTTATGAAAAAACATATAATATTATTGTTCTTTCTGTTCGCGGGGCTGAACTTCGCTTTCGCCCGGGATACAAAGAATGTGACCGGAACGGTCATGGATGAGGACGGCCTGCCCATACCGGGAGCGGCGGTTCTTGAAGTCGGAACAAACAACGGTGTATTGTGTGATCTTGACGGTAAATTCACGATCAGCGTCAGCGACGCCTCTGTACTTGAGGTCTCATGCCTCGGCTATGAGACGGTATCTCTTTCCGTGAAGGGACTTTCGGATGTGAAGGTCGTTCTCCGTCAGGAACAGACAAGTCTTGAGGATGTGGTCGTAGTGGGTTACCGGACGGTAAAGAAGGAAAGTCTCACAGGCGCCGTGTCCAACATAACTTCCAAGGATATCATTTCCACCAAATCATCGAGTCTGGCTGTCAGTCTGGCCGGCAAGGTGGCCGGGTTCAATATTCGTCAGAACAGCGGTCAGCCGGGCACTTTCGACACCAGCATCAATATTCGCGGTCTCGGTACGCCTCTGTTCATCATCGACGGTATCGTCAGGGACGGGGCGACCGAGTTTCAGAGACTCAATGCCGAGGATATAGAGAGCGTGTCTTTCCTGAAAGACGGTACGGCGGCCATATACGGCATGAATTCTTCCAACGGCGCCGTGATCGTAACCACCAAGAAGGGCTCGGCGAATCAGAGAATGAAGATATCGTTGAGTTCCAATGTAGGTCTTTCCGTACCTACGAGCATGCCTGAGATGTGTGATGCCGCGCAGTGGTATGAACTTATGGTGGATGCGCAGGTGAACATAGGCAACAGCCCGTATATCACTAAGGAAGAGTTGGAGAACTGGCGTCGTGGCGGAACGGGATATGAGAGCTACGACTACTATGACGCTCTTTTCAAGAAGGTGGCCGTGCGCAACAACCATACGCTTTCATTCTCCGGCGGCTCGGACAAGATAACTTATTTCGGAAGTTTCGGCTATACCAATGACGGCGGCATGCTTAAGATGAACGATACGTCTTATGATCAGTATTCCATCCGTTCCAATGTGCATGCCAAGGTTACTGACAACCTCAGCGCGGATATAAATCTTTATGGAATGACAGGCCTCAGAAAGCAGGGACTTGTTTCATACAGCTCCGCATATTTCACTTCCATCGTTGAACCTCCGATCACTCCTATCTATGCCAACGGAAACACGGATTATTATAATCTCTTTTCCTTTGGACTGAATCCTGTGGCCGGCACGGACAACGCACTTTCGGGTTATGACCGGTATCGCAGCAGTTCCTTCCAGTCTCTCATGGCCCTCACGTGGTCTCTCCCTTGGATAGAAGGGATGGATCTCAGGGCGCAGGTGTCTTATGATGTCAACGCTTATGACACCAAGGTCCTTTCGAAGGAATTCGATCTCTACACTTATGACAAGAGCAACGGTTCCTATAACGCGCATACGGTCAATTCACCTTCATCGCTGTATAATGCAAAGGATGACAATGACAGGCTTGACTGGCAGCTCAACGCTTCCTATAACAGAAAGTTCGACAAGCATGACATAGGTGCGGTATTGGTGTTCGAGGGCAGGAAACAGACGGGTTCAAGTCTTTATGGCAGACGTTATTATGATTACTATACCATCGATGATCTGAACTACGGACGCTCGGTGGATATGTCCAATTCGGGTTCTTCGAGCGAATCGAGATATCTTTCATATATCGGTCGCTTCAATTACTCATACGCGGACAGATATCTTCTGGAGATGGCCTTCCGCTACGACGGTTCTTACCGCTATTCGCAGCAGAGCCGTTACGGATTTTTCCCTATGGGTTCTCTGGGATGGAAGATTTCCGAGGAGAATTTCGTGAAGAAAAACGCTCCGTGGATAAGCAATCTCAAGTTGAGGGCTTCTTTCGGTGTTTCCGGAGAGGATGCCGGAGATGCTTTCCAATATATCGAAGGATACAAGCTCAATAACGGAGGCTATAGCTTCTCCAACGGCTCGTTCACTTCCGGCATTGCTACTCCGGACATCATAAATCCGAATCTAACCTGGTACACATCGAAGCTTTATGACGCAGGTCTGGATCTTTCGCTGTGGAAGGGACTGTTCGCTCTCGAGTTCGACCTTTTCCAAAGGGATCGTTCAGGACTGCTGGCCACGCGCAATGTTTCTGTTCCGAATACTTTCGGAGCCACGATTGCGCAGGAGAATCTCAATTCTGACCGCACGCACGGTTTTGAACTTACGCTCTCCCATTCGAACAACATAGGCGAGTTCTTCTATACGCTCAAAGGCAACGTGAGTCTGGCCAGAACCCAGACGCGCTATGCCGAGGAGGGAACATACAATAACCAGTATGACCGCTGGCGCAACCAGTCAAGTTACCGTTACAATAACTTCATATGGGGATATGTGATAGAACGTCAGTTTACCTCGGAGGAAGATATTTCGACGGCTCCCATTCAGGACGGCGTGGTTGGTAACGACAAGGAACTCCCGGGAGATTTCAAGATCAAGGATGTAAACGGGGACGGCCACATCGATTCTTCCGACTCAGTTCCTCTTTTCTGGGGCAATACGCCTATATGCTATTATGGTATGACCTTTCAGGGAAGCTGGCGAGGATTCGATTTCAATGTCTTGTTCCAGGGGGCTGGGGGATACACAATCCGCTATCTTGACTGTCTCGGTGTCCAGCTCTATCAATACGGCAACACTCCGACTTATTTCATGGACCGCTGGCATCTCTCGGATCCTTATGACGAGACCAGCGGATGGGTGTCAGGAACTTGGCCTGCGGTGCGTCCGGACGGACAGGCGGGGAGTCTCAGCTACACGACTTCCATCTGGAGGCGGGATGCCACATACTTGAGGCTCAAGAGTCTGGAGATAGGATACACTCTTCCGAAGAGCCTGCTAAAAAAGGCGGACATCGCCGGTCTCAGAGTCTATTTCAACGGAAGCAATCTGCTTACTTTCTGCGATGAATACGTGAAGATATTCGACCCGGAGAAGACAGAGGGCGCTTCCAGCGCTGGACTTACGTATCCTTTGCCGAAATCATTCAATTTCGGACTTGAACTGTCTTTCTAAACTATGTGGATATGAAAAAATCGATAATCATATTTCTGATATTGCCAATTTTCTTTTTGGCGGGCTGTTCTTCAGATTGGCTTGATCTTCAGCCCAGAAACAAGGTGACGAAGGAGATAGTCTTTTCAACTCCCGAGGCCGTCGACGCTTTTGCGGCCAATCTCTACGGAAGGATTCATGTCGAAGACTTCAATTGGAGCCTTCGTGAGGGGTTCGCATGGGGAAACGGATGGACGGCCATACAGTCCGGCAATTTCTGCGACGAGAGCACCGATCCTCAGTTTGATGACAAAGGCCCTGAGTTTCAGGATATCTGGGATAATGCTTGGACGGTAATCCGTGACATCAACATCTTTATTCAGAGCAATCCCGAGTTCAAGGTTTCTGATGCCCAGAAGCAGGAATATCTTGGACAGGGATATGCCTTGAGGGCCTTTGAATATGCCGCTCTGGCCAAGAGATATGGCGGTGTTCCTATAATAACTGAACCTCAGGAGTTTGACGGTACGGCAGAATCCCTGAAGGTGCCGAGGGAGACCGAATATGATACATGGCTCTTCATAATGGAGGAGTTTGACAAAGCTATTGAACTTCTTGGCAGTGAGACTGATACGAGACGTTTCAATAAATGGAGCGCTCTCGGGTATAAGAGCCGCTTCGCCCTTTATGCCGCAAGTATCGCCAAATTCTCCGCAGCCAATGGTGTGTCGTATGCCGGTGAAGCCTGGGACAAGGCACTGGTAGGCGTGGATGCTTCCAAAGCGGATGAATTTTATCGCATGGCTATAGATGCCGCGGGGCAGATAATGGAGTCCGGTCTTTTCGGGCTTTATAGGCCTGAGCCTAAGGACCCTGACGAGGCGGCGGTGAATTATCAGGCGCTGTTCGAAGATGCGGATGCCTGCATATCGTCTCCTCAGGAGCCCATTTTCTGCAAGGGATATAATGTCAATGCGGGACTTACTCACAACACCGACGTGTTCTGCCGTCCGATTCAGCTGGCCAACGGGTGGAAATACCCGGGCCGCGTGAATCCAAGCCTTGACCTTGTCGATGACTATGACGACTATACGGACGACGGGCTCAGCAATACCGGAGCCATGGTGCTCACTACCGTGGGAGGTATAGGTGACACGGACCTCAACGGATTTGACGCTTCGAAGCAGTATCTTGCATTCGATGATCCCACGGACATATTTGCAGGCAAGGATGCCCGTCTCAAGGCCACCTGCATACTTCCGGGGTCAGTCTATAAGGATACCAAGATCTTGATACAGGGCGGAATAGTCAAGCCTGACGGCAGTTATGTGTTCCGCACTTCGGTTGACAGCGGCATACAGGGGAAGGACGGGAATCTCTATTATACCTATGGCGCCGCGGACAAGATGGCTTATTCCGGCTTCGATACCGGAAGCGGCTGTTACACCAGGACCGGTTTTCTGACCAAGAAATGGATGCAGGAGAAGGAGACGGTGCCGCCGGAGACCAATTATGGTGACAATACGTGGATTGACCTGCGCTATGCGGAGATTCTTCTCAACTATGCGGAGGCTGTGGCGGAAATCTCGACTGCCACAGGTTCAGAAGTGCAGAAAGCTGAGGATGCCATCAATGCCATCCGGCATCGTGCCGCTCATACGGACATTCTTCACTTCTCTTCGAACATCAACAATAACAGGGCGCTTGTGCGCAATGAACGCCGTGTTGAATTGGCTCTTGAGAACAAGCGCTACTGGGATCTTTACAGGTGGCGTAACTTCCATCAGAACTATTCCAACAGAAGGTTGAAATCGCTCGTGCCTTTCATTGATCTTCGTGAAGATGAACCGAAATATATCTTCGTCAGAATGTACATGCCGGAATTTATAGGCCAGAATTTTTACTACACGCAGTATTATCGACAGATTCCGGGAACGGGGAATTCGGGTCTCATTCAAAATCCATAAAAGTGAGTGCATATGAAAAAGACAATATTTTTAGTCATGGCCTGCCTGTCGGCATTGGCCTGCATGAAGGATAATCTTCCCGGCCCCAACGCCACTCTTTTCGGAGAGTGCATAGACAAGACGACGGGGGAGCTCATAGGTCAGGACATTTATAACGGTTCGTTCATCAGATATGCCGAACAGGGATATTCCACGGAAAAGATACAGTATATGTTTTTCAAGCCTGACGGGACCTACAGGAATTCGCAGATGTTCTCTGGTACGTACAATATCTATTTGAACCAGAGTAATTTCGTGCCGGATACGCTTAAGAACGTCGTGATAAAGCCGGGAGAGAACCATCTCGAACTGAGGCTCACGCCATATATCACGCTTCTTGATGTCAATATAGAGCAGACGTCAGCCACTACCGTAGGCGCCACTTTCCGCCTCAAGCAGAATACCGAAGACAAGGTCAAGAAAATCGGCATCTTCGTTCATCGCGAGTCGGCTGTAGGCAACGGTATCTGTTATGACAAATGGGAAGTGGCCATTGACAACGACGTTCCCGACACTTATACTATGCACATCGGACTTAATCTGGCCGATACGGCCACTGAGGTGGTCCGGGGCAAATCATATTATTTCAGGGTCGGAGCATTGAGCGCGGCTGCCGCAGCCAAGTACAATTATGCCCCGGCGGTAAAACTGACTCTATGGTAAAAACAGTTTTTAATCACCCACATAAAACAGCATTAAAATGAAAAAGGTATTTTTGATTGCCGCTTCTGCACTTGTGCTTCTCGGCGCATGCAAGAAGTATGATGATTCTGCCATCAAGCAGCAAATCAGTGAACTCGAAAAGAAGGTCTCGGATCTTCAGACTGCTCTTCAGGGAGCCATTGAAAAATCCCTGACCGTCTCGGTTACCGCCGTGGAAGGAGGTAACAAACTGACGTTCAGTGACGGTACTTCCATCGTGGTAATGAACGGAAAGGATGGAGCTGACGGCGAACGTGGCCCTGCGGGAGAAGACGCTTCAGTGGAGGTCGTTGACAATGGAGACTCTTACTCGTTTACGATAGACGGCAAGGAGTACGTCATCGGAAAGACTGTCGAATTTTCCATCATACTTGAAAATCTCAAGCCCCAGATAGCGGCGGGAGAGAGTACGGTCATAAAATATACTCTTACCGGAGGGGATGAATCCACCGTGGTGGTGGCCGATGCTACCGGAGGATATGCCGCAAAGGTGGACGCTGAGGCTTCGACTCTCAGCATCACGGCTCCTGCGGAACTTCCCGAATCGGGTTCGGTTCTGCTCATGGCCATCTCCAATGCGACAAGCCGTTATGCGGCGCAGTATATCGCTTTCAACAACGGAGTGATTTATCCTGTCGATGACATTAAGGTTGCAGCGGACGGCGGGTCAGTTCCTGTAGTATTTGAAACCACTTTCGCAGATGAAGACGTAGAGATTGTAATTCCTCAGGAATGTGAGTGGATCAGTCTGGCGGCTCAGACCAAGGCTGTGCATACCTCCACAAAAACCATCGTGGTCGCTGCCAATGAAATGATGAAGTCCCGCTCTGCAGTGGTATCGGTCAAGGCTCCGGGGGTTAAAGTCGATTTCGCTGTCATTCAGAGTCCTGCCCAGTTGCCGGCAAATGTTCAGCCTTATGGCGTGGATATGGGTCAGGGTTATGGCGGAGGCAATCAGGGGACACATTGCATGGTACGCGTCCCTATATGCCACACATATAGCGAGAACTTTGATTTTACCAATTTTGAGTCTTTTACTCTTGAGTGTCTGGTCAAATTCAATCATATGACTCCATGGGGAGACAGCAGCGTGGATAAAAAGAATTGGCTCAACTCTGTCATGGGCAATCCGGGCTATGCTTTCATCAGGGTCAATCATCCGGATGACAATTCAGGCAATGCCGTTCCTACAAAGGCCAAATTCAACGGTCTGGTACCGGGCGGAGAAGTTAATTCCCAGGAATTCACCCTTAACGAGTGGCATCATGTGGCTCTTACCTATGACAAGGGTCTTACCACCATCTATGTTGACGGTGAGATAGGGGAGCAGAATACGTTCGCGGCCCAGAAGGTGGATCTTACCCAGGTGGGCGAGGGCCTCTCACATAGAAGTGATTTCTATGATTTCTTCCTTGGGACACAGAATCAGAGCCGTTTCCTCAACGGTTCCATGGCTGAGGCCAGACTTTGGTCGGTGGCACGTACCCAGGAGCAGATAAAGGCCAATGCCAGATGTCTGTCGACAAGGGAGGAAGGCCTTCTCGGTTACTGGAAACTCTGCGGAACCGATAACAGTGTCATTCTTCAGGACTATTCGGGTAACGGTTTTGACGCCCAGATACTCGGGGAGGTGGATTTCACTGAAAAGAACGTCGAAGTAAAGGACAATGCTTCTATTTAATCTTATTCTGGCGGCGCAGATAATAGTCAATCCTTTTATCGGCGCCTCCACAAGCATAGGTGAGGCCGGCATTTACCACGGATTGGGCAAGACCTATCCAGGAGCGACAGCTCCTTTCGGTATGGCACAGGCCAATCCTCAGACCATAACCGGGGGAGATAACGCCCCCGGTTACAGTTATGAGCACAAGACCATCGAAGGCTTCGCCATGATGTCGCTCAGCGGTGCCGGCTGGTTTGGTGAGATGGGCAATCTGCTTACCATGCCTACGACCGGGACTTTTAGCTTGCATGCTGGCGTGGAAGGCGTGAGCGACGGCTGGCGCTCGTATTATGACAAGGAGTCGGAGCGTGCTTCGGCAGGGTATTATTCTGTGCAGCTCACCGATTATGACATCCTGGCCGAATGTACGGCCAGTCATCATTGCAGCGTGATGCGGTTCACATATCCTCGCTCCGACACCTCACGCATCCAGATTGACCTTGCCCGCAGAGTGGGCGGTCGTAGCGATGAACAGTACGTGGAGGTCGTCGGCAGGAATGCCATCCGGGGATGGGTCAAGTGCACTCCAAAAGGAGGAGGATGGGGACATGGTGACGGCAACGTGTCGTACATGCTTTATTTTTACTCCACTTTTTCCAAACCGTTGAAAAATTACGGATTCTGGGACGGTGAACAGGTGCTGCGGGGGAGAAGATCTGTCCGTGGAGAGCGTACGGGATTCTTTACTGAATTTAAAACATCTGAAGGAGAGGCTGTTACGATGAAGACTGCATTGTCTTTCGTCGATTTGGATGGCGCGAGGAAAAATTATATGGCGGAGGCTCACCAAAAGAGTTTTGAACGCATATACGAGGGGACTGCGGCGGAATGGGACAAGGTCCTCTCGGTCATAGAAGTGGAGACTCCGGACAAGGATGTGGAGACAGTGTTCTATACCGCACTTTATCACACCTGTTTGGATCCGCGGGACATTACGGACGTTGACGGACGATATTGGAGCGCGGACGGAATCCATAGGAAGACCACATTCACCAAACGTAGCGTTTTCAGCGGATGGGATGTGTTCAGAAGCCAGTTTCCGCTTCAGACCATCATAAATCCGTCTTTGGTCTCTGATATGATAAATTCCCTGTCAACTCTTGCCGAAGACAGCGGAAGGGGTTATTTGGAGCGATGGGAGATGCTTAATGCATATTCCGGATGCATGCTCGGCAATCCCGCCTTGAGCGTGGTAGCGGATGCCTATACCAAGGGCATACGAGATTTTGATGCCGAAAAGGTATATGCCCAGATGAAACTTTCAAGCGAGAAATTCCGTGGCGTCCCGTGGTCTATTTCAGAGACGCTGGAATACTCATATTTCGACTGGTGTCTGGGTGAATTTGCCGAGGCGCTCGGTAGGAGCGAAGATGCTGCTTTCTATAAGGCTGAAAGCCTGAGATATAGAGATCTGTTCAATCCCGAGCTCGGATGGTTCCAGCCGAAGGATGCCGAAGGCAATTGGATTCCTTATCCTGAAAGGGGGCGCCTGACTCAGGATTTTGCCTGCGTGGAGTCCAATCCCTATCAGCAGGGTTGGTTCGTCCCGCATGACTGGGATGCTTTCGTCGAGATGCTTGGCGGTCGGGAAGCGGTTATAAAGGACCTGTCTTACATGTTTGAGAACACTCCGAGGGATTATTCGTGGAATGATTATTATAATCATGCCAATGAGCCGGTACATTTTGTCCCTTTTCTTTTCAACAGGCTCGGACGGGCTGACCTGACGCAGTATTGGACACGCGATATATGCAGAAATGCATATCATAACGGAGTGAAGGGGCTTGTCGGCAATGAGGACGTGGGACAGATGTCTGCATGGTACATACTTGCCTCCATCGGTATCCATCCTGTCTGTCCAGGCATACCGGAATATGAGATCACAAGTCCCGTATTTTCGAAAGTGGTCATACATCTTCCTGACGGGAAGACCTTTACCATTGTAGCCAAGGACAATTCTGAAGAGAATGTCTATATAGATAGGATGACGCTCGACGGTAAACCGTACACTCGGCATTCCATCGAGCACTCCACCATAATGGGCGGAGGAGTACTTGAACTGCAAATGAAATCAAAATGACAATCAAATATATGAAACGTTTGTTTTTTCTGAATTTTCTTTCCTGTGCCATCGTGCTGACATCCTCCTGCATGTGCACTAAAACCGACAACGGAGGTGCCAATGAGATTGAAGTGGACTGGGGTGAGGATGACAAGAAGGATGAGCCCACACCTGAACCGCAACCGGACCCTGAACCGCAGCCGGACCCTGATCCTTCTCCTGATCCTGTGGAGACGGTGGCGAGATGCCGTGTCTCCGATACCGGGGATTATGATGTGGCCGAGGAAGCTCTGATAAGAAAAAGAGCGAAAATATACTCCGGCGTAGGGGTAAACCATTTCCGCTGGGGTATGACGTGGCGCCGCTTCGAGAGTTCGGAGGGCAGTTGGAAAAGCATGTCCTTCCAGCCTTTCAAGTATCTCAAGATAATGTCGCAGGAATACGGAATGAGATTGACCTTTATTCCCAACATCGCGTCGGATGTTCCGGAATGGATGAAAAAGATTCATCCAGACTGTTGTCTCAAGAGTCATGACGGCCTTGACGGCTGTCTGTCATACTGGTATCCCGGTTTTATGGACATAGTGAAGTCTAAAACGGACGTGATGTTCGCGAAGATGAAGGCGGCGGGCGTCTGGGACAGCATAGACTATATAGAGCCGGCTCTCGGAATGGCGGGAGAACCCATTTATCCTCCGGCATGGACCTTCGGGTATTCGGAAGAGAAATTCTGGTGCTATGATGAGAACGCCGTAAAGGATTTCAGGGCGAAAATGAAGGAGAAATATTCTTCCATAGCGCTTGCGAACACGAAATGGAACACTTCTTTCGGTTCATGGGACGATGTCACCGTGTATCAGCCCGGAGCGAAGAAAGGAAATTATTGGGAGGATGTCCTTACATGGTACAGGGACTCCAAACGTGAGAAAGTCATAGAAATACTTGACTATTATAAGGAGTTGCTGAAGGGGACCGGTAAGCACATCCTGGTGAATGTTCCCGGTGTCCAATATTCCGATGCCGACTGGAAGGCGGCCATCAATTCGAACGACGGCGGTAACGGAGCCATCAGGATAATGAATGATTCAGACTTCCTGCTGGATTGGGCGGCTGAAAACGGTGAATTCGTTGAATATACGGGACTTGGCCCGGGCTCTGAAAACAAGTCCGAGATAACGAGGATCGCGAAATATCTTCGCGCGAAGGGTCATGACGACCATTTGTGGGCGGAGAATGTGGGAGATGAATATACAGCATCCCATATCGACGATCTCAAGAGTCAGGTGATCTCCAACCGACTGTACGGATTTGACTTCACTCACGGCTGGTATCTTTTTGATTCTAACGGGGTTCTTATTCAGGAAAGGGCTGACAAGCTGAAATCCCTTTTTGAAGAGCTCAATAAATTGTGGTCGGGATCAAAATAATATCTAATTTTAGAGAATGAAATTTAAGGGATTTGCATTTTCTGCCGCGTTGTTTTTGGCTTGTATCACCTCCTTCGCCGAAGATTTTTATGAAATGGGGGGGGGTATATCTTACGGCTTGTCTTTCAAGTCTTATGAAGTGACGCAGGATGAACGCACATCCCTTAATCTCACTCCGAACAGTTCCGTAAGTGCGGAAAAGGGGTTTTCCATAGAATTTGACCTGAAGATAAGGTACGGCTTTTCGTTCGGGTACATTTTCCGGTTCATAGATGACAGACTCAATCATCTTGACTTCTGTTCCAATCACAATGCCGGCCGTTACAGTTTCATTTTCGGAAACAATGAAGACGTGCTCAACAATGTCGAGATGGATATGGAGGACGGTTGTGCCGAACATCATGTCAAGGTGTCCATCGCTCCGGGAGCGGATTGCTTCGTGTGCAGCGTGGATTCTGCGGAAGTCGTAGTAGGCGTGTCCGATTGCTCGCTCGGCAAGTTCAAGCTCCTTTTCGGGTGCATAGACAATGACAGGTATTTTACTACCGATATTCCTCGTTTTACGATCAAGAATGTGGTTTTGCGCAATGGAAGCGGGAAGGTCATTGCTGATTGGCCCATGTCAAGACACGGTGAAAACGCGGTGTTTGACATAGTCCATAATAAAAAGGCGTGTGTGAAAAATGCCGTCTGGAAGATAGACAGACATTCAAAGTGGTCGAGACAGAAGGTTTTCAATCTGCCGGTCTCCGAGATAGGTCTTGCATATTCTTCAGATGGGTCTGACATCTATATCGCCAGTGATTCTCTGCTTACGGTATATGATACGCACGACGGTCATGCCGTAATGCACAAGTCGCTTTCGGGAACGATGCCCGTAGATGCCGGAGCCGTATTGATTCACGATGGAGAGGATGACATGCTTTTTACCGCGACGTCCAAGCTTTCCGGCATACAGACATACGACCTGGTCAGTGACAGGTGGTCCGCCAAGGGTGAAGGGACGATACTTCCCATATCCAATCATTCGGGAGTCTGGTTCAACGATTCCCTGCGTACGGTCTTCTTCATAGGCGGCTACGGGATGCACAGGTTTTATAACGAACTGCATGCATTCGATTTAAACGGGAACGGCGGGTGGACGTCCATCAGGACAGCCATGACACCGCGTTATCTGTGTGCGGCCGGCGAATATGACGGTTCGCTGCTTGTGGCCGGAGGATACGGAAGCCGTTCCGGTCTTCAGGAAGAGGACCCTCATAACCTGTATGACATCCTGCGTGTCGATACCGTTACGGGTAGCTGCGACACCCTTGCGAGCATATCGCGTCCGGACGATGTGTCCCAATTCGTGTTTTCTTCTTCATTCGTGCCTGATGAGGCGGACTCCTGCTTCTATTCTCTCATTTTCGACAACGAACGTTTCAATTCTGAAGTCAGACTTGCGAGGATAGATGTGAAAACGGGAGATGTGGAGTGCTTTGCCGAGGCTCTTCCGTTCAAGTTTCATGATCTGTCTTCATATTGTCACATATTCCGTGGCGGCGAGCGGAGAGATTCGTTATTTGCTGTCCTTACCCAACCGCAGGGGGACAGCGGGTACGAGGTGTCGATATACACCATGGCATATCCTCCTCTACATCTGTCGGATATCATAGTCGGACATAAGTCTTTTCCGTGGATACTCCTCATCGCTGCGATTGTTCTTGTTTCGGGTGCGGTGATATGTCTTGTGATGAGGTGGTCCGCCAAGGGGAATGCAGATGCCGGGGGGCTTTATCCCGTAGTTGAAACCATAAGCGTCGGCAAGTCCTTTATCCGTCTTCTGGGAGGGTTTCAAGTGATTGATTCCAAAGGGAATGACATTACCGGAGAGTTTTCTCCCGTCCTTAAGGGCGTACTTTCATTCATAATCCTCCGTTACGGGAAAGACGGGAAGGGTTTGGGCAACGCGGTGCTTGATGCGGCTTTCTGGCCGTATATGGAACATGCCAAGGCATTGAATAACCGCAGGGTGAATCTTTCGAAACTTCGTGCGATACTTATGAAAGTGGGAGACATCAGGCTTGACAGCCGTGAGGGCTATGTGGATTTTTCTCTTTCAAACGGGGTTTACTGCGATTATCTGGCCCTTGTTGAGGCGATGCGTCTTTCGCGCGTGAAGGATGTAGTGGCCATCGGCTCGCTGGGCCCGCTTCTGCCGGACCTTTCGTACTATTGTCTCACGGAATTCAAAAATGATCTTACGCTGAGGCTTTCTGATTTTCTGTTCAAGACAGGAGGGGGAAGCGGACGCGATGGACTTGTCATGCAGGTGAAACTTGCCGACATAGTGCTTTTGCATGATGCCATAGATGAAAACGCCGTGGCGGTGAAGTGTCAGGCGCTTTATGCTCTCGGGCAGAAGGGCCTTTCGAAATCCGCCTATGACGCGTTCGTTTCCCAATATGTGTCGCTTCTGGGCTCGGAGCCCGATTTTACCTATTCTGACATCCTGAAAAACAACAACATGTTCAGGTGAAACTGCATGACATGTGATATTTGTCAACAATGATTTTTATAGTTTTGATACGCTTATGCCGATGAATATAAGGACCAACATTTTTTCAATTTTCGCGATCCTCGCTGTCGCGGTGTCCTGTAAGGGAGAAAAGACGCCAGTGGACTACGTGAATCCTACGATGGGAAACATATCGATACTTCTTCAGCCTTCAAGACCCACTGTGCATCTGCCCAACAGCATGGTGCGCGTGTATCCGGTCAGAGAAGACCACGCGGCCGAGAGTCTTGACGGGCTTCCGGTGATTACCGTGAAGCATAGGGAGGAGACGGCTTTCAGGATATATCCGTTTTCTGGAGAGGCTCAGCATGAGAAAAGGTATTCTTTTGACAACGAAAAACTTACTCCCTACAGTTATGAGGTTACCCTTGACGATGGGGGAGTGAAGCTCTCTTATGCTCCTTCTCATCAATCCGCCATATATGATTTTACTTTCACCGCAGGGTCTTCTCCGTCTATCGTGTTCGTCTCTTATAAAGGAGAACTATCTGCGGGAGATTCTTCCGTCAGCGGATATGAACAGATAGGGAATTGGCCTACAAAAATATATGCCTATGCCCAGACCGACGTGGCACCTGCTGCGGTCTCTGTGGACAGGGACGGAGCCAGGTCTTATGCCGTGATGACTTTTCCCAAAGGAACGCGCAGGGTGTCTCTGAAGTACGGAGTCTCTTATATAGACGAGAATCAGGCGAAGGCCAATCTTGAACGCGAAATCCCGGGTTTCGACGTCCGCCTGGTGGCACGTGAGGGACGGAAGCTCTGGAATGAGACTCTTTCACGCATAAAGGTCAAGGGAATCGATGAAAACGCCAAGTCAGTATTTTACACTTCCTTGTACAGGACATACGAAAGGATGATCTGCATGGATGAAGGCGGACGGTATTATTCTCCGTTTGACGGCAGGGTGCATGAGAGCGGCGCGAAGCCTTTCTATAACGATGATTGGATATGGGACACATATATAGCGGCGCATCCTTTAAGGGTTATAATCGAGCCGGAAATGGAGGAGGCCATGCTTGATTCCTATGTTACGATGGCCCGTCAGATGCGGAACATGTGGATGCCCACTTTCCCCGAAGCGGTAGGAGACACCCGCCGCATGAACTGCAACCACGCCATAGCTTCCGTGGCGGACGCTTATTGGAAGGGGCTCCGTGGTTTTGATGCCGAGGGTGCTCTGGAGGCTGCAAGCAAAGGCTTGACGGAGAAGACTTTGATTCCGTGGAGGGATACTCCGGCAGGAGTGCTTGACCGTTTTTATTGGGAACACGGGTGGTTCCCGGCTCTGCGTCAAGATGAACCGGAGACGGTTCCGGAGGTCGATCAGTCGTGGGAGCGGCGGCAGAACGTAACCGTAACTCTGGGCACGGCTTATGACTGCTGGGCTTTGGGTCGTCTTGCCAAGGCGCTCGGAAAGGAGAACGAATATGCTTTCTTTACACAGAGAGGTCTTGATTATCGTACTATTTTCAATCCTGAAACAGGATTCTTTCACCCGCGTCACGCGGACGGCAGTTTCATCCCGGACGTGGATTATTCGACTGGAGGCCCGGGAGGCGGGAGACAGTATTACGGAGAGAACAACGGCTGGCTTTTCCGCTGGGAGGTGCAGCAGAACATAGCGGATCTCGTATCTCTTATCGGAGGAAAGGAGAAATTCGTGAGTGAACTCGACAGGATGTTCTCGGAGACCATTCCGATGTGGAAGCTTGGTATCTATAACCGCATGCCCGATCATACCGGCATAGTGGGCCAGTTCTGCATGGGTAATGAACCTGCCTGCCATATTCCATATCTGTACTGCTATGCGGGGCAACCATGGAAAACACAGAAAAAGATACGTACTCTCCTGTCCGAATGGTTCCGCAATGACCTTATAGGACTTCCCGGAGACGAGGACGGCGGAGGTATGTCGGCTTTTGTCGTGTTCTCGCAACTTGGTTTCTATCCTGTAACACCGGGTCTTCCGATGTATGTGATAGGAAGTCCCGTATTCGAGAGGGCGGAGATAGATCTTCGTAATGGCAGGACCTTTACGGTCATCGCGCATGACTACAGTCCTGAACACAAGTATATACAGAGCGCGAAACTGGACGGAAAGCCTCTTGACCGCTGTTGGTTCACCCATGATGAACTTATGCGCGGCGGCAGACTGGAATTCGTGATGGGACCCGAGCCGAACAGGTCGTGGGCGGCGGAAAGTGTCCCTCCGTCCTATGATATGCCGTAAGCCTTGCGGCAATCAATAGAGCATAAATGTTTAACATAAAAACAAAAAAACATGAAAGTAACCAAAAAACGGTATGACGCGCCCGATGTGGCTGTCGTGTACCTTGAAACGCAGGGCGTTTTCGCCTTAAGCTCGCTGAATGCGGGACCGATGTCCATAGAGGATTGGACCGAAGAAGATGTGGATTCATTTCTAATCTTTTAATTATCCGGCTTATGAAAAGACATTTGTTTATATCTATGTGGGGGGGGTAGTATTGGCGTTACCTGCCATGATTTCATGCACTGAAACCAGGCTTTCAGAAGAACAACCTTCCGTAACCGAAAAAACTTTTCAAATCGCCGCCGCGATAACCAAGACGGCCAACAACGGTCTGGGAACCGCTTGGAACGAAGGCGATGCCATCAACCTTTTTCACGCCGTCGCAGGAACGGACTCTTATCTTAATGACGGCAAATTCACCGTGGACGAAGCGCTCGAAGGCGTATTTTCAGGCAATCTCGCTGAAGACCTCGAAGAGGGTAAATCTTACGATTGGTTTGCCATATATCCTTATTCGTCAGATATTTCCACTCCGTTAGGGAAGTCAGGTTCCATATGCATAGGAAGTGAAGCCGGCGCCAACCAGAAGCAGAGCGGAAACAACTCCAAGTCTCATCTTTCGGGCGATGCGTGTCCGCTTTATGGAATAGCGGAGAATGTGGGCTCGGAAGAGAAGCCTTCCGTCGTGATGAGTCATCTTTCTTCCGTGGTGGCTGTCGAAGTGGCGAACACTCTTGATGAACCGTTCACCGTATCGTCCGTCAGTTTCACATCGACGGAAGCTGTAAACGGGCAGTTTTATATTGATTGCTCTTCGACAGATCCTGTTTATACTGACGGGACTTCAGTGTCCAATACGGCGAATCTGTCTGTTGACGGCGGCGCGGCCATAGCCAAGGGCGGCTCAGCCACGTTCTACATGGTCATTAAACCTCATACTGCGGCGGAGGGATTCACGCTTTCCATCTCCGTCAACGGGGTGAAAAAAACGCTCGATCTCGGCAGCGATCTCGTATTCAAGGCAGGACAGATAAAGACTTTGAAGTACAATACCATCCCTGCCGCCTGGGGTCTTGATCTGGGTGAGGGATATGGCAACGGAGACGAAGGAACACATGCCAATCTCCGTTTCTCCATCAACAACACCAACACAACGAAAGGTTATGCCTATTCGAGCAAATATGACTTTACATCCATGTCCGAGATTACTCTCGAATGCCTTGTGCGTTTCAACCATCAGGTTCCTTGGGGAGATGGTAACGGGAAGAATTTCCTGAATCAGCTTCTCGGCAATCCTGATTATTTCGGGATGCGTCTCAATCACACGAACGGGACTGACACCAGCGCTCCTACAAAGGGAAAAATCAATTGCCAGGTTGGCTCAGTTGAGCTTAATTCCCAGGAGATTACACTCGACCAGTGGCATCACGTGGCGCTTGTCTTCAGTTCCGGCACCGCCACCGTATATGTTGACGGCACCGCTCATGAGACGAACACCAACTGCTCTTCGACGACCATCAATCTTACTCAGGTCAACAACGGAGAAGGAAAATATCATGATTTTCTCATAGGTCAATATGGACAGAGCCGTTGGCTCAACGGCTGTCTTGCCGAGGTCAGGGTATGGAGCGTGGCCAGGACTGCGGAGCAGATAGCGGCTAATCCTTACAGCGTATCCGCAAGTTCGGACGGACTTCTCGCTTATTGGAAACTTAGCGGAACGACATGGAATGAGATACTTAAGGATTACACATCCAACGGATTCGACCTTGAGCATCTTAACAGCAGCGATATAGTCGAGGCTAATGTGGTTGCTATCCTTAATAAATAATTATTATTAAAGAGTACCATTTAATCTTCAGTATTCTTCTGCATCTAGATAGGTCGGAGATTTTTCGAAGCATTTGCCCGTATAGGGTCGCGAAGCGACTGCGTAGAAAAATCTCCGACCTGTCTGTTATGTGGTAGCAGAAAATTATAGAATTCTGGTTCTTTAAGAAAGATCCCGTCTTTATCAGACCATCTTCCAGCCGTCTATGGTGCGGGTCTCGGAGGAGAAGTTGACCCCGAGCTTTATGATCTGCTTGCCGGATGCAAGGAATGGCTGTGCATAGCCTTTTTCCTCTATCTGCTCGAGAGCCACTTCCGGCGACTGGTCCATCTTCAGTTCCATGACGTAGACATAGCGGTCCGTGTCGATGGTGATGTCTATCCTTCCGCTCGAGGTGCGGTACTCCGTCTTCACATAGCGTCC